>NZ_AVPI01000011.1 GCF_000768675.1 Knoellia flava TL1 | reverse complement strand
GTGGGCGGTACGTGGCCACCGGTCGTCGGAGCCGCGGAGGCAGCGCCCATCACCGGGGCGCCGGCAGCGGCGGCGGGGCCCGCCACGGGCGCGGTCGTCGCGGCCGGGGCGTTCGTGCCGACAGGAGCGTTCGCCCAGGAGGGAGCGGGAGGTGCGCTCGCGGCATACGTCGTCGTGACGTGGTCGGGGCTCGCGGCGCCGGGGGCGGCCTGCCACGAGGCGTTGCGCTTGCCCTGCTCGTGGCGCCAGAAGAGCCACCCGACGATCGCGAGGGGGATGACGCCCCAGCCGATGAGGAAGCCGTTGTCGCCGAAGACGATCGCGGCGATGACGAGGAGGGCGATGACGGAGATGACGATCGCGCCCGTCGAGTCGGCGCCGTTCTGGCGGTCGAGCGCGTCACGGGCCATGATGCGGCCGCTCTCGTCCGGCAGGAGCAGCCAGGCGACGAGGTAGGCGACGATGCCGAACCCACCGAAGAGGGTGAGGGCGATGAACGCCGCGCGGATGAGGACCGGGTCGACATCCACCCGGCGGGCGATGCCGGAGCACACCCCGGCGAACCACTGGCGGGAGCGGTCGCGGCGGAGCCCGGTGGAGAGGATGTCGTCCCAGAACCTGTTGCCCTGCGGGCGGCCCTGGGAGTCGGCGCCGGTCTGCGCCTGGTGCGGTGTCTGCGTCATGTCATCCAGAGTGCTCGACCTGGATGTCCCCTGCCATGAGGGTCGACCCTGACGACTCCCTGAGGGGACCCCCACGACACCCCTGCAGGGGTCACGAGCACGGCGATCGTGCGTCAGGATGGAGTCGTGCCCACCCCCTACGAGCGCGTCACGTCGCCCGCGGACGTCCCCACCCCGGGGCGTCCGCCGCTGACCCGACCCCTCGACGGGCGCTGGGTGGGCGGGGTGTGCGTGGGCATCGCCGAGCACCTCGAGGTCAGCCGGCGGGCGGTCCACATCGTCTTCGTCGTGCTCGCGGTCCTCGGGCCGGGTTTGCCCATCTATCTCTTCCTCTGGGCGGTCACCCCGTCGAGCGACACCGTCGGGGGCCAGCGCGAGCCCGGCGCCCTGCGGGTGGTGAGCGGGCTCGGCGAGTCGCGCTGGGGGCTGTTCGTCGCCGCCGGCGCACTGCTCGTCCTCATCGGGGCCGTCGTGGGCCTCCAGCTCTCGGGTGTCGACGTGCGCGCCGGGGTGCTCCTGCCGCTCATCCTCATCGCCGTCGGCGTCACCGTCGCGTGGTCGCACCTCGACGACGCCGAGCGCACCAAGTGGCTCGGCACGCAGCAGCAGGACCGTGGCATGCTCTGGCTGCGCCTCGGGCTCGGCATCGTCGTCGCCGTCATCGGCATCCTCGTCCTCACTATCCGCGGCGGGTCGCTCGCCGAGATGGGTGACGCGCTGCTCGCGACGGTCGCCGTCCTCATCGGCTGCGCCCTCATCGCCGCGCCGTGGGTCGTCCGGCTCTGGCGTGACTACCGCGAGGAGCAGGAGGTCGCCGCCCGCGCCAACGAGCGTGCCGACATCGCCGCGCACCTCCACGACTCGGTGCTCCAGACCCTCGCGCTCATCCAGCGTCGCTCGCACGACCCCGCGTCGGTCACCCAGCTCGCCCGTGCCCAGGAGCGCGAGCTGCGCTCGTGGCTGTATGCCGGCCCCGCCGGTTCCGACGAGACCCTCGCCACCGCCGTCACCGCCGCCGCCCACGACGTCGAGGACCACAGCGGTGTCGTCATCGACCTCGTCGTCACCGGCGACCGGCCCCTCGAGGAGCACGGCACCGCGCTGGCTCGCGCGATGCGCGAGGCGATGCTCAACGCGACGCGGCACGGGAAGCCGCCGGTGACGGCATACGTCGAGATCGGTCCCACCGGGGTCGAGGCGTTCGTGCGCGACCGGGGCGACGGCTTCGAGATGGACGACGTCCCCGAGGACCGGCTCGGCGTGCGCAACTCGATCCTCGGCAGGATGGAACGACACGGCGGGACCGCCCGGGTCCGCCGCCGTGAGGACGGGACCGAGGTGGAGCTCACGCTGCCGCCTCTCGAAGGAGACGAGTGATGTCCACCCAGCCCAAGGCCCAGGGAACCGCGCCCGTGCGCGTCGTCCTCGTCGACGACCACCGGATGTTTCGCACCGGCGTGCGCAGCGAGCTCGCCGAGGAGGCCGGCGCGGCCATCGAGATCGTCGGCGAGGCGCCGGACGTCGAGTCGGCGGTCAAGGTCGTGCGCGAGACGCAGCCCGACGTCGTCCTCCTCGACGTCCACCTGCCCGGAGGCACGGGCAAGGGCGGGGCCGACGTCATCAACGGCTGCTTCGGAGTCGAGTCGCTGGCCGGTGCGCCGGTGCGCTTCCTCGCCCTGTCGGTCTCGGACGCCGCCGAGGACGTCATCGCCGTCATCCGGGCCGGCGCCCGCGGCTACGTCACCAAGACGATCACCGCCCGCGACCTCGGGACCGCGGTGCGCCGGGTGGCCGACGGCGACGCGGTCTTCTCGCCGCGGCTCGCGGGGTTCGTCCTCGACGCGTTCGGGGCGGCGGCCGGCGAGATCGCCGAGGTCGACGAGGAGCTCGACCGTCTCTCAGCGCGTGAGCGCGAGGTCATGCGGCTCATCGCCCGCGGCTACCAGTACAAGGAGGTCGCCAAGGAGCTCTTCATATCGGTGAAGACGGTCGAGACCCACGTCTCGTCGGTGCTCCGCAAGCTCCAGCTGTCGTCGCGCCACGAGCTCACGGCGTGGGCGATGGGGCGGCGTCTCGTCTGAACTGGGGCGCTAGATAGCCTCCGCGCATGGATGCCCTCAAGATCGTCGTTCTCGTCCTCCACCTCCTCGGCCTGCTCGCCATCGTCGGCAGCGTCGTGGTGAAGCGGGGCGTGCCGACGCCGGCCCTCGTCTGGGGCGCCCGGGCGCAGATCCTCACCGGACTGGCACTCGTCGGCATCAACGAGGCGGACGACGGCGACGTCAACCACACGAAGATCGCCGTCAAGCTGCTCGTCGCCCTCGGCGTCGCTGCGTGCGCGGAGATCGCCGCGGGTCGTCAGCGCCGCGGTCAGGGCAACCCCAACCTCGTCCACGCCGCGGGCGCGCTCGCGATCGTCAACACGCTCGTCGCGGTCCTCTGGGGCTGACGGCGCCGGGCCCGCGCCCGCCCTCGTCCCTCAGGGGACGAGGACGAGCTTGCCCTGCGTGCGGCGTCCCTCGAGGTCGTCGTATGCCGTCCGCGCGTCCTCGAGGGGGTAGCGCCCGCCCATCGTCACCTCCACGTCGCCGGACTCGATCCACTCGAAGAGCTCGGTCGTGCGCGCCCGCAGCTCGTCCGGGGTCGCGATGTAGGCGCCCAGGCTGGGCCGGGTGACGAAGAGCGAGCCCATCTTGTTGAGCCGCTGGAGGTCGAAGGGCGGGACCTGCCCGCTCGCGCCGCCGTAGAGCACCATGAGCCCGCGCGGCTTGAGCGAGGCAAGGGAGGCCTCGAAGGTGTCCTTGCCGACGCCGTCGTAGGCGACGTCGACACCGACCCCGTCGGTGAGCTCGCGCACGGCGGCGGCGAGGTCGTCGACCTGGGTGTAGTCGATGACCTCGTCGGCACCACGCTGCTTGGCCGTCTCGAGCTTCTCGGGCGAGCCGGCGGTGGCGATGACCCGGCCGCCGCGCATCTTGATCATCTGGGTGAGGAGCTGGCCGACGCCGCCGGCGGCGGCGTGGACGAGGGCCACGGTGCCCTGCTGGACGGCATACGTGCTCGTCGACAGGTAGTGCGCGGTGAGGCCCTGGAGCATCGCGGCGGCCGCGGTCTCGAGCTCGACGCCCGGCGGGACGTGGACGAGGTTCTTGGTGTCGACGGGCGCGTAGGCCTGCGAGGAGCCGAGCCCCTGCCCCCAGGCGACGCGGTCGCCGACGACGAAGTCGGTGACGCCCTCGCCGACGGCGACGACCTCGCCGGCGCCCTCGCTGCCGGAGACGAACGGGGTGGGGATCGGGTAGACGCCCTCGCGCTGGTAGGTGTCGATGAAGTTGACGCCCGCGGCGGCCACCCGCACGAGGACCTGTGCCGGACCGGGCTCGGGCAGCGGCTGGTCGCGCACCTCGAGGACGTCGGAGCCGCCGTTGCGGGGGACGACGAGGGCGGGGGCGGTCTCGGGCAGCGCGGAACCTGAGGTCATCACCTCAGGCTAGCGACGGGAGTCAGGCCGGGTGCAGGTGGACCTCGGTGGCCTTGACCGACAGCACGACGGCGCTGCCACGGCGCAGGCCGAGGTCGGCGACGGCCGGCGGCGTGATGTCGGCACTGAGCAGGTCGGTGCGCACCCGGACGAGCTGCCCGTGCGGCTCGAGGTCGGTGACGGTCGCGTCGAGGCTGTTGCGTGGGCTGCCGTGCGGCGGCTCGAGATGGACGCTCACGGCCGACGGCGAGACGACCGCCGACGCGGGGGCGCCGTCGACGAGATGGGTCTCGGCGATCCCGTGGAGGAGGCGGCCGTCGGGCATGCGGAGGTCGCCGGCGCTCGCGACGCCGCGCACGAGGTTGAGCCCGGCGAACCTCGCCCCGAAGTCGCTCGTCGGACGGCTGAGCACCCGCCCGGTCTCGCCCTCCTCGACGACACGGCCCTCGTGCATCACGGCGACCCGGTCGGCGAGCAGGGCGGCGTCGAGGACGTCGTGCGTGACGAGGACGGTCGTCCGGTCGTGGGTCACGCGGCGGAGCAGGTCGCGCACGTCGGGGGCCGACTCGACGTCGAGCGCGGCGAGCGGCTCGTCGACGAGCAGGACGTCGGGCTCGGTCGCGAGCGCGCGGGCGATCGCGACCCGCTGAGCCTGGCCTCCCGAGAGCTCGCGTGGCCGGCGGCGCTCGTATGCCGTCATCCCCACCTCCGCGAGCCAGTGCGCCGCGCGCTCGCGGGCCGCGGCTCGTCCCTCGCCGGAGGCGGTCGGGCCGAAGGCGACGTTGTCGAGGGCGCTGAGGTGGGGGAAGAGCCGGGCGTCCTGGGCGAGGAGCGCGATGCCGCGGCGGTGCGGGGGCACCCATGCGTGCGTTGTGGCGTCGGAGAGGGTGCGGTCGCCGAGCCGGACGGTCCCGGAGTCGGGTGTGACGAGCCCGGCCGCGGCAGCGAGGACGGTGGACTTGCCGGCGCCGTTGGGCCCGAGCAGGGCCAGCGTCTCGCCGGCGGCCACGGTGAGGTCGACGTCGACATCCCTCGCGTCGACGCCGACCCGCAGGTGCAGGGGAAGGGTCACGACACGACCCCGCCCACGGGCTCGCGCCGCGCTCGGGTGAGCCCGATGACGAGCACGGCGACGGCGACGAGGACGAGGCTCAGGGCGACCGCTGCCCGCGGGTCGCTCTCGCGCTGGAGGTAGATCTCGAGCGGCAGGGTGCGGGTCGTGCCCTGGAGGCTGCCCGCGAAGGTGATCGTCGCGCCGAACTCGCCGAGGCACCGGGCGAAGGCGAGGATCGTGCCCGAGACGAGGCCGGGGAGGGCGAGCGGCAGGGTCACCCGGCGGAAGACCGTCGTCGGCGCGGCACCGAGCGTCGCCGCGACCTCCTCGAAGCGCGTGCCGGCGGTCCGCAGCGCCCCTTCGAGGCTGAGCACGAGGAAGGGCATGGCGACGAAGGTCTGGGCGATGACGACGGCGGTCGTCGAGAACGCGACCTGGAGCCCGGCGACCTCGAGGGTCGAGCCGAGCAGCCCGCGCCGCCCGAACGCCTGGAGCAGGGCGATGCCGCCGACAACCGGCGGGATGACGAGCGGGACGAGGACGACCGACCGGAGCAGGGTCGCGGCCGTGCCCGAGGTCCGGGCGAGGACGACGGCGAGGGGGATGCCGAGCAGGAGGCAGAGCATGGTGCTCACCGCCGCGGTGCGAAGGCTGAGGAGCAGGGCGTCGGTCGACGCGTCGCTCGTGACGAGCGACCCGAAGCTGCCCCAGTCGACGCTCAGCGCCATCGCGACGACGGGGAGACCGACGAAGAGCGTGCCGAGGGCAGCCGGCACGAGCAGCCACCGCGGCAGGGCCAGGCTGGTCACGGAGCGTCCCGTCACGGGGCCCGGAACCCCGCGTCGGCGAGGACCTCCCCGCCCTCGGTGCCGGTGACGAGGGCGACGAACTCGGCGGCGAGGCCGGCGTCGGCCGCGTCGCGCAGCGCCGCGATGGGATAGGTGTTGACCACTGCGGCAGCCTCCGGCACGTCGATCCCGGTGACCTCGGAGCCGGCCGAGGCGACGTCGGTGACGTAGACGAGCCCGGCGTCGGCCTCGCCGGACCGGACCTTGCCGAGGACGTCCGTCACCGACTGCTCCTCGCTCACTGGCCGGATGTCGACGCCCGCCGCCTTCTCGAGCGCGGCGCTCGCGGCCCCGCACGGGACGGCCGGCGCGCAGAGGACGACCTGCGTGCCCGGCTTCGCCAGGTCGGCGAGCGTCCTCACCCCGGCCGGGTTGTCGGCGGGCACGACGACCTGGAGGGTGTTCGAGGCGAAGGGCTTCGGGTCGCCGGCGACGAGGGAGTCCTTCACGGCGTCGGCCATCGTCGGCTCGTTCGCCGTGGCGAGGACGTCGCCGGGCGCCCCCTCCGCGAGCTGGGCGACGAGGCCCGACGACCCGCCGAAGCTGAAGCGCACGGTGACGCCGGGGTGGGCGTCCTCGAAGATCCGGCCGAGCTCCTCGAACGGCCGCTGCAGCGAGGCCGCGGCGAAGACGGTGAGGTCGCGCGACGTCGTCACCTCGGGGTCGTCGCCGAGCGGCTCGACCGCGCCTCGGTCGCTCGTGCAGCCCGCAAGGGCGAGGAGGGCGGCGGTCACGACGACCGCGGAGGCCGCGCGGAACCCATGGGGCGAGCGGACGGCATACGACGTCGTCCGGAGGCTCCTCACGGGGTCTCCACGATGACGGTCGTCGACTTGACGACGGCGACGGCGACCGAGCCCGGCTCGAGCCCCAGCTCCCGGACGGCTTCGGACGACATGAGCGACACGACGCGGAAGGGTCCGCACTGGAGCTCGACCTGCGCCATGACGGTGTCCATCGTGATGTCGGTGACGAGGCCGACGAACCGGTTGCGGGCGCTGCGTCCGACGCTCGAGGGGTCGGCGACCGTCCGGGCCTGCTCGCGGGCGAGGAGGGCGACGGCGTGGCCGTCGACGACCTTGCGGCCGGCGTCGTCGGTGTCGGCGTCGAGGGCTCCGCTGTCGACCCAGCGGCGGACGGTGTCGTCGCTGACCCCGAGGAAGCGGGCGGCGTCGGCAAGGCGCATCTGCGGCATGAAGGCCACTCTAGACCCGCAGGTGCGGGGGAAAGTCCCGGTCAGGGACGCAGACTCGCGAGCACCGCGTCGAGCATGTCCGGGGTGAGCCGACCGGTGTAGGTGTTGTGCGGGCTCACGTGGAAGCAGCCGACGAGCCGGACGGGGTGGCCGGTCGGCGTGCGCAGCGTCGTCTCGACGGCATGGCCGAAGCGCGGTCGCGGTCGGGGCACGTCCCAGCCGAGGGTCGTCGCGGCCGCGAGCGCCCCGCGCCAGCCGATCTCGCCGAGCGTCATGATCACCCGCAGCCGGTCGCCGAGGAGGTCGAGGTCGCGTCCGAGCCAGGTCGCGCACGTCGCGCGCTCCGACGGCGTGGGCGCGTTCGCCGGGGGAGCGCACCGCACCGCCGCGACGATCCGTATGCCGTCCAGCTCGAGACCGTCGCCCGCCGCGACCGAGGTCGGCTGGTTCGCGTAGCCGGTGCGGTGGAGCGCGGCATAGAGGAAGTCACCCGAGGCGTCACCGGTGAACATGCGCCCGGTGCGGTTCGTGCCGTTGGCTGCCGGCGCGAGGCCGACGATGAGCGCGTCGGCGTCGGGGTCGCCGAACGACGGTCCCGGACGACCCCAGTAGGGCTGGTTGGCGAAGGAGGCGCGGCGGCCCTGTCTCGCAACGGTCTCGCGCCAGTCGACGAGTCTCGGGCAGGCCCGGCACACGGAGACGCGGGCGTCGACGTCGGCGAGCGTGGCGGACGAGGCGGCGAGCTCGGCCACGTCGGCGGGGGAGTGCGCGACGGGCGTGCGCGCGTCGGCGGGGTCGCGCGGCCATCCCGTTCCGGGTGGGACGGGGGAGAGGAAGGGTTCGCCCGTCATGGGGTGCGGGTCGGGGCCAACCCTCGCGACGCCGTCGTGGGCCGGGCTCATGCGCGAGTCAGGCGCAGGGCGCGGATCGGGCTCATGGTGCGGTGTCGTCGTCCTCGGCCTGGTCCTCGGGATCCGGCGGGGTGTCGGCGCCCTCCTTCTCGTCGCGCGCGGCCCACTCGAGCAGGGGCGAGATGTCGAAGACGGCGTCGTCGATGCCGTCATGGAGGTCGCCGATCTCGGCGAACCGCTTCGGGACCGTGGCGATCGTGCAGTCCTGCGGCTCGACGTCGTCGACCTCGTCCCAGCGGATCGGCGTCGAGACGGTGCCGGTCGGGTTGCCGCGCACGGAGTAGGCGCTCGCGATCGTGTGGTCCCGGGCGTTCTGGTTGTAGTCGACGAAGACCGCCTCGGGGTCGCGGTCCTTGCGCCACCACGTCGTCGTCACGTCCTCGGGCGCACGCCGCTCGACCTCGCGAGCGAAGGCGAGTGCGGCGCGCCGGACGTCCTTGAAGCCGTGGTCGGGCTTGATCCGGACATAGACGTGGAGCCCGTGTCCGCCGCTCGTCTTGGGCCACCCGGTGGCGCCGAGCTCGTCGAGGACCTCGTGCGCGACGTGGGCGACCCGGCGCACGCGGTCGAAGGGTGCGTCGGGCATGGGGTCGAGGTCGATGCGCCACTCGTCGGGCTTCTCGGTGTCGGCGCGCCGGCTGTTCCAGGGGTGGAACTCGACGGTGCTCATCTGCACCGCCCAGACGACGTGGGCGAGGTCGGTGGGGCACAGCTCGTCCGCGTGCAGTCCGTAGCGCGGGAAGTGCAGCCGCACCGTCTCGAGCCACGGCGGGGCGCCGCGCGGGACGCGCTTCTGGTGGACCTTGTCGCCGTCGACCCCGTCGGGGAACCGGTGGAGCATCGTGGGCCGCTCACGCAGCGCGTTGACGATGCCGTCGCCCACCGAGATGTAGTAGTTCGCGAGGTCGAGCTTGGTCTCGCCGCGCTCGGAGAAGTAGACCCTCTCCGGGCTCGAGAGACGGACCTCGTGGCCCGCCACGTCGAGGATCACCGGTTCGCCGAACTTCCCCTTGCTCGAGGCCATGCACGACACCGTATGCCGTCCGGCTCCAGTTCCGGTTCCCTTGCGACGCGGGTTGTCGAGGTCGTGAGGTGCTGGTGCTCAGAAGGGGAAGGCTGCGGGGTCCGTGGTGGCACTGGCGCCGGTGAACCGGTGAGCCATCTCGAGCGCGACAGTCCGGTGTCGTCCGGTGGTGTGGTCTCGCAGGTGTCCGCAGCCGAAGTCGGTGCGTGGCAGTGGTCCGGAAACCCGGTGGCCGCGGGCGTCCCAGGCCTCGGAGCGGGTGCGCCGTTGCAGTGGGATGGCCTTGTGGTCGAGAAGGGCTGCGAGCTCGTCCTCGAAGGTCGAGGGAGCTGCCGTGGCGGATGTACTACTCGGCACGCTGCGGGCCGCGGTGGCATGGCGGGGCGCGGAGCGGGGAGCAACGGCGAGGTGGAGGTGGTCCACGGGCCACGTGGTGGATGCGTGGTTCGTGGGGTCGTGCCACGTCACGCGGCCGTCGGGGCGCAGGTGCACACGCCAGCCGGCCCGTTGCTTGATCCGGTGGTGGTGGCGGCACAGCGCGATGAGGTTGCTCGGGCTGGTGGGTCCTGTGGGCCAAGGCCGGACGTGGTCGAGGTCGCACTGCCTCGCGGGGGTGGAGCATCCGGGGAAGCGGCAGCCGCCGTCGCGCAGCCGGACGAGCCGGGCCATCGCGGCGGGTATCCGGTAGGCCGCGCACTCGTCGCTGCCGGTGAAGCCGCCGAAGCGGCGGGTGCGACCGGAGGCCAAGGACGCAGGCACATCCCCGGACAGCAACGCGCCAGTGTCGGGGTCGCAGACCAGTTCGAGGTCCCGACGCGTCGACTTCTCGGTCGAGGTGTCGGCGTCGTCGACCCAGGCGCGGGGAAGGAACGTCGTGCCGGGCGCACCGAGCCCACCGACCTCCATCAACCCGTCGTCGGAGCCTGACGTGCCGGAGGGTGCGACAGGTGCCGCGTCAGCGCCGTCGCTGTCGTTGCCGGCGCGGGCATGGGTGGCGCCGGTCCTCGTCCCTGCGCGGGTGGGTTCGTCGGTGGCGGGTCGGGTGGTGTGGACGACGACGGACACGTCGCAGTGGTCCAGGACGAGCTCCATGAGGGCGTCGGCGCGAGCGACCTCGAGGGTGGGTGCGGATCCGTCGCGCACCTTGGTGCGGGCGAGCTCGGTGACCGCGGCCCACGCGGCGCGGGACTGTTCGACGAGGAACTCGCCTCGCCACGCGTCGGTGCCGTGGCTGCCGACTCTGCGGGTCAGTCCGCGGCGGGAGCGTTCGTCGTCGGCGTGGGCGGCGACGGCCTCGGGGTCGACGATCGCGGCTGCTCGGGCCAGGAGCTGGCGCAGCGGACCGACGGTCATCCCCGCCCAGCGCGGGCGGACCAGCGCCACGACCGCGGCCGCCGACTCGGCAGTCAGGAAGTCGGTGCCCTCGGTGACGACCGCGGCGCGCTGCTCGTCGAGGTCCCCGCGGGCCATGGCGTCGACGACGGACGGGGTGCGGGTTAGCTGGTCGATCGCGTGGCTCACCCGTCGAATGGCGACGTGCACCGACACCCCCATCCGGGGCGCGGCAAGCTCAGGGGCGTCCATGCGCTGGTAGCCGACGCCGTGGTGCACCTCGACCGTGGTGCCGTCCTCCTGCAGGTGCGGTTCACGTGCGGACAGGTGTGCCAGGGCGAGGGCCTGCCGCGCCGACGCGGCGTCCTTGTCGCGCTGGGCGGACTCGATGACGTCCAGGAGCTCCTCGGTGGTCAGCCCCGCGACCTGGCCCAGGAGCGCGGCATGCCGGCCCTCGTGGGTGTCAGGCGCAGCGGTGGCTTCCATGATCCAACGCTAGTCGAACACGCGTTCGACATCAAGGGTTCCGTGGGGAGTTCCGTTCTGCTGCAGGCGAACCTGACCCAGTGGTTCTCCGCAGTCCCGATCCGATGACTCCCCCATGGCAGTCGACAGTTCCCGTGGACGGCTCGGCAGCCGTGGAGCGGTCGGCCTTCTCCCGATCGTCCGTATGCCGGCAGCCCGTCCGAGCGCCCGCCCGCCGCCCCGCGGACGGGTCTGCGGTGTGGGTGCGACGACGTAGGGTTGGACCCGAGATGAGCACCCTTTTCGACGGCATGGACTTCGGTCACGCCGACTCCACCACGCGCCCCGACCACGCCCCCGCGACCGACCCGGCCACCCACGACAGCGCCCACGCCGCGCTCGTCAACGCAGCCGGCGTCCCGTCGTGGGCCGTGGCCGACGACGCCTCCGCCGAGCCGCCCGCGGCCCCGGCGTGGGGCGGGCGGGCGCAGGACCCGGAGGCGCTCCTCGAGGGCCTCAACGAGGAGCAGCGCGAGGCCGTCCTGCACGCCGGCAGCCCGCTCCTCATCATTGCCGGCGCCGGGTCGGGCAAGACCCGCGTGCTCACCCACCGCATCGCCCACCTGTTGGCCGCCCGTGGGGTGCAGCCCGGTCAGGTCCTCGCGATCACCTTCACCAACAAGGCCGCCGCCGAGATGCGTGAGCGGGTCGCCGACCTCGTCGGACCGCGCGCCAAGGCCATGTGGGTCATGACCTTCCACAGCGCGTGCGTCCGCATCCTGCGCCGCGAGGCCGACAAGGTCGGCATGAGGTCGACGTTCTCGATCTACGACGCCGCCGACAGCCAGCGCCTCATGTCGATGGTCATCCGTGACATGGACCTCGACCCCAAGCGCTACAACCCGCGCACGTTCAGCCACCAGGTCTCCAACCTCAAGAACGAGCTCATCGACGAGGAGACGTATGCCGCCCGCGTGGGCGGGGAGCCCAGCGCGGAGAACCCGGGTGGCACCCACACCGAGCGGCTGCTCGCAGAGGCCTACACGGCATACCAACGTCGTCTGCGGCAGGCGAACGCGCTCGACTTCGACGACATCATCATGCTCACGGTCCACATGTTCCAGGCGTTCCCGGACGTGGCCGAGCACTACCGGCGCCGGTTCCGGCACGTCATGGTCGACGAGTACCAGGACACCAACCACGCGCAGTACCAGCTCATCCGCGAGCTCGTCGGGCACGAGGGCAAGCGCACCGAGCACGGCGTCGAGCCGAGCGAGCTCGTCGTCGTCGGCGACGCCGACCAGTCGATCTATGCGTTCCGCGGGGCGACGATCCGCAACATCGTCGAGTTCGAGGAGGACTACCCGGACGCACGCACGATCCTCCTCGAGCGCAACTACCGCTCGACCCAGACGATCCTCACCGCCGCCAACGCCGTCATCTCGCGCAACGAGTCGCGACGCAAGAAGAACCTCTGGACCGACTCGGGTGCCGGTGCCCAGATCATCGGCTACGTCGGCGACAACGAGCACGACGAGGCGTCGTTCGTCGCGCGCAGCATCGACAGGCTCGGGGACGAGCACGGCACGAAGCCCGGCGACGTCGCCGTCTTCTACCGCACCAACGCGCAGTCGCGTGCACTCGAGGAGGTCTTCGTCCGGGTCGGCCTGCCCTACAAGGTCGTCGGCGGCACCCGGTTCTACGAGCGCCGCGAGGTCAAGGACGCCCTGGCCTACCTGCGCGTCCTGTCGAACCCGTCCGACACGGTCAACCTGCGACGCATCCTCAACGTGCCCAAGCGCGGCATCGGCGACCGGGCGGAGGCCGTCATCGCCGCTCTCGCCGAGCGCGAGCGCATCCCGTTCATCGCGGCCCTGGGGCGGCCCGAGGACGCCCCAGGCATCGCGACCCGCTCGATCGCGTCGATCAAGGCGTTCACCGCGCTTCTCGAGGACCTCGGCACCGTCCGTGACGACGACGAGGCCGGTGTCGCCGACCTGCTCGAGGCCATCGTCGAGAAGTCCGGCTACCTCGCCGAACTCCGCGCCAGCCACGACCCGCAGGACGAGACGCGCATCGAGAACCTCGCCGAGCTCGTGGCCGTCGCTCGCGAGTTCGACGAGGCCCGCGCCGAGACCGGCGAGGTCAACAGCCTCGAGGACTTCCTCGAGCGCGTCTCGCTCGTCGCCGACGCCGACGAGATCCCCGACTCCGCCGAGGCCGAGGAGCAGGGCGTCGTGACCCTCATGACGCTCCACACCGCCAAGGGCCTCGAGTTCCCCGTCGTCTTCCTCACCGGCATGGAGGACGGCACCTTCCCGCACCTGCGCTCGCTCGGCGACCCCAAGGAGCTCGAGGAGGAGCGGCGACTCGCCTATGTCGGGATCACGCGGGCGCGCGAGCGCCTCCACCTCTCACGGGCCGCCGTGCGCTCGGCCTGGGGCGCGCCGCAGTACAACCCGCCGAGCCGGTTCCTCGACGAGATCCCCGGCGACCTGCTCAGCTGGGAGCGCGAGCTCAGCGGCGCCGCCGCGATCGGGCACCGGGGCCAGCGACCAGCCGTCGCGTCGCTCGCGGCCCGTCCGGGTGTGCGCTCGCCGGGCAACCGTCCGATCATCCCGCTCTCGCCCGGCGACAAGGTCACCCACGACACCTTCGGGCTGGGCACCGTCGTCCGCACGATGGGCGAGGGCGACAAGACGCAGGCCGAGGTCGATTTCGGCGGCGACACCGGTGTCAAGCGCTTCCTGCTGCGCTTCGCCCCGCTCGAGAAGCTCTGACGCCGGTTCTCCGGGCCGCGAATGTCCGGCGCGCGCGGACCGCGGCACCCGGCCTACGGGCCGGAGGACGCCATACGGGCCGGAGGACGCCGAAGGGCGGCACCCCCGTCGGGTGCCGCCCTTCGCGACGTGTTGAGCCTCAGCTCACTGCAGGCCCTTCGCAGCCAGCCACGGTGCGGGGTTGACCGCGCCGCCGCCGTCCGGGTGGATCTCGAGGTGCAGGTGCGGCCCCGTGGAGCGACCGGTGTTGCCGGTCCGCCCGACGATGTCACCCGGCATGACGGACTCGCCGACGTGGGCGGAGTAGCTGTCCATGTGGGCGTAGTAGGACTCGGTGCCGTCCCAGTACTTGATGCGGACGAGCTTGCCCATGTTGCCGTGGTGGCCGACGAAGGTGACGGTGCCCTTGGACATGGCGCGCAGCGGCGTGCCGACCGCGGTGCCGAAGTCGTTGCCCCAGTGCATGCGTCCCCAGCGCATGCCGTAGCCCGACGTGAAGGTCGCGCCGGCGATGGGCATGACCCAGCGCTTGCCCTCGCGCTCGGCCTTGGCCTTGGCCGCGGCGGCAGCGGCCGCCTTGGCCTTGGCCGCCGCGGCGACCCTGGCGTTGTTGCGGGCGACCCGCTTCTGCTCGGTGACGCGACCCTGGATCGCCGCGGTCTGCAGCGCGACCTGCTGGCGGCGCGACGAGAGGTCGGCCTGGTCGGCGACCTCGGTCGCGGCCTGGTCACGGGCCGTCTGGGCCTGGGCCGCGGTCAGGTCGAGGGTGACCGGCGCGGACTCGGCAACGGATGCACCGGTGGCGGTGACGACCAGGGCCGCGGCAGCGGCGCTGGGCAACACGAAGCCCGGGTGCAGGGCGCGGGAGACTCGGCTTGTCGCAGGTTTGCGATGCCGGCCACGGTGACGCCCCTCGTAGGGGGTACTCAAGGCAGGGAAACCTCACGTGCAGGGGACACGGGAGCGACCACCGTACCGTGACCTGACCGTTATCCAAACCCGAGTGTGGATCTTGGGATCGAGGCAACGCGTGAGAGCCCGTGTTTCCGGGCTCTCACCACGATGTTTGCGTCACGATGTGACGCGCGTCACTTTCCCGACGATGCCGTATGCCGTCCGCCCACCCGCGTCGAACGTCGCGCACCGCTGTCGGACCTGTCGCGCGGGGCGAGCGGGGTGACGCCCGGCGTCACCGTCGCACCGTCGTGGTCGAGCTCGGCGAGGGCGGTCGAGATGCCGTGGACGACGTCACCGACGACCGCGAGCGAGATGTGCCCGACGCCGTGCAGGCGGATGTTGCGGACGGAGAGGTCGGGGTGGCGCAGCGCGCCGCTGCCCTGCGGGACGATGACGAGGTCGCTGTCGGACCAGTAGCAGATGAACCGTGTCGTGCAGCCGGTCGCGGGCTCCTCGAGCTCGCGGATGAGGCCGCTGCCGGGGCGCATCTGGGCGGTGAGCCGCGTCGGTGACGCGTAGGCGGCATACGTGCCCTGGTGGGGCGTGCCGAGCGTGACGAGCGTGTGGACGCGTTCGTCGCCCCCGAGCCGGGTGACGTAGTAGCGCGCGATGAGGCCGCCGAGGCTGTGGCCGACGACGTGGATCTTCTCGTAGCCGGTCTCGGCGACGATCGCCTCGATCTCCTCGCCGAGCTGCGCGGCGGCGGTGCGGACGTCGGCGGTGAACGGCGAGTAGTTCATGGCATAGATCGAGCCGAAGCCGCGGCGGGTGAGCCCACGGCGGAGCAGGGTGAAGATCGACCGGTTGTCGATGATCCCGTGCACGAGGAGGATCGGCGTCCCGGCCGCCTCGACGTTGGAGATGAGCAGGCCGCGCTGGACCGGGGCGAGGTGCTCGATGCGGTAGCCACGGCGGCCGTCGGCCTTCTCCTGGAAGATCCCGAGCGGGTAGGTCGCGAGATGGGTCGTCATCCACGCCGTCTCGATGGCCATGCCGACCATGGCGCGCGGGGTGAGGAGCGGGCCCAGGCTCCGGGCGGCGGCCGTGGCCGATCCGAGGGCGCGGCGGGCGCGCCCCATCGTCGACGTCCGCTGGTCCGCGGGGTGCATCCACATCGAGGCATCCATGGTGGATTCACCGTACTTCGCGCGGGAGCCGGTTGGCGGTGTCGTGCGAATCACCGTTGTCGCCGTGTCCGGATCGAGACCCGCGGAGGATGGCGCCCTCGCGGCGGCGCTAGAGTCGGCCCGAACGGACCAGTGGTCACCCCAAATGAACGCGTGAGGACGGGAACGAATCCGTGGACCTTTTCGAGTACCAGGCACGAGATGTGTTCGAGAAGCACGGTGTACCCGTGCTGGCAGGCGCAGTCGCCACCACCGCCGAGGAGGCCCGCGCGGCCGCCGAGACGATCGGCACTAAGAGCGGCGGCGTCAGCGTCGTCAAGGCCCAGGTCAAGACGGGCGGGCGTGGCAAGGCCGGCGGCGTCAAGGTCGCCAAGTCGGCTGACGAGGCCGAGCAGCTGGCCGGCGAGATCCTCGGCATGGACATCAAGGGCCACACGGTCCACCAGGTGATGATCGCCCAGGGCGCGCAGATCGCCGAGGAGTACTACTTCTCCATCCTGCTCGACCGCACGAACCGCTCCTACCTCGCGATGTGCAGCAAGGAGGGAGGCATGGACATCGAGCAGCTCGCCGTCGAGCGTCCCGAGGCCCTCGCGCGCATCGCCGTCGACCCCAACGTCGGCATCGACACCGCCAAGGCCCAGGAGATCGTCGACGCGGCCGGCTTCGACGCCGAGACCGGCGCCGCGATCGTCCCCGTCCTCGAGAAGCTGTGGGCGGTCTACCGCGACGAGGACGCGACGCTCGTCGAGGTCAACCCGCTCGTCAAGGACAACGACGGCAACATCGTCGCCCTCGACGGCAAGGTCACGCTCGACGAGAACGCAGAGTTCCGTCACGAGGAGCACGCGGCGCTCGAGGACAAGGCCGCGGCCGACCCGCTCGAGGCCAAGGCCAAGGCCAAGGGCCTCAACTACGTCAAGCTCGACGGCGAGGTCGGCATCATCGGCAACGGCGCCGGGCTCGTCATGAGCACCCTCGACGTCGTCGCCTACGCCGGTGAGCAGCACGGCGTGAAGCCCGCGAACTTCCTCGACATCGGTGGCGGCGCCAACGCGCAGGTCATGGCAGACGGCCTCGACGTCATCCTCGGCGACGAGCAGGTTCGCGCCGTCTTCGTCAACGTCTTCGGCGGCATCACCGCGTGCGACGAGGTCGCCAACGGCATCAAGGGCGCGCTCGAGATCCTCGGCGACGCCGCCACGAAGCCGCTCGTCGTGCGCCTCGACGGCAACAACGTCGAGCAGGGCCGGGCGATCCTCGACGAGCTCGCCCACCCGCTCGTGACCCAGGTCGACACGATGGACGGCGCCGCGGCCAAGGCCGCCGAGCTCGCCGCTTCCAAGTGACCGCTGACAGCTGACGAACGCAAAGGAACAGCGACACACATGTCCATCTACCTCAACGCTGACAGCAAGATCATCGTCCAGGGCATGACCGGCGGCATGGGCTCCAAGCACACCGCCCTCATGCTCGACGCCGGTGCCGACATCGTCGGTGGCGTCAACGCCCGCAAGGCCGGCACGACCGCCGAGATCGGCGGCAAGGAGCTGCCCGTCTTCGGCTCGGTCAAGGAGGCCATGGAGGCCACCGGCGCCAACGTCTCGGTCGCCTTCGTCCCGCCGCCCTTCGCCAAGGACGCCGCCATCGAGGCGATCGACGCCGAGATCCCGCTGCTCGTCGTCATCACCGAGGGCATCCCGGTCAAGGACACCGCCGAGTTCTTCAACTACTCGATCGGCAAGAAGACCCGGATCATCGGCCCGAACTGCCCGGGCATCATCACGCCGGAGGAGTCGCTCGCCGGCATCACGCCGCACACCATCGCGGGCAAGGGCCCGGTCGGCCTCGTCTCGAAGTCGGGCACGCTGACCTACCAGATGATGTACGAGCTGCGTGACTACGGCTTCTCGACGGCCATCGGCATCGGCGGCGACCCGATCGTCGGCACGACGCACATCGACGCGCTCGAGGCCTTCGAGGCCGACCCCGAGACGAAGGCGATCGTCATGATCGGCGAGATCGGCGGCGACGCCGAGGAGCGGGCCGCGGCCTACATCAAGGAGCACGTCACGAAGCCGGTCGTCGGCTACGTCGCCGGCTTCACCGCGCCCGAGGGCAAGACCATGGGCCACGCAGGCGCCATCGTCTCCGGCTCCTCCGGCACGGCGCAGGCCAAGAAGGAGGCCCTCGAGGCCGCCGGCGTCAAGGTCGGCAAGACGCCGTCCGAGACGGCCGCGCTCATGCACGAGATCCTCAAGGGGATGGGGCTCGAGCCGCGTTCCTGACGCGTCCACGCACCGCGAGCGGGCGGCATACCGAGAAGGCTTCGGTGTGCCGCCCGCTCGCCTGTGCGACCCTGCCGGGGTCAGCGCCGTGCTCGGCCACGACGACGGATGCGCGGAGGCCAGAGCGTCGCATTCGCCCCGGCCCGGCGTGTGCGGCCGGGTCATGGGCGTCTCGCGGGGGAGACTGGGCCGCGATGACGGTCCTGGAGATGCTTCGTGGTGCGCGCCCCTCCGCCGACGCGGACGGCACGGCGGGCGAGCCTTCGCCGTCGTGGCTGCCCGAAACCGTGCGCGACGTGGGCGTCGGCTTGCTCACCGGTCTCGTCTCGCTGCTCGTTGTGCTCGTGCCCACCATGATGGGCTGGCTGCTCGACCCGCGGGCCGGCGACTCGCTCGCCGAACCGCTCGGCGCGGGTGCCTCGCTCTGGCTGCTCGTCCACGGCGCGCACCTCGGCGCCGGCGCGACCAACATCGCGTTCGTCCCCCTCGTGCTCGGCGCCCTCGCCGTCTGGTTCGCCGCGAGAGGCGCGGGGCGTGCGCTCGACACCGCCGACGTCGACGACGCCTTCGCGGCGGACCTCCTGCCTCGCTCCGTCCTCATGGTCGCCTGCCGTTGGTGGCTCGGGTATGCCGTGGCCACCGGTCTCGCGGTCGCCCTCACCCTCGTCGGCTCGCTGCCGCTGCGCTGGCTCAGCCTGCCCGTGGCCCTCGCCGTCGTCCCGCTCGTCGCGCTCGCGCTCGCCGTCCGCCGGCTGGCCCGCGAAGCCGATGTGCTCGGCCCGCGGTTCGATGGCGTCGTCCTGCCCGACACGGTGCGCCGCGCGGCCCGTCCGGGTGCCCACGGGCTGGCTGTGCTGCTCGGCGCCGCCGCGCTCGTCGTCGTCGGCGCCGTCGCGCTGCGGTGGGGCGAGGTGACGAGCCTGCAGTCCGAGCTCGGCGCCGGCTTCGTCGGCGGTGTCCTGCTCGTCGCCGTCCAGCTCGCGGCCCTGCCCAACCTCGCGCTGTGGGTGGTCGGCCTCCTCGCCGGACCCGGGTTCTCCGTCGTCGACGGGGCGCACACCTCGCTCGCCGGCTCGACGAGCGGGCTCATGCCGCTCGTGCCGGTCTTCGGCGCCATGCCCGAGCCGGGAGAGTTCCCGTGGTTCGCCCGGCTGCTCGTCCTCGTGCCGGTGCTCGTCGGCGGCTACGTCGGCCGACGCTCGCTCGCCTCTGTCGCCCGCCTCTCCTCACTCCGCACGAAGGCGTCGGTCGCGATCGTCGCCTGCCTCTTCGTGGGGGTGGCCGTCGGGATCCTCGACGCCCTCGGCGGGGGATCGCTCGGCGCCTACCGGCTCGGCGACGTCGGCACCCCGGCGTCGTGGACGGCGCTCGCGGTGACGGCGGAGCTGCTCGTCGGTGCGCTCGCCGTCGTCGCGTGGGACGCCTGGAGACTGCGCCGCTGACCTCTCGCGGCTGTCGGTAGGGTGCTCGGCGTGAGCGCACCCGCCGGCATCGTCGTCCTCGTCTCCGGGTCCGGCACCCTCCTCCAGGCACTGCTCGACGCGACTCTCGACCCGGCATACGGGGTCCGTGTCCTCGCGGTGGGAGCGGACCGTGACGACATCGAGGGCCTGCGCCGCGCGGAGCGAGCGGGTGTCGAGACCTTCGTATGCCGGGTGCGCGACTTCGCGGACCGCGGCGCCTGGGACGAGGCGTTGGCTGCCGAGATCGCCTCTCGCGCACCGGACTTCGTCGTCACGGCCGGGTTCATGAAGATCCTCGGGCCGGCGACGCTGGAAGGCCGGACGATCCTCAACACGCACCCGGCGCTCCTGCCCAGCTTCCCCGGGGCGCACGCCGTCCGCGACGCCCTCGCCCACGGCGTCAAGGTCACCGGGACGACGGCGCACCTCGTCGACGCCGGCGTCGACACCGGGCCGATCCTCGCGCAGCGCGCCGTCGAGATCCTCGACCACGACACCGAGGAGAGCCTGCACGAGCGCATCAAGGTGCAGGAGCGCGAGCTGCTCGTCGAGCTCGTCGGCCGGATGGGGCGGGGCGAGGCAGGTCCCGCGGGCCGTTAGACTCGGGGCGACGACTGGCGAGGGTGGACCACCACCGGGGAGTCAACGAGGGAGCGCATCGCCCGCCTGGGTGCACCCGGCCACCTGACCGCACGCCCGCACCCCTCGTCGCCGAATTGGAGCCTTGCCATGGCCGTCTCCGTCACCCCGCCCGGACCCACGCAGGACCGCCGCCCGATCCGCCGTGCGCTCGTCTCGGTCTTCGACAAGACCGGCCTCGAGGACCTCGCCCGCGGCCTGCACGACGCCGGCGTCTCGATCGTCTCCACCGGTGGCTCGGCCGCGCTCATCGAGGGCCTGGGCATCCCGGTGACCGAGGTCGCCGACCTCACCGGCTTCCCCGAGTGCCTCGAGGGCCGCGTCAAGACGCTGCACCCGATGGTGCACGCCGGCATCCTCGCCGACACCCGCAAGCCCGACCACGTCTCGCAGCTCGGCGAGCTCGGCGTGGAGCCCTTCGACCTCGTCGTCGTCAACCTCTACCCGTTCGCCGACACGGTGGCCTCGGGCGCGGCGGCGGATGACGTCGTGGAGAACATCGACATCGGCGGCCCGTCGATGGTGCGGGCGGCCGCGAAGAACCACCCGAGCGTCGCCGTGGTCGTCGACCCCACGGCATACGACGCGGTTCTCGAGGCCGCGCGCGGCGAGGGGTTCACCTTCGAAGAGCGCAAGGCGCTGGCCGCGAAGGCGTTCGTGCACACGGCGACCTACGACGTCCACGTCGCGTCGTGGATGGGCAACGCCTACGTCGACACCTCCGACGGGTCGGGCTTCCCGGCGTGGGCGGGTGCGACGTGGACCAAGACGGCGGTGCTGCGCTACGGCGAGAACCCGCACCAGGCGGCGGCGCTGTATGCCAACGGGTTCGCACCGCAGCCGGGGCTCGCGCAGGCGAAGCAGCTGCACGGCAAGGAGATGTCCTACAACAACTACGTCGACGCGGACGCCGCCGTGCGCGCGGCCCACGACCACGGCGACCAGCCGACGGTGGCGATCATCAAGCACGCCAACCCGTGCGGCATCGCCGTCGGGACCGACGTCGCCGACGCCCACCGCCGCGCGCACGCGTGCGACCCCGTGTCGGCCTTCGGCGGAATCATCGCGACGAACCGTCCCGTGACGGCCGACATGGCGCGCACTGTCGCCGACATCTTCACCGAGGTCGTCGTCGCCCCGTCGTTCGACGACGACGCGCTCGAGATCCTTACGGCCAAGAAGAACATCCGGCTGCTCGAGGCGCCCGCGCCGTCGCGGGCGGGCGCGGAGATCCGGCCGATCTCCGGTGGCCTGCTCATGCAGCACCGCGACGCGGTCGACGCCGTCGTGCGGGACGAGTCCGGCGAGGTGGTCGGTGGTGACGACGCGGCGTCGTGGCGACTCGTGGCCGGCGATGCGGCGGACGAGGCGACCCTCGCCGACCTCCAGTTCGCGTGGCGCTCGGTGCGTGCGGTGAAGTCCAACGCGATCCTGCTCGCCTCCGACGGTGCGTCGGTCGGCATCGGCATGGGTCAGGTCAACAGGGTCGACTCCTGCCACCTGGCGGTGTCGCGCGCGAACGCGGGTGGGCTGGAGCGGGCGGCCGGTGCGGTCGCGGCGTCGGACGCGTTCTTCCCGTTCGCCGACGGGCTCCAGGTGCTCCTCGACGCCGGTGTGCGCGCCGTCGTCGCGCCGGGTGGGTCGATGCGTGACGCCGAGGTCGTCGAGGCGGCGCAGGCTGCCGGGGTGACGATGTACTTCACCGGCACCCGGCACTTCGCCCACTGACCCGGCTCGACCCGGACTGATTGCGCAAGAGCGACACTTCAGGGCCCGATTTCCGGCCTTGGGTGTCGCTCCTGCGCAATGAGTTGGGAGGGTGGCTCGACGTCAGGTCCACGACGGCCCCGGCCATCCGGAGGAAACGTTGAGGGTCCGGAGGCGTGCAAGCCTCCGGACCCTCAACGTTCCCTCACGGGGAGCAAAAGCTGTGCAGGGCGTTAGGGTGTGGGGGCTCCCGGGGCGGCGTAGCCGGTGGGCTCGCCCTCGCCGAGGTCGACGATCGCGGCCACGGGGCCACCACCGTCAGGACCCTGGTGCGCGGCCGACACCGACACGAACACGGCCGGGTCGCCGGTCACCGACGCGGTGACGCCACCGACGCACGACTTGATCTGACGGTGCCAGTGCACGTCGGAGTCGTCGAGCATGGCGTTGCGGCGACCCCGGACCTCGCCGTCCTGGCTCACCTCGCACTTGAGGAACACGTTGACGAGGCGGCCCTTGATGTCGCTGTGGTGCGCGCGCTCGGGCAGCTCGAGACCGGCGTCCTTGATGGCCTCCCAGATGCCGTCGGCGTCGAGCGCGTCGCGCATGACCGAGTGACCGATGCGGTAGCGACCGCCGACCCCGCGGGCGTTGCCCACGACGACGACCTGCGCCTGGTCGAGCTCGACGCCCGACGAGCAGGACGCGACGGACGAGAAGAGCGAGCGGTTCTCCATGACGTCGGCGTCGGTGGGCATTTCGATCTCGCCGAGGGCGACGGCGATGCCGAGACCGGTCGTGCCGTTGGAGAGGTCCATCGACTCGTGCGTGTGGTGGGTCCACACCTTCTTGCCGCGGGACTCGGCGTCGCGGATCGTGTGGATCGTCAGCAGCGGCGTCTTGGTCTGGACGTAGTGGACGTCCTTGGGGTCGGTGATGCCGGCCTTCTCCATCGCGACCTTCACGGCCTCGGCGACCTTGGAGATCATGCCGGTGTAGCCGATCTCCTCGGGCAGGATCGGCTCGCTCATGGCGAAGCCGACGGTGAGGCGGAGGTCGTCGCTCGGCTCGGCCTTGTCGGCGGGCACGGTGGCGAAGATCGTCGCGTGCGGGCTGATGATGCCGTCGGTGCCACCGGACCAGACGATCGGGACCTGCTTGACCTGGTCGGCGGGGGCACCCTTGGCGACGAGCACCTCGCGGAACGCGCGGTCGGCGATGATCCGGGTGTAGTCGTTGACACCGCCGTTGCCCTCGGTCTTGCCGATGATGGCGATGACGCGGCTCGCCTCCATGACGCCGTCATCGATGAGCTTCGCGAGCTCGGAGGCGTCGGAGACGCTGTGGATCGGGACCTTGCGGACCTCGATGGCTTCTGGCACGGCTGAACCTCTCTCTGTTGGGGCCTAGCCCTCGGGACTGGTGTCGATGACGGTGCCGAACTCGGTCTCGACCGCGTCGGTGATGTGCTCGAGGGACGTGATGATGCTGCGGCCGCCGCTCTCGGCGAAGCGCAGCGCCGCGTCGACCTTGGGGCCCATGGAGCCGGACGCGAACTGGCCGTCCGCGGCATACGCCTGCATCTGCGCGAGCGAGGTGAAGCCGAGCGCGCGCTCGTCCGGGGTGCCGTAGTCGACCATCGCGTGGTCGACATCGGTGGCGATGATGAGGATGTCGCAGCCCAGGGTCCGGGCGAGAAGCGCCGCGGTGAGGTCCTTGTCGATGACCGCCTCGACGCCGCGCAGCGAGCCGTCCGCCTCGCGGACGACCGGGATGCCGCCGCCACCGGCCGCGACGACCACGTGGCCCGCCTCGACGAGGACGCGCACCGGCTCGAGGTCGAGGACCTCGCGCGGCTCGGGCGAGGCGACGACACGGCGCCACCCGCGCTCGCCGCGGTCCTCCCACTGCTGCCCGTGGTCGATCATCTGCCGGGCCTGGTCGGCGGGGAGGTAGCGGCCGATCGGCTTCGTCGGCGACTGGAAGTGCGGGTCGTCGGCGTCGACGAGGGTGCGCGTGACGAGGGCCGCCACCGGGCGGTCCACCCCGCGCCGGGCGAGCGCCGCCTGGAGGGCGTCGAGAATGGTGAAGCCGATCGTCCCCTGCGTCTGCGCACCGCACCAGTCGAGCGGGACGGGCGGGACGACGTGGGCGGCGACCTCGTTCTTGACGAGGAGGTTGCCGACCTGCGGGCCGTTGCCGTGGGTGAGGACGACGTCGTGCCCTGCCGCGACGAGCTCGGCGACGTGCTCCATCGCCCCCGTGATCGCGCGGACCTGGTCGCCGGGCGTCGCCGTGCCGTCGGGGGCGGTCATGGCGTTGCCGCCGAGTGCCACGAGGACCCGCACCGACCCCACCTTCCGCTCGTCGGGCACACCCCGTCGGTATGCCGTGACGCGAGCCTAGGGAGGGGGTCGGGGCCGGGCGTTGGCATGACCTGACAGGTGCGGCTCCCTCGTTTGTCAGGTGTGACGGTGCTGGGAGGCGGGTGCAGGTGCCGCAGCGACCGCGGTCAGGTCCGCGTCGCCGTGAGCAGGAGGTATTCCCAGTCGAGCACGGTCGCCCCGCTGCCGCGGTCGAACCGCTCGGCCAGCGCGAGCAGGTCCGCGTCGAGAGCCGCGACCCGCCCGGGGTCGTCGGCGATGTGGCGGTAGACCGCGATCGTCGGTCCGTAGTTCGCCTTGAAGAAGTCGACGAAGTGCTGTGGAGTCGCGAAGAGGTCGACGACGAGGTCCTGCTGGACCGCGCTCTCGATCCGCACGCGGTCCCCGAAGAGGTCGCGCACGTGGTCGACGTGGCCCCACAGCGGCGGGGGCTGTGCACCGGTCGGCAGCGGGGGAGCGTAGGGCTTCATCGCCGCGAACATCTGGCCGATGAACCCCTCGGGGGTCCAGCTGAGCAGCGCGATCGTCCCGCCGCGCCGGACGACGCGCACGAGCTGGTCGGCCACCGCCTCGTGGTGCGGCGCGAACATCACGCCGACACAGGAGACGACGGTGTCGAACTCGCCGTCGTCGCAGGGCAGGTGCTCGGCGTCGGCGGCGACCCACGTGATGGTGAGTGCCTCGGCCTCGGCCGCCTCACGTCCGCGCTCGAGCAGCTCGGACGTGAGGTCGGTGGCGACGACCTCGGCGCCGGTGCGGGCAGCCGGGAGGGCGACGTTGCCCGAGCCGGCGGCGACGTCGTGGACACGCTGCCCGGGTCCGATGCCGGCAGCCTCGACCACGATGGGCCCGAGCGGTGCGATGACCTCGCGCGCGACCGCGGCGTAGTCGCCGAGCGCCCACATGGCGCGGTGCCTGGCCTTGAGCGCCGCGTCGTCGGGTGCCGTCGGCGGGGGCTGGGTCTGGTCGGTGGTGGTGCTCATGGTGCGCTCCTCGTCGGTGTCGTTCGGGTGCTCCCCAACGTAGGAACGCGGACTGGTCGTCCGCATCGGCGCGTGCACGCAGAGGTGCGCGCGTGTGCGGAGGTGCCGTGACGGCATACGCGTATGCCGTTCCGTCGCCTCCCGGGGGCTGGTCAGGTCGCGGTGAGGAGGCGCGCGACGGCGGCGGTGCGGGCCGACTTCCCGTGCAGGTCGAGCTTGGCGTAGACGTTGCTGAGGTGCCGCTCGACGGTGCGGGTGCTGAGGACGAGCTCGGTCGCGATCTCGTCGTTGTCGAGCCCGCGGGCGGCGAGGGCGAGGATCTCGCGCTCCCGGGTCGACAAGGCCGAGAGGGAGGGCGAGGCGGCGCCATCGACGACGGATCCCCCTGTGCGAGAGGGGGTTTCGAGGAAGTCGCGGAGCTCGGTCCGGAAGACCTGCCACGCGGGCTCGTCCTCGAGGACGATGTGGTTGTCGCTGTCGAGGCAGACGAGCCGGGCCCCGTCGATGTGGGCGGCGAGGTAGCGGGCCTCGGAGAAGTCGTTCATCCGGTCGCCACGCGAGTGCAGGACGAGAGTGGGCACGTCGAGCGACCCGAGGAGGTCCGACGCGTCCGCGGTGAGGCGCTGGCGGCGCGAGGTGCGGGCGGTCTCGGCGTCGGTCGAGACGCGCTGCAGCTCGTCGAGCCAGGTGTGCTGCTCCTCGGTCGCGTCCGGGATCATGAGCGAGGTGAAGACGCGGCGGAACGCCGAGTCCGGCCGGGCCCACCCGACCTTGATGAGGGCGTCGAGGGTGTCGTTCATCTCGGACTCGGTCGCGTCCTTGTCCTGCTGGCCCGAGTAGCTGCCGTAGAACGCCAGCCGCGAGACACGCTCCGGGTGTCTGGCGACGTAGGCGATGGCGACGGGGCCACCCTGCGCCATCGCGAGGAGGTCGAAGCGCTCGTAGCCGGCGTCCTCGACGACGGCCTCGAGGTCGGCCAGCCGCAGCTCGAGCGAGTGGTCCGTCACCCCGCGGTCGGACAGTCCGTGCCCGCGCTCGTCGAACCGGATGACGGTGCGGTAGCGGCCCCAGTCCTCGAGGTAGTGCCGCCAGACGGGCGAGACCCAGTCGTGCTGGAGGTGGCTCAGCCAGCACGAGTCGACGAGGAGCGGAGGGCCGTGTCCGTGGACGGCATACGCGATCTGCACCCCGTCGGCGGAGCGACAGAAGCGGATCTCCTGGCGTGGCGTCGGCCGGTCAGCGACCACGCCTCATCGTAGGTCGGCCTGCGTCCCCGGACCGGGGCTTCGACGGGTTCGGGGCCGACGGTGGGGGTTGGTCGTGGCTCGTTCAACGAGCTGGCCGCGTCCGCGAGAACGTGCGAATCGACGTGCGCCCGTCCCGGGACGACGGTGCTGGGCGACCGCTGGCCACGGTCGCGCCACATGCAAGCGCGTTCCGGAAACCGTTGTCACGCAACACTTTTCGCACTTCCAGTTCGTCGGATTCCGTGGATTTGTGCTTCGTCCCGGTTCTAACATCGCGCCATGTGCGATGGGGCGCAGGCCCCGGAGAGAGCAGGGATCGTCATGTCACACGCCACCACCAAGAAGTTCCTCTCCGTCGCGATGGTGGCCAGTGCCGCCATGGTCGTGACCGTCGGTGTGCAGTCGGTGGTGGTGGCGCCCACGGTCGCCTCGGCCGCAGCCCCGACCGACCCCAGGGACGAGACCAAGGTGCCGCACTACTTCGGGCCGTGGCCCAACTGGGCGAACAGTCCCCTCACCCTCTCGACCGCGGACGTGACGATCACCGGAGCCGGCACGGGTGCGGCCGCCGTCGCGCAGGTCGACCCCGTCACCGGCGGCATCAAGAGCATCGACGTCACGTCGCCCGGCCACGACTACGTCGCGGGGGCGACCAACGTGTCCGTGGCGGGGAGCAGCACCAGTGACCCGGCCGCCGCGACCGCGACCGTGAGCACGACCGGCGTCGTCGTCGGGTTCACCGACGTCGTGCCCGGCTCGGGCTACAAGGCGTTCGACGTCGCGCTCAGTGGTGGCGGTGGCACCGGGGCGACCGCCATCGCCTCGGGAGGGGTCGACGCCATCACGATCACGAACGGAGGCAGCGGCTACACCATGCCCACGGTCGACTTCGACATGCCGGAGAGCCCGCAGGGGACGGTGCCCAAGGCGCACGCGACGATCGACGCGTCCGGGACGGTCACCGGTGTCGTCGTGGACGAGCCCGGCTCGGGCTACACCTCGGCTCCCGGCGTGACGATCCGCAACGGGACGCAGTTCGACCCGCTCAACTTCCCGGACGGAGGCGGACCGGCCACGGTCGCCTCCACCCTCTCCCTGTCCGCGGTGAACGTCGACGTCTTCGGCAGCGCCTACACCTCCGCCCCGACCGTTGCCGTGACCGACCCGACGGGTGGTGGCACCGGGGCCGGCGCCACCGCGCTCACCGACGTGGGCGCCGTGACGAGCATCGCGGTCGACTCGCCCGGCAGCGGCTACCTGAGCAAGGGCATGCGCAAGTTCGTGGACGACCTGCCCGGCACCTGCACGCCGGGTGGCACGACCGACGCGTGTCCTGCGTCGGGGAAGTTCATCCCCAACGCCGTGCCTGCCGAGACGACCTACGACGGCGTCAAGGCGGACGAGTACGTCATCGGCCTGGTGCAGTACCGCACGCAGTTCTCGGCCGACCTCCCGACCGGCACCCTCGTGCGCGGCTACGTCCAGCTCGAGACGCCGGCCAACGCCGCCACGAGCCAGCACGTGCCGCTGAAGAACGAGCTCCTCGACGGCACGAAGGTGCCCGTCGAGGGTGGGTACCTGGGAGTCACCGCGCCGCAGTACCTCGGCCCGTTCATCGGTGCCACGAAGGACAAGCCGGTCCGCATCACCTTCCGCAACCTGCTCCCCAAGGGCGTGGACGGGGACCTCTTCCTGCCCACCGACAGCAGCATGATGGGCTCGGGCATGGGTCCGATGGGACCCATGGAGCCGACGAACTCCTCGACCGTCGTCGACGAGGTCCGCAACCCGGCGTGCACCCAGTCGCCCAAGCCGCTCGGTGGCACCTGCTTCGCCGACAACCGGGCCACGCTTCACCTGCACGGTGGCGTCACCCCGTGGATCAGCGACGGCACGCCGCACCAGTGGATCACCCCGGCAGGTGAGGGCACGAGCCGGCCGCAGGGCGTGAGCGTCCAGAACGTGCCGGACATGACGACCGCTGGCGCGGTGACCTGCGAGGCCGACGACGACGGCTGCTCGACGTTCTTCTACAGCAACCAGCAGAGCGCGCGGCTGATGTTCTACCACGACCACTCGTGGGGCATCACCCGTCTCAACGTGTATGCCGGTGAGGCCGCCGGGTACGCGATCGCGGACGACACCGAGAAGAAGCTCATCGCCGACGGCGTCATCCCCCCGGCCGCTGACACCATCCCGCTCGTGGTCCAGGACCGCACCTTCGTGCCCTCGGACGAGCAGCTCTACGACACCAAGGACGCGAGCGGTGCGGTGAGACGCTACGGCCAGGACCCGACGTGGGACAAGCGCCGCTGGGGCCGCACCGGGGACTTCTGGTACCACCACGTCTACATGCCGGCACAGAACCCCGGTGACCCGTCCGGCATGAGTGCCTACGGCCGGTGGATGTACGGGCCGTGGTTCTGGCCGCCCGCGACGGGCACCAAGTACGGGACGATCAAAAACCCCTACTACGACAGCAGCTGCAAGCTCGACATCCCGTCGACCTGGCGGTACCAGACCGACCCCTTCTGCGAGCCCGAGCTCATCCCGGGCACCCCGAACATCTCGGCCGGCATGGAGCAGTTCAACGACACCCCGGTGGTCAACGGTGTCGCCTACCCGAAGGTGACCCTTGAGCCCAAGGCCTACCGGCTGCGGATGCTCAACGCCGCCAACGACCGGTTCTTCAACTTCCAGTGGTACGTCGCGGACGCGGCCCAGGGTGACGGGACGACCGAGGTCGCCCTCAAACCGGCCGAGCTCGCGGCTGCCCAGACCGACCCGACCGTGTCACCCACGCCGGTCGACGCCAACAACAACGCCGCAGGACCGGACTGGGTGCAGATCGGCACCGAGGGCGGCTTCCTGCCCAAGCCGGCTGTCGTCGACGGACAGCAGCCGACGACCTGGATCACCGACCCGACCCGCTTCGACGTCGGCAACGTCGACAAGCACTCGCTGCTCCTCGCGCCGGCGGAGCGGGCCGACACCGTCGTGGACTTCTCGAAGTTCGCGGGCAAGACCCTCATCCTCTACAACGACGCCCCGGCTGCCTTCCCGGCGCGCGTCCCGCAGTACGACTACTACACCGGCGCCCCCGACCTCAGCCCTGCCGGCGCACCGTCGATCCTGCCGGGCTACGGGCCCAACACGCGCACGATCATGAAGGTGACGATCGCCGACACGGCCGCTCAGCCGGCATACGACGTCTCGAAGCTCAACGCGGCCTTCGCGCACAAGGCCGACGGCAGCGGTGTCTTCGAGTCCGGGCAGAACCCGATCATCGTCGGGCAGGACGCCTACGACTCGTCCTACGGGACGAACTTCCCGGCGGCGAGCGACTGCAACGTCCCCGGTGGCACGACAAACAGCTGTGACGGCATCGTGCGGGTCAACAACACCGGACAGTTCGGCTTCAACACCCTCAAGGCGCCGAACTCGAAGATGGTCATGGACCTCGAGCCCAAGGCGATCCACGACGAGATGAACGCGACGACGTTCGACGAGTACGGCCGCATGCAGGCCAACCTGGGACTCGAGGCGCAGCCTCCGGCGCCCGGGCAGCAGAACGTCACGCTCTACCCCTACGTCAACCCGGCGACCGAGCTCATCGACGGCACCAACCTCCCGGTGGCCGAGGTGAGGCTGAGCGCCGGCGGGCTGCCCGACGGTGACGTCAAGGTGACGCCCATCGGCAGTGCGAAGGACGGGACCCAGATCTGGCGCTTCACCCACAACGGCGTGGACACGCACCCGATCCACTTCCACCTCTACGACGTGCAGGTGCTCAACCGGGTGGCGTGGGACAACAACGTCTCGCTCACCGAGCCCAACGAGCTGGGCTGGAAGGACACCGTGCGGATGAACCCGCTGCAGGACACCGTCGTCGCCCTGCGCCCGATCATCCCGAAGGTCCCCTTCGAGGTGCCCAACGCAATCCGGCCGCTCAACCCGATGATGCCGATCGGTTCGACCGCGGGCTTCAACAGCATGGACCCGCAGGGTGTCCCGACGCTCGACCCGGTCACCAACGAGCTCGTCAACTTCGGGTGGGAGTACGTCTACCACTGCCACATCCTCAGCCACGAGGAGATGGACATGATGCGGCCCGAGTCGGTGGCTCTGCCGCCGGTCAAGCCGCAGCTGCTCACGGCGACGCTGCCGGCCACCGGCAAGAAGGTCGTCACGCTGACCTGGAACGACAACTCCATCACGGAGACGGCCTTCCTCGTCCAGCGCACCACCAACGGCTCGACGTGGACGACGGTGGGGACGGTCGCCTCGCCCATCAACGCGCCGAACGACCATCGCGTCCGCACCTTCACCGACAGCACCTCGAACGGCACGACGGCATACACCTACCGGATCGTCGCGGAGAACACCGTGGGCTACGGAGGAGCCTTCCCGAGCATGACCGTCACCTCGACGTCGAACTCGCTCAACGTCAACGCGCCAGCGGTGACTCCTGCGGCGCCGACGGCCCTCACGGCGACGGCGCAGCCCGGGCCCCAGGTGGCCCTCACCTGGCGTGACAACGCCACCACGGAGACCGGGTTCGTCATCGAGCGTGCCGTGGCGGGCACGACGACCTTCAGTACGGTGGCGGTGGCGCCCGCTCGCACCAGCACGGGCACGACGACGTTCACGGACACCACCGTCAGCGGGTCGACGAGCTACGACTACCGGGTGCGTGCGACCAACGTGGCCGGTGTCTCGGCGCCGTCCAACACCGCGAACGTGAGCATCGGGGCGCTCGCCCCGGCGACGACCATCAGGTCGGCCGTCGCGACCCGGCAGGGCCGCAACGAGCAGGTGGCGGTGGCCTGGGACGACGTCCTCGGTGAGACCGGATACCGCATCCAGTGGAGCGCGACGGCCGACTTCGCCACGGTCGCGGGCTCAGGGACGACCGCCGCGGGTGTCGTCAACTTCCAGACCGGCAACCTCGCCCGGCAGGCGTGGTACTTCCGGGTCGGCTCGGTCAACGCTGTCGGTACGAACTGGTCGGCGGTGAGGCTGGTCCCCGGAGCCTGAGCGTCACGGGCGACGACACGGTGTGGGCCCCCGCAGGCAGGTGGCCCACACCGTGTCTCGCGCCCGGCAGCCGTCGGGCGCGGAGGTGGACTTTGGTCACATGTGCGCGGTGACCGGCGTGGATACCGTCGAAGTGTGAAAAGGGATGGCTGGACGTTCCTCACCAACCACGGGCACGTGCTCGTGTGCCTGGCGCGGAACCCCGACGTCCTCCTCCGGGACGTCGCGACGAGCATCGGCATCACGGAGCGGTCGGTGCAGCAGATCGTGGCCGACCTCGAGCGCGCGGGGATCATCATCCGCCTCCGGGTCGGCCGCCGGAACCGCTATGTGGTGCGGCGCGAGGAGGCCTTCCGTCACCCCCTCGAGGCAGGGGTCAGCGTCGGGCAGTTCCTCGACCTCGTCGAGGACGGCCGACGCGTTCCGAGACGACTCGCCGGTCCGCACGAGCACGCAGTTTCCGCGGTCGGTCACGCGTCGGTAATGCCCCTACGTCCCGGCGAACGGAACGGCGACTGGGCGAGTGACGCTCACGCGGCGAGCGACGGCCGCTGGGCCGGCGACGGTCACTGGGACGGGCGCCCCAGACGGCGGTAGCGGCCGTGCCGGGCCGACAACCGTTCGTCGGGCTGCGCCTCGGCGAGGTCGCTGAGCTCGTGCCGGATCGCCTGGGCCATGCGGCGGCAGAACGCCTCGGGCTCCTGCGCCGCGTCGGGGTGCTCGGCGACGATCCGGTCGACGATGCCGTCCTCGAGGAGGTCGAGCGAGCGCACCCGCTGGCGCTCCGCGAGCTCGGGCGCGCGGTCGGGAGTGCGGTGGAGGATGGCCGATGCGCCCTCCGGAGGCAGCGGCGAGAGCCACGAGTGCTGGGCGCTGATGACGCGGTCCGCCGGCATGAGGGCGAGCGCGCCGCCGCCGGTGCCCTGGCCGAGCAGGACGCACACGGTCGGCACCTCGAGGACGACGAGCTCGGCGAGGCAGCGGGCGATCTCGCCGGCCATGCCGCCCTCCTCGGCCTCCTTGGAGAGCGCGGCGCCGGCCGTGTCGATGATGCTCACAAGCGGCAGGTCGAGCTCGGTCGCCAGCCGCATGCCTCGGCGGGCGACCCGGAGTCCAGACGGGCCCAGCGGGGCCTCGGTCTGCTCACCGCGTCGGTCCTGGCCGAGGACGACGCACGGCGTGCCCTCGAAGCGGGCGAGGGCGAGGAAGAGCGAGCGGTCCCACTCCCCGGCGCCGGTGCCGAAGAGCGGCAGGACGTCCGTGGCGCCGAGCTTGAGCAGTGCGCGCACACCCGGACGAGCGGTGTTGCGGGAGCGGGTGATCGAGTCCCACGCGGGGACGTCGGGCAACGGCTCCTTGGGCACGTCGGGTGCGGGTCGGCCGTCGTGCGGCGCGAGCACGAGGTCGAGAAAGCGGGCAGCCGTCGCGGTGAGCAGCTCGACCGGCAGGACGGCGTCGAGCAGGCCGTGGGCGAAGAGGTTCTCCGCGGTCTGCACCCCCTCGGGGAACGGCTGGCCGTAGAGCGCCTCGTAGACGCGGGCACCGAGGAACCCGATCGTCGCGCCGGGCTCGCCGACGGTGACGTGGCCGAGTGACCCCCACGACGCGAAGACGCCTCCGGTCGTGGGGTGGCGCAGGTAGGTGATGTAGGGCAGGTGCTCGCGCTTGTAGGCGGCGACGGCGGCCGAGATCTTCACCATCGTGACGAACGCCGGTGTGCCCTCCTGCATCCGCGTGCCACCGGAGGCCGGGGCGGCGAAGAGGGGTAGCCGCTCGCGGGTCGCGCGCTCGAAGGCGAGGACGATGCGCTCGGCCGCGGCGACGCCGATCGACCCGGCGAGGAACCGGAACTCACCCGCGATGACGGCAACGCGGTGACCGCCGATGCGGCCCTCGCCGGTGACGATGGACTCGTCGGTGCCGGCCTTCTCGGCAGCGGCGGCGAGTTCGACGGCGTACGGGCTGCCCTCGGGGGCGACGGCGAGGGGCGCCTCGTCCCACGACTGCCACGTCCCCTCGTCGAGGACCGCGGTGATGAGCTCGCTCGACGTCGGACGGTGCGGACGCTCGCTCACGCCGGGTCCTCCTCGGCGAGCCAGGCCCGGACGCTGTCGTTGTGCTGCCCGAGGGTCGGGGGCGCGAGGTGCGTCTCACGACCACCGGCAAAGGCGTTGTCGTCCAGCCGGATCGGCGGCCCGGGAATCTCGATCGAGCCGAGCACGGGGTGGTCGACGTCGAGGACGAGCCCCTGCGAGCGGGTCTGGTCCCAGTCGTAGACGCGGTCGATCGTGCGCACCTCGCCGGCCGGGATGCCCAGCTCGTCGAGCCGGGGGAGGAGGTCGTCGAGCTGCCACGTCGAGAAGGCCTCGTTGAGCGTCGCGGTGACGCGGTCGCGGTTGGCCGTGCGCTCGCGGTTCGTCGCCATGCCGGGAGCGGCGGGGTCGATGCCGAACGCCTCGGCGAGCCTGACCCACAGCGACTCCGAGCCGCACGCGACCTGCACGTCGCCGTCGGCGCAGTGGAAGAGGCCGTAGGGCGAGAGGGCCGGGTGGTGGTTGCCCTGAGCGTGGCCGACGTGACCGGCGACCGTGTATGCCGTGCCCTGGAACGCGTGCGCCCCGACGACCGCCGCGAGCAGCGACGTGCGCACGACGCGACCGGTGCCGGTGGTGTTGCGCTCGTGCAGCGCGCTGACGACGCCGTAGGCGCCGTACATGCCGGCGAGGAGGTCGCCGATCGGCACGCCGATGCGCTGCGGCGAGTCGGCATCGGGCCCGGTGACGGACATGAGCCCGGCCTCGCCCTGCGCGATCTGGTCGTAGCCGGCGCGCCCGCCCTGCGGCCCGTCGTGCCCGAACCCGCTGATGCTCAGCACGACGAGGCGCGGGTTGAGCTCGTGGAGGCGGTCGTTGCCGAACCCGAGCCGGTCCATGACGCCGGGGCGGAAGTTCTCGATGAGGACGTCCGCGCGCTCGACGAGCCGGGTGAGGACGTCGCGCCCGTCGTCGGACTTGAGGTCGAGGGTGATCGACTCCTTGTTGCGGTTGGCGCTGAGGAAGTATGTGGAGATCGGGTCCTCGTCCGGGCCCACGAACGGCGGGCCCCAGCCGCGGGTGTCGTCACCCGTCGGCGACTCGACCTTGATGACGCGCGCGCCCATGTCTCCCAGCATCATCGCCGCGTGCGGGCCGGCGAGGGCGCGGGACAGGTCGACGACGATGACGTCCTGCAGGGGTCCACTCATGTGCCGAGCCTAGGGAGCCGCGTCCGCCGGGGGTTCGGTGCATCCGTGGTAAGACGCGGCAATCGTGGTGTCACCTTCTGCCAAAGCCCGTGCCCCGTATGCCGGCCCGCGCGGAGCGTGCGACCCGCACCTCCTCAGCGCAGTGCGCTACGACCCAGGCGGACGAGCACCCACGACGCGGTGCCGAGGATGGCAAGGGTCGGCACGAGGTTGACGATGTGCGGACCGATGAGAGCCATCATGAGCCAGACGACGAGCGAGAGGGCGAGGATCGTCGCCGGGAGGAGGCCGATCGCCGCCGCCTTCTCACGCGAGGTCCAGCGTGTGCTCGTCGCGGTCAGGACGGACACCACGACCCAGGGAAGCGCGACGATCGGCAACGCCATGAGGATCTCGGCGGCGTGGAGCGCGCCGAAGAGGACCGGCAGGAGCAGCAGCACGATGCAGAGCGCGTTGACCGCCACCGCGACCATCGCGGGCAACGGAGACCCGGGGTGACTCGGGGTGACGGCGAGAGGTGGGCGGCCGGCATACGCCTCGTCGGCGACCGACTCGGGTGACCCGAGGTCGGCGAGCACGCGGCGGACGTCGGCGTCGGTCGACCCGGGTGGCAGGGTCGCGTCGAGGTGCTCGTGCACCCCGGCGAGGACCTCGGCGCGCTCGCCCGGCTCGACGCCGTGGAGCATGAGCTCGAGGTCGCGCAGCCAGGCGGCGACGAGTGGATGCGTCGTGGCAGGAGTCATGCTGGGCCCCCTTGGATGGCGGAGTCGACCGCGTCCCGGAACGGCTTCCAGGTGCGGGTGAAGGTGTCGAGGGCGGTGCCCCCGTCGCGGGTGAGGGAGTAGTAGCGCCGGGGCGGTCCCTCGGCGGACTCGCGCCACGTTGTGTCGACGAGCCCGGCCTTGCGGAGCCTCGCGAGGAGGGGATAGAGCGTGCCCTCGCCGGAGAGGAGGATCCCGTCGGTGCTGAGCCGGCGGGCGATGTCGAGGCCGTAGAGCTCGTCGTCGCGCAGCATCGCGAGCACGCAGTACTCCAGCGCACCGCGTCGCAGGTGTGTCAGGATGGCGTCGTCGCCGGGTACCATGCGACACAAGATAGCGCACCAAGGCGAGGCGCGGCAGGGTCCTGCGGGGGAGTGGCGTCAGTAGTCGGTGCGGTCCGTGGTCCGGGCCCAGGCGTCGAAGGGCTCGTGCGACCGCGGCGTCGGCACGTGGAGCCGGCGCAGCGGCCAGGCGGCGAGGTCGGGCGTGGGGTCGAGGAGCCCGTGGAAAACGGCGTCGTCGAAGCCCGCCCCTGCCGCGGCGTGCCGGTCGGCGGCGTGGACGACGGCGTCGACCCGCGCCCACAGGGCGGCGGAGAGGCAGAGCGGACAGGGCTCGCACGACGCATAGACCGTGGCGCCGACGAGCGAGAAGTCCCCGGCAGCGCGGCAGGCGGCGCGGATCGCGACGACCTCGGCGTGGGCGGTGGGGTCGAGGGTCGCGGTGACGCGGTTGGCCCCCTCGCCGACGACGACGCCGTCCCTGACGACGACCGCGCCGAACGGGCCACCGCCGTCGGCGACGTTGGCGATCGCGAGGTCGACCGCTCGGTCGAGGAAGGTCTGGTGGTCGGTCACCGGCTCATGGTGCCACTGGCTCCGACGCGGCACGCATGAGGACCTCACGCCAGGTGTGCGGCTCGCGACCGAGGAGCGCGCGCAGGGCGGCCGGGTCGCCGACGAGCCCCTCGCGGTCATAGCTCCGGAACATCGCGGTCAGGTCGTCGCGGGCCTGCTCGGGCAGGGGAGCGCCGGCGCCCTCGAGCCACTCCCGCAGCGGCACGACCACTGCCTCGACGGGCCGCCCGAGAACCTCGCCGGCGACCGAGGCCATCTCGCGGACGGACAGCCGCTCGGGCCCGGCCAGCTGGTGGGTCGCCCCCTCGTGCCCGTGCCCCGTGAGCACCCGCCATGCGACCTCGGCGACGTCGTCGAGGTCGACGTTGGTGAAGGGCGTGTCGAGCGAGTAGGGGACAGAGATGCACCCCGCGAGGGCCGCGTCGACGAGGTTCTGGTGGTAGGCCGCGGGGCGCAGCACGGTGGCCGTCGGCAGCACCTCGCGGACGACCCGCTCAGCCTCGCCCTTGCGCACGTGGTGCGGCATCGACGCGTCGTCGGGGTGCAGCACGGAGTGGAAGACGAAGCGCGAGATGCCCTCTGCCGCAGCGGCTTCGACGACCCGGCGGGCCATGCCCACCTCGTCGGGGTGGACGTTAGGCGCGAGGTGGTAGACCGCGTCGACACCCGCCACCGCGACCGGCAGGCCGGTTCCCGACACGAGGTCGAGAGGCACGACGTGGACCGACGCGCCGGCATACGGCGTGCTCGTCGACCCGGGACGCACGGCAGCCCGCACGACGACACCACGCGCGAGCAGGGCCCGCGTCACGGCACGGCCCGTCTTGCCGGCCGCACCGATGACGAGGACCTCGCTCACGTCGTCACATCCAGTCGAACTCGCTGGCCGTCGCACCGTCCGGCGCGAGCTGCGCGTAGCCCGGTCCACGGTCGAAGAACGGCTCGTCCGAACGCTCCTCGCGCATCCGAGCGCGCAGATCCTCGCTCGCCTCGACGTCGATGCTCACGACGTCCTTCTCGCCGGACGCGACGACGCCGTATGCCGTCCGCGCACCCTCGAGGGACACCTTGCCCCAGCGCAGGTCGCGCTCGACCTCGTCGAGGGGACGGTCGAGGGGGTCGCCCCAGCCGCCGCCGCCGGTAGTGCGGATGCGGATGACCTGTCCGGCCTTGACCGGCTCAGCGTCGGCGAGGGCCTCGACGACGCGCTCGTCCGGCCCACCCACGTCGATGGTGACGTGGAACGGCATACCGGCCTTGCCGCCCTTGACGCCCCAGCAGGCGAGGATCGAGCGGTCGGCGATCGACATGAAGTGCGCGTCCTCGAGCATCCGGATGTGCTTCTCGTAGCCGAGGCCGCCGCGGTAGCGACCGGCACCGCCGGAGTCGACCGCGAGGCCGAGGCGCTCGACGATGAACGGGAAGCGCGACTCGGTGAACTCGGTGGGCAGGTTGCGCGAGTCGGGCACGACGTGGATGGTGTCCTCGCCGTCGGCGTAGTAGCGGCCACCGGAGCCGCCTCCGAGGACCTCGCGCATGAGGTAGTCGTTGCCGTCGCGGTCCTTGCCGTAGACGCCGGTGTAGCGGATCGTCTCCTGGTCGGCGGGCATCTGGCCGTCGACCGCCTTGGCGACGACGCCGGCGAGCACACCGAGCAGGCGCAGGATGACGAAGGTGCGGGCGTTGGTCGGTGCCGGGTAGATCGGCGTGAGGAGCGTGCCCTTCTCGGGGAAGCGCATCTCGATGAGCGGCACGATGCCCTCGTTGACGTCGAGCTCGGCCATCCGCTCGGGGGTGTCGGCGAGGTTGCGCAGGATCGGGGCGAGCCACTTCTTGAGGAAGTTGCCGCCGACGTAGTCGCCGCAGTGGTTGATGGGTCCCTTGGCCTGGGGCGCGGTGCCGGTGAAGTCGACGATGAGGCGCGGGCCGCCGCGGAAGTTCGTCTCAGGGTCGGCCGGGGCGTCGTCGACCTTGGTGAGCGTGATCCGCTGTGTGTGGAGCTGAGGCTCGTCGACGCCGTCGTGCTCGGCGTAGTCCTCCCAGACGTAGGTGCCGGCGGGGATCTTCGACAGGATCTCTCGGCGATAGGTCTCGGTCGTGCTGTCGAGGATCGCGTCGAACGCGGCCTCGACGCTGTCGCGGCCGTACCGAGCGAAGAGGTCCGAGAGTCGGCGGGCGCCCATGAGGCAGGCAGAGCACTCGGCGTCGAGGTCGGCGGCGAGGCTGTCGGGCATGCGCGAGTTGCGCGTCATGATGCGCAGCGCGGCCTTGTTGGGCACGCCGGCGTCCCACAGCTTGATCGGCGGGACCGAGAGGCCCTCCTCGTGGACGCTCGTCGCGTTGCTCGGCATCGACCCGGGGACGGCGCCGCCGATGTCGTCGTGGTGGCCGAAGGCCTGGACGAACGCGACGACTGCACCGTCGTGGAAGACGGGGACGGTGACGCAGAGGTCGGGCAGGTGGCCGATGCCGCCCTCGGACTCGTAGACGTCGTTGTGGAAGAAGACGTCGCCCTCGCGCATCTCCTCCAGCGGGAAGTCACGCGCGATGGGGTGGACGAGCGCGCTGTAGGAGCGGCCGGTGAGCTTGCGCAGCTGGCGGTCGTGGATGCCTGCGCGGAAGTCGTGGGCGTCGCGGATCATGGGGGAGCGCGAGGTCCGGGAGATCGAGGTCTCGACCTCCATCTCGACGCTGGCCAGGGTGCCCTGCACGATCTCGACGAGGATCGGGTCGACGGCGCTGCCGGGGTCGGTGAGCCGCTTGCCGTGCTCGTATGCCGTGGGCAGGCCGGCCGGGTTGACCGGCGGTCCCGACGGGGCCTGGGGCGCCTGAGCCGTGGTGCTCACTTGTCCTCCTTGGTGATGACGAGGTTGCCGTAGGTGTCGACGCGGACGACGAAGCCGGGGTGGACCGGCACGGTGGAGCCGAACTCCTCGATGATCGCGGGGCCGGTGACGACGTCGCCGGCGGCGAGGTCGGGGCGCCACCAGACACCGGTGTCGACGTAGCCGTCCTCGGCGTCGAAGCACACCTGACGGGTGGACCGGTGGGCGCGCTCCTGCGCCGATCCGCCTTCGGCAGAGGGCAGCTCGCGCAGCTCGGGCCGGGTGATCGGGCCGACCCCGGTGACGCGGAGGTTGACCCACTCGACCTGCTGGCTGGGGTCGTTCCTGAAGTCGTAGCCGTAGAGCTGGCGGTGCTCGTCGTGGAACGCCTCGGCGACCTTGGCGGCATACGCGTCGTCGACGGTCGCGTCGGCCGGTGCGGTGACTCGCACCTCGTAGGCCTGGCCGAAGTAGCGCAGGTCCACCGTGCGGGTGAACTGGTGCTCCTCGGCCGCGAAGCCCTCCTTGGCGAGGGCGGCCGCGGCGCGGTCGGTGAGCGAGGCGAAGGTCTTCTCGATCGCCGCGTGGTCGAGCGCGGTCTGCTTGGCGACCTGCGTCTGGACGTAGTCGTTCTTCACGTCGACGGTGAGCAGGCCGAAGGCGCTGACGTTGCCGGGGTTCGGCGGGACGACGACACCGGCGAGGTCGAGGATGTCGACGAGGCGGCAGGCGAGCAGCGAGCCGGAGCCGCCGAACGTCGTGAGCATGAAGTCACGGACGTCGAGGCCGCGCTTGACGCTCACCTGGCGCAGGGCGTTGGCCTGGTTCCACGCCGAGATCTCGAGGATGCCGGTGGCGCAGCGCTCGAAGTCGAGGCCGAGTCGCTCGGCGAGCGCGGTGATGCCCGCGCGGGCCGCGTCGACGTCGAGCGGGATCTCGCCGCCGAGGAGGTGCGGGGGGATGCGGCCGAGGGTGACGTGGGCGTCGGTGATCGTGGGCTCGGTGCCGCCCTTGGCGTAGCAGAGCGGTCCCGGGTCCGCGCCGGCCGAGTGCGGACCGACCTTGAGCGCTCCCTCGGGCGAGACCCACGCGATCGAGCCGCCGCCGGCGCCGACCGTGACGACGTCGATCATCGGGATCTTGCTCGGGTAGGCGCCCACCGTGCCCTCGGTCGTGAGCGTCGGCTCGCCGTCGAGGACGACGGAGACGTCGGTCGAGGTGCCGCCGCCGTCGCAGGTGAGGATCTTGTCGAAGCCGGCCTTCTGGGCGATGAGCGCGGCTCCGAGGGCGCCGGCGGCGGGACCGGAGAGGACGGTCGTGATCGGCTGGTGCACGACCTCGTCCGCGGAGAGGACGCCGCCGTTGGACTTCATGATGTAGAAGGGGATCTCGCGGCCGGAGCCCTGGGTGAAGCCGTCGAGCCGCTCGTGGATGTTGGTGACGTAGCGGCTGACGTTGGGCTTGACCGCGGCGTCGACGAGGGTCGTCATCGAGCGCTCGTACTCGCGGTACTCGCGCAGCACCTCGCTCGAGATCGAGACGACGGCCTCGGGGTGCTCCTCGCGCAGGATGTCGCGCATCCCCAGCTCGTGCTCGTCGTTGGCGTAGGAGTGCAGGAAGCAGACGCCGATCGTCGTGATGCCGTGCTCCTTGAACCAGCGGGCCGCGGCGACGGCGCCCTCCTCGTCGAAGGCGCGGATCTCGTTGCCCTCGAAGTCGAACCGACCACCGACGGTGCGCACGGCGTCCGCGGGGACGATCCGCGCGGGCTTCACCCAGAAGTAGGAGTTGCCGTAGCCGTCGGGCACGGCCTGGCGGGCGATCTCGAGCATGAACTCATAGCCCTCGGTCGTGATGAAGCCGAGCTGCTCGACCTTGCCCTCGAGAAGCTTGTTGGTCGCGACGGTCGTGCCGTGGCAGACGGCGGTGATGTCGTCCCCGCTCGCGCCGAGCAGGCCGAGAACCTTGTCGATCCCGTTGATGAAACCGTCGGCGGGGTTGCTGGGGGTGCTCGGCGTCTTCGTCGTGACGAGGTCGCCCGAGTCCTCGTCGAAGGCGACCACGTCCGTGAACGTGCCGCCCGTGTCGATGCCGATCCGAATGCGTCGCGAAGCCATGGCAGAGATTCAAGCCCGGTATGCCGGGGCCTCGCCTTGTCAATGAATGCCAACGGATCGCGGGTATCGCCTCAAACCCCGCCAACCGCCCCGCGGGTCCCCGGGAGCACCTCCCACGACTCATTGCGCAGGAGCGACGCGAAGGCCCCGGATCCGGGGTCCCTGGCGTCGCTCCTGCGCAATCAGTCGGGGTCGGTCAGTCGCCCTCGGGGACGTGGTCGGGGCGGGGGCCACCGTGCGGGAACGACGTCTTCGCCGGCGACTCGAGCTCCTCGCGGTGGCCGCGGATGAGGTCGAGGTTGCGGTCGCGCAGGTGGTCGAACCCCTGGTGGATGTTGGACCCCGGTGTGAGCGACGAGAGCGCCGTCTCAGGGTCGAGCCGCGCCGACACCCAGCCCTCGTGAGAGGCCGCCTTGGCGACGATCGTCGCGTTGGGCGTGACGATGTGGCTGTTGCCGAAGTAGATGACGCCGGCCGGGTCGATGCCGGTCGCGTTGGCGCCGATGACGAAGACGTGGTTGTCGTAGGCCCGTGCCCGCGACGTCAGCTCCCAGATGTCCGCCGAGCGCAGCAGCGCCGAGGGGCGGCAGATGACCTCCGCGCCCTGCACCGCCTGGATGCGCGACAGCTCGGGGTAGTCGCCGTCGAAGCAGATGATCATGCCGATGCGGCCGAGTGCGGTGTCGGACACCGTGACCGTGTCACCGGGGGTGACCCAGCCGCCGCCGGAGACGGCCTCGGTGCAGAACGGGTGCGTCTTGCGATAGACACCGAGCAGCGAGCCGTCGGTGTCGCAGAGGATCGAGGCGTTGTAGACCACCCCGCGCTCGGGTCCGCGCTCGTAGGTCCCGACGCAGAGGACGATCCCGAGCTCTGCCGCCAGGTCCTGGAAGGGCTGCGACATCGCGCCCGGCAGCTCGCTCACGAGGTCCCAGAGGTCCTCGACCGAGCAGTCGGGCGTGAAGCCGGTCGTCGCGGACTCCGGCAGGACGACGAGCTCGGCCCCGGTCTCGGCGACGCAGCGCCGCACGAAGTCGAGGCAGCGCTCGATGTTGGCCTCGACGACCTGCGGGGTGAGCGACCCGCGCACGGGCGCGACCTGGATGGCAGCAGCAGTGAACGCACGCATCAGCGCCGACCTCCGATCAACCAGCCGACGACGACGCCGGCGAGGGCGACGCCCGCTCCGAAGAGGGCGCCCTGGACGAAACCCGGTCCGGAACCGGCGCCAGCGCCGGAAGCCGCGGACCCGGCATACACCGCCGTATGCCGGCCGCCCACCTCCGCGGGCGCGGCACCCGGGGCGCCGACCGCGGAGCCAGCGACACCCGCTCCGACGGGTGCGGCGGCGGGGCGCTCGCCGGCGATGTCGGCGTCGAGCGCGGCGAACATCTGGCCGGCCATCTTGCGGGCGACCCCGGCGAGCATGCGCTGGCCGACACCGCCAACCGGGCCGCCGACGGTGGCGTCGGCCTCGTAGGCGATGGCCGTCCCGCCACCCTCACCGGGCGCGAGCGAGACGTCAACGGTCGTCGCGATGGTGCCCGGCGCACCCGCGCCCTCGGCGCGCATCGTGAAGGCACTCGGCTCGGTGACGTCGGTGACCTCGACCTCGCCGTCGTAGGAGCCCTTGATCGCGGCGACCCCGGCGACGACCGTCATCGCGTAGCGGCCGGGCGCTTGCTCACGCAGCGACTGGCAGCCGGGGATGCACCGGGCGAGGACGGCCGGGTCGTGGACCGCGGCCCACACCTGCTCGGGGCTCGCCTTCATCGTCGCGTTGCCGGTGATCTTCATGCGGTCTCCTGGTTGGTGCGTGCGTGCTGGCGCCTCAGGTCCCACAGCTCGGTGGGGCTGATCGGCATCGAGCGGATGGGGAACCCCTCGGCGTCCTCGATGGCCGAGGCGATGACGGCGCTCACGGGGATCGTGCCCGCCTCGCCCGCGCCCTTGATGCCGAGCGGGTTGAGCGGGGAGGGCGTCTCGAGGTGGTCGGTCTCGATGTGCGGGACCTCGGAGGCGTAGGGGATGAGGAAGTCCATGAACGAGGCGTTGAGCAGCTGCCCGGTCTCGTCGTAGGCCATCCGCTCGTAGAGCGCGCCGCCGACCCCCTGCGCGACGCCGCCGTGGACCTGGCCCTCGACGATCATCGGGTTGACCACGGTGCCGCAGTCGTGGATGACGCAGTAGCGCAGGATCCTGATCTCGGCGGTGACGGGGTCGGTCTCGACGATCGCCGCGTGCATGCCGTTGGCGAAGGTCGCCTGCGTGGGGGAGTAGAAGTCCTTGCCCTCGAGCCCGGGCTCGTCCTCGTCGGCGACCGGCGGCTTGTCGGGGTCGAACGCGCCGGCGAACTGCGTGGCCGCCTTGGCCGACTCGTCGAAGGCGTAGCGCAGCGGGTTCGACATCACCGCGACGGTGGAGAGCGCGATCGACGCGTGCGGCGCGCCCTTGACGCTGATCGTGCCCTCCTCGATCTGGAGGTCGGCCTCGCTCACCTCGAGCGCGTCGGCAGCGATCCGCAGCGCCTTGGCCCGCACCGCGCGAGCGGCCAGCGCCACCGCGTTGCCCGACATGACGGCGCCGCGCGACGCGAACGTCCCCACGGCATACGGCATCCGGCGCGTGTCGCCGGTCGTGACGTAGACGTCCTCGATCGAGACGCCGAGCTCGTCGGCGACGATCTGGGCGAGGATCGTCTGATGGCCCTGCCCCTGCGTGGTGAGGCCGGTCGCGACGTTGACGCGGCCGCTCGTCTCCACGTGGACGTGCCCGCCCTCGTAGGGGCCGACGCCGGTGCCCTCGACGTAGCAGCCGATGCCGAGCCCGACCTTGCGCCCCTCGGCCTCCGCCTGCTCCCTGTATGCCGTGAAGTCGTCCCAGCCCACGAGCGCCTTGAGCTTGGCGAGCGAGGCGGGGAAGTCGCCGGAGTCGTACTTGAGCGGGCGGCCGTCCTGGAAGAGCAGGCCCTGGTCGTAGGGCATCTCCTCGGGCTGGATGAAGTTGCGGGAGCGAACCTCGGTGCGGTCGAGCCCGAGCTCGGCGGCGATGGCGTCCATCGTCCGCTCCATCGCGAAGCAGCCCTGCGGCCGGCCGGCGCCCCGATAGGGCGTCACGAGAACGGTGTTGGTGTAGAGCGACCAGAACTCGACCCGGTAGTTCTGGGGCTTGTAGGGGCCGAGCAGCTGCGTCGCGGTGATGATCGGGACGATGACGCCGTAGGGAAGGTAGGCGCCGTTGTCGTGCCAGAACCTCACGTCGAGCGCGAGCAGCCGTCCGTCGTCGTCGAACCCGACGGTGACCTGCTGGAGCTGGCCACGCTCGTGCGCGCTGGAGGTGAAGTGCTCGCGCCGGTCCTCGGTCCACTTGACGTCGTGGTCGAGGCGGCGGGCGGCCCACGGGATGAGGACCTCCTCGGGCCACGGGTGCATGATCTTGACGCCGAAGCCGCCGCCGACGTCGGGGGCGATGCACTCGACCTGCGCGAGGGGGAGCTGGAGCTTCGCGGCGACGGCGGCTCGCACACCTGTGCTCGTCTGCGTGGACGAGTGGATCCGCATCCGCTGCTCGTCCGAGTCCCAGTGTGCGAGAACGCCCTTGCCCTCCATAGGCATGCACGCGCTGCGCTCGATCTCGAGGTCGAGGGTGAGGGTGTGAGGCGCCGTGGCCATGGCGACCTCGACGTTGCCGACCTCCTGGAGCAGGTGGGCGGCGACGTTGCCCGGGGCGTCGTCGTGGACGAGGTCGTCGCCGTCGCGCGAGGTGGCGATGCCGACGACGGGCCTGAGGGGTTCGTAGGTGACGACGATCCGCTGGGCGGCGTCCTCGGCGAGGTAGCGGTCGCGCGCGACGACCATGACGACCGCCTCGCCGACGTGGTTGACGTCCTCCTTGGCCAGGGCGTGGCCGGTGCGGCCGGCGACGATGCTCGGGTGGGGGATGAGCAGCGGCAGCCGGTCCGCGGCGGGCCCGTCGAGGTCCTCATGGGTGAAGACGGCGACGACGCCGTCCACCTCGAGCGCGCCGTCGACGTCGATGTCGACGATGCGCGCGTGGGCGTGCGGACTGCGGACGAACGCGACCTCGTATGCCGTGTGCCCCAGGTCGTCGAGGTAGCGCCCGTTGCCGGTGACGAGACGGGGGTCCTCCTTGCGGAGGACGGGCGAGCCGAACTGGCGGGTCGTCACCGCGCACCATCCTCGTCGGCGCGCTCCCGGGTGATCTCGGCGGCGCGGACGACGGCCTTGCAGATGTTCTGGTAGCCGGTGCAGCGGCAGAGGTTGCCCGAGACGGCCTCACGCGCCTCGTCGATCGTCGGGTCGGGGTTCTCGGCGATGAAGGCGGTGATCGTCGTGACGAACCCCGGTGTGCAGAAGCCGCACTGGAGGCCGTGGCACTCGACGAACGCCTGCTGCACCGGACCCATGGAGTCCTGGGTGCCGAGCCCCTCGACCGTCGTGATCTCGTGCTCCTGGGCCGACACCGCGAACATGAGGCAGGAGCGCATCGGGTCGCCGTCGACGAGGACGGTGCAGGCGCCGCAGACGCCGTGCTCGCAGCCGACGTGGGTGCCGGTGAGCCGCAGGTCGTGGCGCAGGAAGTCGGAGAGGAGCCGGCGTGGCTCGACGGTGCGGGTGTGCTCGACGCCGTTGACGCGCAGGGTGACGTCGACGGTCGCTGGAGCGGTCTGGTCGAGGTCGGTCATGCCGCTCCTCCGGTGGACTCGATGGTCTCGGTGGTGAGTGAGGTCAGGGCGCGGCGAGTGAGCTCGGCCGCGAGGGCGCGCCGGTAGTCGCTGCTCGCATGGATGTCGGCCTCCGGCGCGATGGCGGCCTGCACGAGGTCCTCGACCGCGCTCCAGTCCGGCGACGAGACCGGCTGTCCCGCAACGGCGTCGGTGAGGTCGACGACCACCGGGATGTCGGTGACGGAGACGTAGGACGCGCGAGCGCTTCTGACGACGGCGTCCGCGCCGGCGCCCTCGACGTCGACCGCGAGGCCCAGCCCGGCGAGGGCGTAGTCACCGTGGCGGCGTGCGGACTCGACGAACGTCGTGCGCGTCCCGGGCGCGAGGCGCCCGAACCGCACCGCCTCGACGAGCTCGTCGGCCTCGAGCACCGTCTGGAGCGGCCCCTCGAAGAACTCGCCGGCCGCGATCTCGCGTCGGCCACGGGGCCCGACGGCCTCGATGACCGCGTCGGTGACGACGGCCACTGAGGGCATCTCGCCGGCTGCGTCGGCGTGGGCGATCGAGCCGACGGTCGTGCCCCGGTTGCGGATCGCCGGATGGGCCACGTTGCGGAGCGCCTGACGCAGGAGGGGGAGGACGGCATACGCCTCGTCGTGCTTCTCGAGCTGCGCGTGCCGGACGATGGCACCGACCCGGACGTGCGTGTCCGTGACGGTCACGGTGTCCAGACCCGCCACCCGGTTGATGTCGACGAGGTGCGCGGGCTGGGCGAGCCGCATGTTGAGCACGGGGATGAGGCTCTGCCCCCCGGCGAGGACCTTGCCGTCGTGCCCCACCTCGGCGAGGACCGCGACGGCCTCGTCGAGGGCGCGCGGGGAGTGGTGCACGAACGGTGCCGGTTTCACGTGGAGGCTCCTACCTGCTGCTCGTTGGGGGGAATGGCGCCGCCCCGCCCGGGGTCGGGCCCCGGGCGGGGCGGCGGCGTGGTCTCAGACGCGGCGGTCGCGATCGGGGTCGCGACGACCCTCGTCGCCCGGGTAGCCCGACTGGTAGAGGTCGTCGATGCCGTCCTCGTCACCGTAGACCCGGTCGCCGGTGGCGATCGCCGTGCCTCCGGCGGGGCCGACGCCGTCTGCGCGATGGCGCAGGTCGGCGGGCGCGATGGCGCGGGCCAGGTGGAAGGCGCCGATGGCGACGATCGTGCCGAGGGCGATGCCGCTCAGGGTGAAGTCGTCGGAGAACTTCATCTTGACGTCACCGATGCCGATGACGATGCCGGCCGCGACGGGGACGAGGTTGATCGGGTTCGCGAAGTCGACGCCGTTCTCCTTCCAGATCTTGGCGCCGAGCAGGCCGATCATGCCGTAGAGCACGACGGTGATGCCGCCGAGGACGCCACCGGGCACCGACGCCACGAGTGCGCCGAACTTGGGCGAAAGGCCGAAGAGGATGGCGACGATGGCCGCCACGTAGTAGGCCGCGGTCGAGTAGACGCGGGTCGCGGCCATGACCCCGATGTTCTCGGCGTAGGTCGTCGTGGGGGAGCCGCCGACGGCGCTGGCGATCATCGTGCCGACGCCGTCCGCACCGATGGCGCGGCCCATGTCCTTGTCGAGGTCGGCGCCGGTCATCTCGGCGACGGCCTTGACGTGCCCGGTGTTCTCGGCGATGAGGGCGATCACGGCGGGCAGCACGAGGAGGATGGCAGCGGTCGAGAAGCTCGGGCCGTGCCAGCCGGCGACCTCGGTGCCGTCGCTGTTGAAAATCGTCTTGGCCGGGAAGCCGAACCAAGCCGCGTCGCCGATGCCGTCGGTGTTCCAGCGGAAGTGGTCGGTGGCCTCGGTCGCGCCGCCGAGGACGGAGTTGATCTGGCCGACGGTCCTGTCGAGGATCCACGAGAGGGCGGTGCCGAAGATGAGCGCGAGGAAGATCGCGATGCGGCTGATGAAGCCCTTGAACGCGACGGCGCAGACGATCGTGAAGAGCATCGTCGCCAGCGCCACCCACTGGTCCTGGGGCCAGTAGATGTTGGCGACGACCGGCGCGAGGTTGAAGCCGATGAGCATGACGACGGCACCCGTGACCACCGGCGGCAGCACCTTGTGCAGGACGCTCGACCCGACGAAGTGGATGGCGAGACCGACGAGGGCCAGCACGAGGCCCGCGACGAGGATCGCTCCGGTGACCTCGGAGGAGTCGCCGCCCTGGGCGCGGATCGCTGCGACTCCGCCGACGAACGCGGCGGACGTGCCGAGGTAGCTCGGCACTCGGCCCTGGACGATGAGCAGGAACGCGATCGTCGCGATGCCGCTCATCATGATGGCGAGCTGCGGGTTGAGACCCATGACGAGCGGGAAGACGAACGTTGCGCCGAACATCGCGACGACGTGCTGCGCGCCGAGGCCCACGGTGCGTCCCCAGTCCAGACGCTCGTCGGGCGCAACGACCTCGTCGAGTCCGAGCGCGCCCTCCTTGACCTTCCAGCCGAGCCCAAGTGCCATCTGTGCCTACTTTCTTCAGCGGACGACGGGCAGGGAGTCACGTCGTCGTGGTTTCACAGGACGCTAGTTGGGCGGTCCTGCGGGGGCATTCGTCAATTCGTGACAGGGGAGCCCGTGAACCGTTGGCAACTCGGGGTGGCACGTGTCACACGGCTGTCACAGGCGTCATCGTGGCACGCCGCCCGGCTCGGCGGACCAAGTCGCGAGCAACTCGCCGAGGGCGAAGATTCGGGCTCCGGTGAGGGGCGCGTCGTCGGTCACCTGCGCCACTGCGACGGTGGTCGCCACCCCTCCCGCGTCGCCGAGCACCGTGGTCACCGCCTCGACGATCCCGGTATGCCGTCCCCAGCGTCCGCTGAGCACGACCAGTTCGGGGTCGAGCAGGTAGGCCTGGGCGAGTGCCACCTCGGCGACCGCGCCGGCGAGGGTGCGGGCCTGGCCGGTGCCGCGGTCGAGGTCCTCGAGGAGTGAGGCGACGTCGATGGACTTCGCGCCGTCCGTGAGGTAGCCGAGTGCCGCGACGCACTCCATGAGGGTGCCGCTCCTGGTCGTGCGGCTGGTTCGGTCGCGGACAAAGGTGCGGGAGTAGGCGATCTCGCCGGCGAGCCCACGGGCGCCGTGGAGGGGGCGGCCGCCGGCCCACATCGCGGCGCCCATGCCCTCGTCGAGATAGAGGTGGAGCACGTCGTCGACGCCCTGCGCGGTGCCCTCGGTGCGCTCGGCGAGCAGGGCCCAGCTCACGTCGTTGTCGACGACCGGGCGGACGGGGAGGACGTCGGCCAGAAGCCCGACCGGGTCGAGCTCGCCGACGAGGAACGGGCTCTCGGGCAGCTCGACGACCCGGCCGGTGCGCCGGTCGACGGGGTCGGCGACCGACACTGCGGCGGCGCGAACCGGGCCGGGGGAGTCCTCGGTGAGCGCACGGCATACGGCGGTGAGGGCACGGCCGAGTGAACCCGGGGTGACGGGTGCGTGCAGGGCGCGGCGACGGGTCGCGAGGATCCGGCCGTCGAGGGCGAGGACCTCGCCGACGACGCCCTCGGGGCCGGCCTGGACGGCGAGGGCGCATCCGGCGGCGTCGTTGACGGTGAGGTAGGTGCCGGCCCGGCCGCGCCCGCCCGCCGTGCGCTCGCCCTCGACGAGGACGCCGAGATCGAGGAGGCGGGCCACGCTCTGCGAGACGGTGGGCTTGGACAGGCCCGTGGTCGTGGCGGCACCGGCCCGGGTGAGCCGACCCGCGGCGGCGACGGCCGCGAGGACGTGCCGGTCGCTGAGCGAGCGGAGCAGGTCGAGCGAGGGCAGGTCGGTGGGCACGGGCCGTCCTTTCGTTAGGAGTCCTTGCAAAATAGCAGAGGCTGCCGCTACGCTCGGCGGACCGAGTTCACGTCAGGACTCCTTACCAATGAACGAGCGAGCACAGAGGAGTGGTCGAGGATGACCGCGAACGTCGAGACCCAGCCGCTGCCACACTGGGAGACCAAGCCCGAGGACGTCACGGGCGCCACGGTCGAGATCAAGCGAGCGCTGCGCGCGCGTATCGCAGCGAGCGGCCGCTCGGTCGAGGAGGTGTTCGCCGACCTCGAGGCCCGCATCGCGCGTCGCGTCGAGACGATCAAGGCCGAGCGCGAGGCCGGCGAGCAGGTCTGGCCTGTCATCGACTTCGCCGACATCGAGGCGGGCACGGTGCCCGCGGATCTCGTCGCCAAGGTCAAGGAGCGCGGCTGCGCCGTCGTGCGCGGCACGTTCCCGCACGAGCAGGCGCTCCAGTGGGACCGCGACATCGTCGACTACACGACGCGCAACAACTTCTTCGAGAAGTACACCGGCCCTGCCGACGACTTCTTCGCGAGCGTCGAGAGCACGCCCGAGATCTACCCGATCTACTGGTCGCAGCCGCAGATGGAAGCGCGCCAGAGCCCGCGCATGGCCGCGGTCCAGGCCTTCCTCAACAGTCAGTGGAAGCACGAGTCCGAGGGCCGGCAGTGGTTCGACCCCGAGCGCGACTCGCTCTACCCCGACCGCATCCGTCGCCGCCCCCCGGGCACCGACTCCGCGGGCCTCGGCACCCACCTCGACACGGGGTCGATCGACCTCTACATGACGCAGGGCTACCAGCAGGTGTTCCGGCACCTCTTCTCCGGCGACGTCGAGAGCTACGACCCCTGGGACGCCGCCCACCGCACCGACGCGGTGAACTACCCGGCGTCGACGATGTGCTCGGCCTTCCGCACCTTCCAGGGCTGGACCGCGCTGTCGGACATGGGCCACGACCAAGGCGTGCTCCACACCGTGCCGATCCCGGAGGCGATGGCCTACCTCATGCTGCGCCCGCTGCTCGACGACGTCGCCGACGACGAGCTCTGCGGCATCGCGCACAACCAGACCTTCCCCATCTCGTGGAAGTGGCACCCGCTGCTCATGGAGGCCGTCTCGGGCATCCCGGACGTGCAGGCCGGCGATACCGTCTGGTGGCACTGCGACCTCATCCACTCGGTGGCCGAGGTCGAGGACCAGGTCGGCTGGGGCAACGTCATGTACATCCCCGCCGCGCCGTGGTGCCCCCGCAACGAGGCGTATGCCGTGTCCGTGCGCGAGGCCTTCCTCACCGGTTCCAGCCCGGGCGACTTCCCCGAGGAGCACTACGAGCGCGACTGGGAGGGGCGGTTCCAGCCCGAGCAGCTCAACGAGATCGGCCGCCGCGGCCTCGGCCTCTCGGACTGACCCGCCCCACACCCGCGCTCGCACACCCCGACTTATTGCCCAAAAGCGACACTTTCGCGGCCTTTCGGCCGCGAAAAGTGTCGCTTTTGGGCAATAAGTCGCAAAGGGGGTGGGGGTCAGACGCCGCGCATCTGGCGGATCCGGAGGGCGAGGGCGAGCGTCAGGCGGAGCTGCGGGTCGGTCGTGAAGGGGCCGAGCATCTGCTCGAGCTTGGCGATGCGGTAGCGCAGCGTGTTGTAGTGGAAGAAGAGGATGCGCGCGGTCTCGGCGACGTTGAGGTTGGTGTCGAGCAGGACCTGGAGCGTCTGGCGCAGGTCCGCGTAGGACGTCTGGTCGTCGGTCGCGAGATCGCCGAGTGCCTCGTCGACGAAGGCCCGCAGGTCCGCCGAGTCGGGAATGAGCGAGAGCAGCCGATAGATGCCGAGCGCGTCGAAGTGCATGACCGCAGACTCGCCCTGCATCTGCCGCCCGACGGCGACCGCACGCAGCGCCTCGGAGTAGGCCCGCGGAATCTCCGCCACCGACTCGACCGGCCGCGACACCCCGGTCGAGAAGGAGCGCCGCCCGCCGCCCCCGTCGCCGCGCACGACCTTGATGACCTCGCCGACCGACCGCATGACCGCGTCCTGCTCACCGTCGCCGCCACACGGCGCCGGCATGAGCGCGACGACCTCCTGCGAGAAGCCGGCGACCGGGGCCTTGGGCTCGCGCGTCCGCACCGCCTGCACCCAGGCCCTCACGAACCGGTCCTGGAGCGAGCGGACCTCCTCGCTGGCCCGCGAGGTGTGCGAGTCGTCCTCGTCGGTCTCCGCGACGACGACGACCATCCGGCGGTCGAGGTCCCACCCGAGCGAGGCCGCGTGGGCCACCGCCTCGGCCGGCGCCCCGACACGCCCGACGAGCGTGTCGCGCAGGAACTCGGCGCGGTACTTGCCCTCGACCGCCGAGACAGCCTGCTCCTTGGTGATGGCGAGCGCCGCGACCGTCGCCGCCCGCTCGAGCCCGTGCACGTCGGTCGTCGTCAGCACCTCACCGGGCGTGAAGACCGCGAGCAGCCCGTGGTCGGACGTGCCGGCGACGATCCGGACCATCGTGCGCTCGGACCTCGCGACCCCGGGCTCGCGCACGCCCACCGGCTCGTGCTCGACGATGAGCCGTCCGGTGCGGTCGAAGCAGTCGAGCCCGAGCACCGTCTCGACGTCGGCCTCGGCACCTGCGGTCGTGAGCACGCGACCGTCGGTCGTCGCCACGAGCGCGACACCGCCGAAGAGCTCGACGAGCGACTCGCACAGGTCACCGAGGGACCCGCCGCGCAGCACGGTCTGGACGAGGATTCGGTTGACCTCGTCCTCGCGACGCAGCAGCTCGGCCTGGTGGTCGACGACGCGCCGCAGCGACTCGACGGTCGCTCCGTCCTCGACCGTCCCCGGCCCTGCGGATGGCAACTGCTGGGCCTGAGCGGCCGGATCGTTGGCAACTTTCACCATCCGGTCAGAGTAGCCGCGCTGGCTAGCGTCGGAGCGTGCATCCCCGAATCCCGGCCGCGGCCTCACCGCTCACGCTGGGACTCCTGACCGGGACCCCGCGCCCGGCGGTCGTGCTCGCGGCCTTCCCGACGGCGCTCTACCTCGGCCTGCCCGAGCACGCGACCGTCCTGCCGGTCGTCACGAGCGACGCGCTCGTGCTCCCGACCGCGGTCCGCCTGCCGACACCGGGTCCGCGCGACTGGGGTGTCGCCGTCGGTGACGTCGTCAACATCGGTGGCTACGTCATCTCGCTGCCGTCCCACGGCATACGGGTCGTGCGCTCGTGGCGACCACGTCAGGTGACCGCGGCACGCCTGCTCCCCGACTGTTACGACTGGTCCGCCCTCCTCGACGAGGTGGGTCTGGGGGAGGGGCTCACCCCGCGCGCGGACGACGTCCTCTGCGGGGCGTTGCTCGCCGCACGCGCACTCGGCCTCGACCTGCCCACCGAGCTGCCCCTCACCCGCACGACGAGCCTCTCGGCTTCCCTCGTGGCCGCCGCAGCCAAGGGGTATGCCGTGTCCACCGTCGTCGACCACGTCACCGCCGTGGCGGCGGGCTGCCCAGACCTGGCACCCACCCGGGCGGCGGTGCTCGGCATCGGGCACACGTCCGGCGAGGCCCTCCTCGAGGGCGTCGACCGCATCCACGATTTCGTCAACAGCCCTCTGCCGGAAGGAATCCCGTCGTGAGCGTCACCCACGTCGACGTGCGCCGAGGCGCCTACCACGACTCCGTCACCCTCCTCCAGGTCTCGCGCACCGTCGCCGACGTCGACGGCGTCGAGGCGGCGCAGGTCGCCATGGCCACCGAGCTCAACGTCGAGGTCCTCGGCAGCATGGGCTTCGACGTGCCCGAGGGCGCAGGCGCCAACGACCTCGTCGTCGCCGTCCGCGCTGCCGACGACGCGGGAGTCGCCGCGGGCATCGCGGCCGCCGAGTCGGCGCTGGCCGCGAGGTCCGCGACGCAGAGCGGAGGCTTCGGAGACGCCCCTGCACCCCGGACGACCGCGGCCGCCGTCCGGGCCGGCGATGCCGACATCGCGCTCATCTCGGTGCCCGGCCGCTTCGCCGCGGCAGAGGCGCTCGACGCGATCGCGACCGGCGCCTCGGTCATGCTCTTCTCGGACAACGTCCCGGTCGAGGACGAGGTCCGGCTCAAGGACGCGGCGGCGGCCGCCGACGTCCTCGTCATGGGCCCGGACTGCGGCACGGCCGTCGTCAGCGGCGTCGCCCTCGGCTTCGCCAACGTCGTCGGCGCCGGACCGATCGGCATGGTCGCCGCCTCGGGCACGGGCGCCCAGCAGGTCATGTGCCTCCTCGACGCCGCGGGCGTCGGCATCTCGCACTGCCTCGGCGTCGGTGGTCGCGACCTCAAGAACGCCGTCGGCGCACGCTCCACCCGACAGGCCCTCGCGGCCCTCGCCGCCGACCCGTCGACGACCTCGGTCGTCGTCGTCTCGAAGCCCCCGGACGAGGAGGTGCTCACCGACCTCGAGGCGTATGCCGGTGGGCTGGGTCTCCCGGTCCGCTGGGCCACGCTCGGCGCCGGGCGCCCCGACCTCACCTCGGCGGTCGAGGCGCTGCTCGAGGCCGAGGGGCACGAGGTGCCGCAGTGGCCGGCGTGGGTCGCGGACGGTGATCCTGCTGCGGGGTCGGTGGAGGGCAGCCTGCGCGGCCTCTTCTGTGGTGGCACCCTCGCTGACGACTCGATGCTGCTCGCCGCCGACGCGCTCGGCGACATCCGCTCCAACATCCCCCTGCGCGACGACCTCGCCCTCGGCGCCGACCTGCGCGACGACGGCCACCTCGTCATCGACTTCGGCGACGACGGTCTCACCCAGGGCCGGGCGCACCCGATGATCGACCCCACCCTCAGGATGGAGCGGATCGCCGCGGAGGCGAGCGACCCGACGTGCGGGGTGCTGCTGCTCGACCTCGTCCTCGGCCACGGCGCCCACCAGGACCCCGCCGGCGAGCTCGCCGACGCGATCCGCGAGGCCAAGCACACGGCGAGGGACGGGGGCCGCCACCTCCCCGTCGTCGTCTCCGTCACCGGCACCGAGTCCGACCCCCAGGGCCTCACCCGCACCGCCGAGACGCTCGCCGCCGCCGGCGCCTCGGTCTTCCTCTCCAACCGCGATGCCACCCGGCACGCCCTGTCCTTCCTCGGGAGCGCGCGATGACGGCGTCCACCTCCACCGCGGCCAACGGCGGCGCGGCACCCCTGCGCGGGCTCCTGTCGGCCGAGTCCCCGACCGTCGCGACCGCCGGTGTCGGCCTCTTCGCCGACGCACTGCGCGGACAGGCGGTCACCGTCGTCGAGGCCGACTGGCAGCCGCCGATGCCCGGCACCGAGGGCGACCTCGCCCGGGTCCTGGCCGACACGCGCCGTGCGGAGGCCAACGCGACGGCATACGCGCGCATGGTCGCCGCGGGAGCCGAGCTCTGCGACGTCAAGCAGGCCAAGGACGCGCTCGGCCTCGAACGCGGCACGTTCCTGCACGCCGGGCCGCCGATCGAGTGGGAGCGCATGTCGGGCCCGCTCAAGGGCGCGCTCATCGGTGCGGTCCTCTTCGAGGGGCTGGCCGACAACGCCGAGGAGGCCGAGAAGGCGCTCGCTGCAGGGCAGTTCGCGTTCGAGCCGTGCCACCACCGCGACGCGGTCGGCCCGATGGCCGGTGTCGTGTCGCCGTCGATGTGGATGTACGGCCTGCGCGACGAGGTCCACGACGCCTGGTCGTGGTGCTCGCTCAACGAGGGCCTCGGCAAGGTCCTGCGCTACGGCGCCTACGGCCCCGAGGTCGTCGACCGGCTGCACTGGATGACCGACGTCCTCGGGCCGATCCTCCAACGCTCGGTGCGCGCGACCGGTCCTTTCGACATCCGGTCGATCCTCGCCCAGATGCTCCAGATGGGCGACGAGGGCCACAACCGCAACCGCGCCGGCTCGCTCATGCTCCTGCGCGAGCTGCTGCCGGGCATGATCACCGCCAAGGCGTCGTCGGACGACATCGCCCAGGCGGTGCGCTTCTCGGGCGCGAACGAGCACTTCTTCCTCAACCTCGGTATGCCGGCCTGCAAGCTCGCGACGATGGCCGCCCACGGCGTCCCCGGGTCCTCGCTCGTCACGACGATGGCCCGCAACGGCACCGACTTCGGTATCCGGGTCTCGGGCACCGGCGACGCGTGGTTCACCGGTCCGGCGAACACCCCGCAGGGGCTCTTCCTCGGTGACTACGGGCCGGACGACGCGAATCCCGACATCGGCGACTCGGCGATCACCGAGACGGCCGGCATCGGCGGGTTCGCGATGGCCGCGGCCCCGGCGATCGTCAAGTTCGTCGGAGGCGACGTGCCGTTCGCGCTGCGGGCGACGCAGACGATGTACGAGATCACGTTCGGTGAGCACCCGATGTACCAGGTGCCCATCCTCGACTTCCGCGGGACGCCGACGGGGATCGACGTCGTCTCCGTGGTCCGGACCGGGATCCTGCCGCAGATCAACACGGGCATGGCCGGCCGCGTCGCCGGCACCGGTCAGGTGGGGGCTGGACTGGTCACGCCGCCGGCCGAGTGCTTCCCCGCGGCCCTCGCCGCACTGGGTCGGGCCGTCCCCGCATAGGTCGGTCCGCCCGGCGCGATGGGTCGGGCGGTCCCCGCAGAGGTCCGCCCGCCGCGTTGGGGCGGGCCGCCCCGGCACAGGTCCGCCCGGGAGGGTGTCTTCGCTCCCTCTGGTGACGCACAGGCACCACACCCCACCTGCGTCGCCACCTGATGCGTAGGCCGCGTGCGCCGAGGGACGCAGCGAAGGAGGTGGCCTTGCGTCCGGAGATGGAGCGAAGACACCCCACCGGTGGGGGTGATGGGTGGCGCCCCCCGCCGGCGGACTCCGCTCTGGGAGGATGGCGGTCGTGACGGCTCAGATACTCGACGGCAAGGCGATCCTCGCGACGATCAAGGAGGAGCTGCGCGGTCGCGTGGCAGCCCTCGCGGAGCGCGGCATCACCCCGGGGCTCGGCACCGTGCTCGTGGGCGACGACCCGGGCAGCGCCTGGTATGTCGGCGCGAAGCACAAGGACTGCGCCGAGATCGGTCTGTCGAGCATCCGCCGCGACCTGCCCGCGACGTCCACGCTCGACGAGGTCCTCCACGTCGTCCGCGAGCTCAACGCAGATCCCGCGTGCACCGGCTTCCTCGTCCAGCAGCCCACCGGGCTCGACGAGAACCGCATCCTTGCCGAGGTCGACCCCACGAAGGACGTCGACGGCCTGCACCCGATGAACCTCGGCTGGCTCGTGCTCGGCAAGGACGCGCCGCTGCCCTGCACGCCCGTGGGTGTCGTCGAGCTGCTCCGCCGCCACGACGTGCCGATCGCGGGCGCGCGGGTCGTCGTCGTCGGGCGCGGCATCACCGTCGGTCGCCCGCTCTCGCTCATCCTCACCCGTCGTTCCGAGAACGCGACCGTCGTCCAGTGCCACACCGGCACGGTCGACCTCGCGGCCGAGGTGCGCCGGGCCGACATCGTCGTCGCCGCCGCGGGCGTACCCGGCCTCGTCACGGCCGACATGGTCAAGCCCGGTGCCGCCGTCCTCGACGTCGGCGTGAGCCGGGTCGTCGAGGACGGGAAGTCGGTCATCGCCGGCGACGTCGCCGCGGACGTCGCCGAGGTCGCGGGGTGGGTCAGCCCCAACCCCGGCGGGGTCGGGCCGATGACCCGCGCGATGCTCCTCACCAACGTCGTCGAGATCGCCGAGAAGCAGGCCGGCATCCGCTGACCGAAGGGGCGGGCTCAGCGTCAACTCCTGCACGGCATACCGCATCGAAAGTGCTGTGATCGCAGCACTTCCCACGCGGTAGCCGTGCGGCTGCGCACGGCAGCCCGCACACAGCACGAGGCCCGTGTCCCTCAGGGAGGGAACACGGGCCTCGTGGTCTCAGCCGCGAGTCAGCTGCTCAGGAGCGTCGTCACGGGGTGACGGCGTCGAGGGCGTCGACGAGACCGGCACCGTAGTAGCCGGCGCCCTTGGCGCCACCCTCGCAGGTGGCGTCGTTGACGCCGTCACGGTTGGCGTCGTAGAACTCGGGGCAGGCCAGCGTGTCGGCCTCGCGCTCGAGGGTCTTCATCGCCTGTTTGGCCTTGAGACCGGTGTCGGTGCCCCGGATGAGCGCGACCACGCCGGCGGCGTGCGGGGACGCCATCGAGGTGCCCTGCTTGTAACCCCAGCCGCCACCGACGACGGTCGAGAGGATGCGGCCGTTCTTGTCGGGGGTGTCCGCGGCGACGCGCGAGTCACCACCGGGCGCGGCGACGTCGACGACGTTGCGACCCCAGTTGGAGTAGTAGGACTTGACCGCCGTCGGGCCGACCGAGGAGGTGGTCACGGTGTTGCCGACCTCGGTCGGCATGTCGTAGCAGCGCTGGTCGGTGTCACGCGGCGTCGGCTCGGGCGTGTTGTTGGGGCTGCCAGTGTCGGTGATCGGCTTGGAGAGGTCCCACGCCGAGTTGCCGGCGGCGGCGACGTTGACGACGTCCTTCTTCTCGCTGTACTTCAGCGCGCGCTCGACGGCGAGGATCGCGGCCTTCTCGTCGAGGTTGGCCTTGCACCACAGGGCATAGGGGTCGATGTAGTAGGAGTTGTTGGTGACCTCCATGCCCTTGTCGGCGGCCCAGATGAAGCCACAGATGGCGTACTCGGGGTAGATGTAGCCGGCGTCCTCGACGACCTTGACCGAGGCGAGCTTGACGTTCGGGGCGACACCGACGATGCCGACGCCGTTGCGGGCGGCGGCGATGGTGCCGGCCACGTGCGTGCCGTGGTCGGAGGTCGTGGGCTGCCACTTCGTCGGGCTCGTGTTCGGGACACCGCGGTCGGTGCAGTCGACCGACTGCGACGCGTCGACGTTGGCGGCGAGGTCGGGGTGGTCCGCCTCGATGCCCGAGTCGAGAACGCCGACGGTGATGTCGCGGTTGCCGTCGGTCTTGAGGTGGGCCTTGTCCGCACCGATCTGGCGCATGTCCCACTGGTTGGCGTTGAGCGGCTCCTTGGTGTCGTCGCCACCGGTGGTGCCGGGGCCGAGGCCCCTGACCGCGCCGTCGGGGACGATGGCCGAGGCCGGCTCGTAGGCCTGCATCGCGCGCGACGGGCCCGCGGCGACGATGCCGGGCGCGGTGCGCGCCTTGTCGTCGAAGGTGTCGTCGCTCGCGCTCGCGACGACGACACCGATCTGCGGCCACTCCTGCACGACGGTGCCGCCTGCGGCCTCGACGGCGGCAACGGCCTTGTCGGTCCCGGTGCCGCCCTGGGCGACCAGGAACGAGGTCTCCGCGATCGGGGCTGCTCCGGCGGGAGCGGTCGTCATGGCGGTGGCGGCAACGGCACACGTCGCGGTGGCGGCGATGGCTGCGGCCTTGCGCATGAAGGTCGAGTTCACTGTTTCCTCCTGGTTGTGGACCGCCCCTTCGCGGTCCCACCGGCAACCCTGCCGACCCGACCGGAACAGATCAATAGCTCTGCACAAGATTTTGTGCAATCCATACCTTGGGGTGGTCGACGACGCCCGTATGCCGGCCCACGCAGAGCGTGGGACCCGCGCCCGAGGTGGGCGCACGGCATACGGGAGGGCTCGGGACCGGCGTCAGAGGGTGGCGAGGCGCAGGTTGGTGAGCTCGTCGGGGTAGTGGCGCTTGATGGCGAGCTTGCGCTCGAGGTCCTCGATGATCGGCGGGGCGTAGTCGTGGCCGTAGAGCTGCTCGCACGACCCGAGGCCGCCCGGGCTGAAGACGTTGACCTCCATGAGCTTGTCGCCGACAATGTCGAGGCCGACGAGGAACATGCCGTCGGCGACGAGCTTGGGTCGGACCGCCTCGACCAGCTCGAGCATCTCGTCGGTGACGGCGACCTTGCTCGCCTTGCCGCCGGCCGACATGTTGCTCCGCAGGTCGTCACTGCTGCTCTTGCGGCGGAAGGCGGCGATGCGGCCGTCCACCTCGAGCGGCCGACCGTTCATGACGAACATCCGGACGTCGCCGTCCGCGGCTGCAGGGAGGTACTCCTGGGCCACGACGTAGCCGTCGCGCGCGATCGCCTCGATGATCTGGCTGAGGTTCGGCGACTCGTCGTTGTTGACGAGGAAGACGCCGCTGCCGCCGCTGCCTTGGAGCGGCTTGAGCACGGCACGGCCACCGAGGTCGGAGATGAAGGAGGCGATGCGGTCCTCGTCGCGGGAGATGAGCGTCTGCGGACGCACGGCCTCCGGGAAGTGCTGGAAGTAGGCCTTGGACAGCGCCTGGGCGAGGTTGGTCGGGTCGTTGACGACGAGGACCCCGGACGCGGCGAACAGCTCACCGAAGGCGACGGCCGCGGTGTTGGCCCAGGGACGGTCCTCGGCGTCCTCGGCCGGGTCGTTGCGGAGCATGACCACGTCGAACTCGCCCAGCGGGAGCCGCTCCTCCACGTCCGGCTTCTGCACGTCGTCGAGGTAGCGCTCGAGGGAGCGGTAGCTCTTGGCCTTGCCGCCGCGGGCTCGAGCCGTGAGCGACCCGTCCGGCTCGTAGGCGAAGTCGCCGATGCCCATGAGGTAGGCCTCGTGGCCCATCTGGGTGGCCGCCATGGCGAGCCGCGTCGTCGTGTAGACGGGCTTCTCGCTGAGGACGTCGTTGACGACGAATCCGATCTTCATGCTGCTCCTTCGATGAGGCCCGCCACGTCGTCGGCCCGGTCGGCCGCGGCGGCGAGCCGGGTCTGTGCGGCGGCGTCCTCGAGGTAGCGAGGGCGCAGCCGGGGTGGGTTGAGCACGCCTCGGTCGTCGAGGTCGCGGATGAGCGGCAGGTCCTCGAGCGAGAACTTGCCGAGCCAGAGCAGGTCGAGCTCGCCGCCGTCGCGCAGGTGGACGAGGAGCTCGACGAGGCCGCGCAGGTAGATCGCGTCCTTGCTGAGGCCGCCCGAGCGGAACGCGCGCATCGTCGTCGTGAACGCGCTGTTCTCGGGGAATCCCTCGTCGACGAGGGCCCGCCACGCCTCGACGAAGTCGGCGCCGGAGTGCATGCGATGCACGGTGAGCACGCGGGCGGCGAGCTGGCGCAGGCGGAACGGCGTGAGCTGCCCGCACCCGATCTCGGCGAGGACGGCGAGGCCCTCCTGCGTCTCGTCGTAACCGGCGAGCCCGGACCCGAGGACTCGCACCGGCTGGGCCGTGCCGTTGACCTGGGTGACGAGGTGGGTGCCGACCTCGTGCTGGATGAGCGCGTTGGCACGCGAGACCTGGACTGCGGAGTCGGTGTCGATGAGCAGCGTGTTGCCGCTCACCATGACGCCGTTGACGTCGTCACGCATCTCGGCGTGGATGTCGATCTCGGGGTCGATCTCGCGGTAGTGGTCGATCTCGGCCTGGGCGAGGGCGAGGAACGCCGGTGCGTCGAGGCTCTCGCCGGGGCCTTCGGTCCGGTGGACCCGCTCGAGGATGCTCTCGGCCTGGGCCTGCAGCTCGGGTGAGGCCGCGCCGTAGAGCTGGATGCTCAACGCGCTGAAGTCGTCGGTGTCGCGGGCCTTGAGCATCTCGATCTGGAGGGCGAGCTCGCGGTGCTTGGCGCGCAGGAGGTGACCGAGCGTGGGGTCCTCGACGGACGCGACGTCGATGTTGTCGAGCGCCTTGGCGAGCACCTCCGGGGCCACCTCGAGCGGCCGGTAGGTGAACTTCGGCGGACCGACTCGTCCCTCCGCGAACTCCTGACGGACGTGGTCGGCGTTGACCGGCGTGACGTCGAGCAGGAACTGCATGCTGCCCGCCGTCTGGGCAAGCGTGTGGTCGATCGCGAGGTCGGCGACCGACAGCTGGGTGCGGCTCATCCCCGCGCGAACTGGCCAGAGCCGCCGGTCGCGGCGAGCGCGCGCAGCACCGGGTCGACCGTCTGTCCCAGCGCACGGGCGAGGTCGGCGATGCGCGCGCGGTCCGGCTGCCCGGTCCACTCGTCCATGTAGGTCTTCTTGAACTCGAGGGCGAGGGCCACGCCGTGGTCGGGGTAGCGCTCGTGCACCCAGGCGCAGAGGTTCGCGCCCTTGAAGCGCACGTTCTCGCGCACGTCGATCTCGCCGCCCGCGGTGTCGGTGCCGGCGAGGGTCGACATGAAGACGTCGACGACGTCGCCCCAGCGGTCGCGGTCGAGCGAACCGGTGCCGACGTTGACCTCGGGGTTCTCCCCACCCGGGGCCTCGGGCTCGTCGGCGCCGTCACGGCGGTGGTTGTAGGAGTGCACGTCGTAGAGGACGAACGGTCCTCGCGCGGCGACGGCGTCGAGGCGCTCGCCGAGGGCGGCGTAGAAGGCGTCGTGGACGGCGAGCGAGCCCTCGGTCAGGTCGTCCGGCAGCTCCGCCTCGCGCCACACGTGCAGGTCCCAGGCGTCCTCGGGGCGGCGGTAGACCGCCTCCTCGCGGGGACGGTTGAGGTCGACCTCGAAGCGTGACCGGTGGACGACGACCCGGGCCGGGCACTCGGCCCCGATGAGGTCGGTGAAGGGGTCCTCCTCACGCAGCCGCGTGTCCTCGTCGAGCACGAGGTGGGAGGCGATGTCGTCGCGGAGGTCGTGGCCGGTGTGGATCGCGGTCGCGACGAGCTGGCCGCTCCAGTCGCCGGAGAACGAGAAGGCATCGGTGCTGGTCGGGGGCATGGCGTCATGTCTACCCGACTCCGGTGGCGAGATGGGGCCAAGGGGTGTATGGGCACGGACGCGAGCACCCGGCATACGAACGACGTCGTATGCCGGGTGCTCGCGTCGCGCGCTCGCGCGCGGCTCAGGGGTGTGTCAGATGAGACCCAGGCCCTTGACGGCGTCGCGCTCCTCGGCGATCTCGGCCACGGAGGCGTCGATCTTGCCGCGGGAGAACTCGTCGATGTCGAGGCCCTGGACGATGCTCCACGCGCCGTCCTTGACCGTGACGGGGAAGGAGGAGATGAGCCCCTCCTCGACGCCGTAGGAGCCGTCGGACCGGACGGCCATCGAGACCCAGTCGCCCTCGGCGGTGCCCTCGACCCAGGTGCGGGCGTGGTCGATGGTCGCGCTCGCGGCGGAGGCGGCCGAGGACGCGCCGCGTGCCTCGATGATGGCCGCGCCGCGCTTGGCGACGGTCGGGATGAACGTGTTCGCCAGCCACTCCTGGTCACCGACGGCCTCGGCGGCGTTGCGGCCGCCGACCTCTGCGTGGAAGAGGTCGGGGTACTGGGTGGCGGAGTGGTTGCCCCAGATGGTCATCTTCGTGATGTCGGTGACGGGCACGCCGAGCTTGGCGGCGAGCTGGCTGATCGCGCGGTTGTGGTCGAGGCGGGTGAGGGCCGAGAAGCGCTCGGTGGGGATGTCGGGGGCGTTGCTCATCGCGATGAGCGCGTTGGTGTTGGCCGGGTTGCCGGTGACCGTGATGCGGATGTCGTCGGCCGCGACCTTGTTGAGTGCCTTGCCCTGCGGGGCGAAGATGCCGCCGTTGGCCTCGAGGAGGTCACCGCGCTCCATGCCGGGGCCGCGGGGGCGCGCGCCGACGAGGAGGGCGTGGTTGACGCCGTCGAAGACCTTCTCCGCGTCGTCACCGATCTCGACCTTGGCGAGCGTCGGGAAGGCGCAGTCGTCGAGCTCCATGACGACGCCCTCGAGCGACTTGAGCGCCGGGGTGATCTCGAGCAGGCGGAGCTCGACGGGGGTGTCGGGGCCGAGCAGGGCGCCGGACGCGATGCGGAACAGCAGGCTGTAGCCGATCTGACCGGCAGCGCCGGTGACGGCCACCTTGACGGGGGTCGGGCTCACGATGGGTACCTCTTCATGCGGGGACGAGAGTGGTCGTTCGTGACGCTATCAGCGCCCGGACAGGGAGGGCACAGAGCCCGCACCTAGGCTGGCACCATGCACGTTCTCGTCTCCGGAGGAGCCGGCTACATCGGCTCGCACACCGTCGTCCAGCTCCTCGCCGCAGGCCACGAGGTCACCGTCGTCGACTCGTTCGCCAACGCGAAGCCGTCGGTGGTCGGACGGCTCGAGACCCTGACCGGGAAGCGGCTCGACGTGCGGTCGTTCGACCTCACCGACCGCGACAAGACCGAGGCGACCTTCGTCGACACCCAGATCGACGCGGTCGTCCACTTCGCCGGGCTCAAGGCCGTCGGCCAGAGCGTCGCCGAGCCGCTGTCCTACTACGAGAACAACCTCGACACGACGCTCTCGCTGCTGCGCGCCATGGACCGGCACGGCGTGCGCAAGCTCGTCTTCTCGAGCTCGGCGACCGTCTACGGTGCCAACCCGGTGGTGCCGATGACCGAGGAGGCGCCGACCTCGGCGACCAACCCCTACGGCTGGACCAAGGTCATGAACGAGCAGGTGCTGCGCGACATGGCCGTGGCCGACCCGACGTGGCGGATCGCGCTGCTGCGCTACTTCAACCCGGTGGGCGCGCACCCGAGCGGGACGATCGGCGAGGACCCGAGCGACGTGCCGAACAACCTCATGCCCTTCCTCGCGCAGGTCGCGGTGGGCCGGCGCGAGAAGCTCTCGATCTTCGGCGGCGACTACCCCACGCCCGACGGCACGGGGGTCCGCGACTACATCCACGTCGACGACCTCGCCGCGGGGCACATCGCCGCGCTGCACAAGCTTGCGTCGACCGACACCCCGCTCAACACGTGGAACCTCGGCACCGGACGCGGCACCTCCGTGCTCGAGCTCCTCCACGCGTTCGAGCGCGCCGTCGGCCGCGAGCTGCCGCACGAGATCGTCGACCGCCGCCCCGGTGACATCGCCCAGTCCTATGCCGACCCGCGCAAGGCCGAGGCCGAGCTGGGCTGGAAGGCGACGCGCACCATCGACGACATGTGCGCCGACACCTGGCGGTGGCAGAGCGCCAACCCCGACGGCTACCCGTGATGCAGCTGATGGTGGTGCGACTTCTTGCCCGGCTGGGACACACTCGCTGGCGCTCGCATGTCCCAGCCGGGCAATAAGTCGATGGTGCGGGTCCCGCGAGCGACTCGCGGGGACGTCCCGGCCATCGTGGCCCTGCTCGTCGACGACCCGCTCGGGGCGACCCGCGAGTCGGCGGGTGAGCACACGGCATACCTCGCGGCGTTCGACGCGATCGACGCGGACCCGGCACACGAGCTCGTCGTCCTCGACGACGACGGCGAGGTCGTCGGCACGCTCCAGCTCACGCTGCTGCCCAGCCTGTCCCGCGGCGGCGCGCTCCGGGCGCAGATCGAGGCCGTGCGCGTCGCGTCGAGCCGGCGTGGGCAGGGCCTCGGCGAAGGGCTCTTCCGCTGGGCCATCGACGAGGCGCGCAGCCGCGGGGCGGTGCTCGTCCAGCTGACGACGGACGCGACCCGTGTGGACGCCCAGCGGTTCTACGAGCAGCGCCTCGGGTTCACGCCCAGCCACGTCGGCATGAAGCTTTCGCTCTGACGCTCGACCTGCAGCGGTGCCGCACCCAGTAGCACGTATGCCGTGCGCTCCCGGGAAGGGAGCGCACGGCATACGTGCGTGGTGCGGCCCGGTCAGGACAGGGAGGCGAGGGCCTCGTTGAAGGTGGCCGAGGGCCGCATGACCGCCGAGGTCTTCTCGGGGTCGGGGCGGTAGTAGCCGCCAATGTCCGCCGGCGAGCCCTGCACGGCGAGCAGCTCGTCGTTGATCTTCTGCTCGTCGCGGGTGAGCGACTCGGCTACGCCTGCGAAGGCGGAGGCCAGGTCGGCGTCGTCGGTCTGCTTGGCTAGCTCCTGCGCCCAGTAGAGGGCGAGGTAGAAGTGGCTGCCGCGGTTGTCGATCTGGCCGACCTTGCGGGCCGGGCCCTTGTTCTCCTGGAGGAGGGTCTCGGTGGCACGGTCGAGCGTCTCGGCGAGGACGCGGGCCTTGGCGTTGTCGGCCCGGTCCGCGAGGTGGCGGAACGACTCGGCGAGCGCCATGAACTCGCCCAGGCTGTCCCAGCGCAGGTAGTTCTCCTGGACGAGCTGCTGGACGTGCTTGGGCGCGGAGCCGCCGGCGCCGGTCTCGAAGAGGCCGCCACCGTTCATGAGCGGCACGACCGAGAGCATCTTGGCCGAGGTGCCGAGCTCGAGGATCGGGAAGAGGTCGGTGTTGTAGTCGCGCAGGACGTTGCCGGTGACCGAGATCGTGTCCTCGCCGCGGCGGATCCGCTCGATCGAGACCTTGGTCGCCTCGACGGGGGACTTGATCGAGATGTCGAGGCCGTCAGTGTCCTCGTCCGCGAGGTAGGTCTTCACCTTGGCGATGAGGTTGGCATCGTGCGCACGGGCCTCGTCGAGCCAGAAGATCGCGGGGGTCTGCGAGGCGCGGGCGCGGGTGACGGCCAGCTTGACCCAGTCGCGGATCGGGGCGTCCTTGGTCTGGCAGGCGCGCCAGATGTCACCGGCGGCGACCTCGTGCTCGAGGAGCACGTCGCCGGCGGCGTTGACGACCTGCACGCGACCGGCCTCGGCGAGCTCGAACGTCTTGTCGTGCGAGCCGTACTCCTCGGCCTTCTGCGCCATGAGGCCGACGTTGGGCACCGAGCCCATCGTCGTGGGGTCGAAGGCGCCGTGGGCGCGGCAGTCGTCGATGACGGCCTGGTAGACCCCCGCGTAGGAGCTGTCGGGGATGACCGCGAGGGTGTCGGCCTCCTCGCCGTCCGGGCCCCACATGTGACCGGACGTCCGGATCATCGCGGGCATGGAGGCGTCGATGATGACGTCGCTCGGGACGTGCAGGTTGGTGATGCCCTTGTCGGAGTTGACCATCGCCAGCTCGGGCCCGGCGGCGAGCCCGGCCTCGATGTCGGCCTTGATCTCGTCACCGTTGGGGAGCGCCGACAGGCCGTCGAGGATGGCGCCGAGACCGTTGTTGGGGGAGAGGCCGGCGGCCTCGAGGGCGGCGCCGTGCTTCTCGAAGACCTCGGGCAGGAACGCCCGCACGACGTGGCCGAAGATGATCGGGTCCGAGACCTTCATCATCGTCGCCTTGAGGTGGACGCTGAAGAGGACGCCGTCGGCCTTGGCCTTGGCGACCTGCTCCGTGAGGAAGGTGTCGAGCGCGGCGGCCCGCATGACGGTGGCGTCGACCACCTCGCCCTCGAGGACCTTGAGGCCGTCCTTGAGGACGGTGGTGCCCGAGTCGGTGACGAGCTGGATCGTCAGGGTGTCGGCCGAGTCGAGCACGACCGACTTCTCGTTGCTCGCGAAGTCGTCGTGGCCCATGGTCGCGACATTCGTCCTGCTGTCGGCTGTCCAGGCACCCATCGAGTGCGGGTGGGCCTTGGCGTAGTTCTTCACCGAGGCGGGGGCGCGGCGGTCGGAGTTGCCCTCACGCAGGACCGGGTTGACGGCGCTGCCCTTGACCGAGTCGTAGCGGGCCTTGGCGTCGCGCTCGGCGTCGGTCGTCGGCTCGTCGACGTAGGCCGGGAGGTCGAAGCCATGGCCCTGCAGCTCCTTGATCGCGGCCTTGAGCTGCGGCACGGAGGCGCTGATGTTGGGGAGCTTGATGATGTTGGCCTCGGGCGTCTTGGCCAGGTCACCGAGCTCGGCGAGCGCGTCCGCGGTCTTCTGGTCGTCCGGCAGCTGGTCCGCGAAGGCGGCCAGGATGCGCGCCGCGACGGAGATGTCGCGGGTCTCGACGTCGACACCGGCGGTGGAGGCGAAGGCCTCGATCACCGGGAGGAAGGAGTAGGTCGCGAGGAGCGGCGCCTCGTCGGTGAGCGTGTAGATGATCTTCGCCATGCGGCGAATCTACCCAACGACGCAACGGCGTCCGTATGCCGTCCGCCCACCAGCGACGTATGGCCACCAGCGACTTATTGCCCGTTCGCGCCGCACCGCGGACCGGAACCTGACCGCGGACGGGCGCGAACGGGCAATAAGTCGACCTCAGACTGTCGTGCGTGGGGCGTCGGGGTCGACGCCGTCGGGCACGACGACGTCCTCGACCCGCACCTGGCCGGTGATGTCGCGGTCACGGCGGTCGACGCCAGTGATGAGGTGGAAGGTCGCACCCGCGATGGCGGCGCCGATGACCGGTGCGAGCCAGAAGAGCCACAGCTGCCCCGGTGCGCCGTCGCCGTTGAAGAACGCGACCGCCGTCGAGCGGGCGGGGTTGACCGAGGTGTTGGAGATGGGGATCGAGATGAGGTGGATGAGCGTGAGGCAGAGGCCGATGGCGAGCGGCGCGAAGCCGGTCGGGGCGCTCTCGCGGGTTACGCCGAGGATGACGTAGACGAAGAACATCGTCAGCAGCACCTCGGCGCACAGGACCGCGAACATCGAGTAGCCGCCGGGGGAGTTATCGGCGAAGCCGTTGGCGGCGAGGTTGCCGGTGACGACGAAGCCGTCGCGGCCGCGGGCGATGGCCCACAGTGCGCCACCGGCGGCGAGACCGCCGAGGACCTGCGCGACGACGTAGAGCGGCACGTCCTTCCACTCGAACCTCTTGGCGACGGCGATGCCGATCGTCACGGCCGGGTTGAAGTGCGCACCGGAGACGTGCCCCACGGCATACGCCATCGTCACGACCGTGAGGCCGAAGGCCAGGGCGACGCCGACGAAGCCGATCCCGAGGTGCACCGGAGCGCCGGAGCCGAGCGTGGGCGTCGACAGGAAGCCGGCGGCGAAGATGGCCGAGCCGCAGCCACCGAAGACCAGCCAGAACGTGCCGACGAACTCCGCAAGCAGGCGCTTGGACATCTCAGGGATCAGCATGGCGCCCATTGTTGCCCAAACGGGGGTCGGGAAGGGCGATGGTGCGGGACCACCGGACCGTGTCGGCAGCGAGCGGCCCGGTAGGTTGGCGGCCGTGAAGATCTCCGTGGTGGGCCTCGGCTACGTCGGCCTCTCCAACGCCGTCGTCCTCGCCCAGCACCAAGACGTCATGGCCGTCGACCTCGACCAGGAGCGCGTCGACCAGGTCAACCGGCGCGAGTCACCGCTCGTCGACCCCGAGCTCGAGGACTACCTCGCGCACCACGAGCTGTCGCTCACCGCGACGACCTCGGCGGACGAGGCGCTGCCGGGCTCGGCCTACGTCGTCGTCGCCACCCCCACCGACTACGACCCGGAGCGCGACTTCTTCGACACCTCGTCGGTCGAGTCGGTCATCGCCTCGGTGGAGCGCCTCGCGCCCGAGGCGACCGTCGTCGTCAAGTCGACCGTGCCCGTCGGCTTCACCGAGCGGATGCGGGCCGCGCACTTCGGCCTCGACATCCTCTTCTCGCCGGAGTTCCTGCGCGAGGGACGCGCGCTGCACGACAACCTGCACCCGAGCCGGGTCGTCATCGGTGGCTCCAGCGACGCGGCCCGACGCTTCGGCGAGCTTCTCGTCGAGGGCGCGCTCGACGAGGACGTCCCGGTCCTGCAGACGGAGCCGACCGAGGCCGAGGCGATCAAGCTCTTCGCCAACACGTTCCTCGCGATGCGGGTCGCCTACTTCAACGAGCTCGACACGTATGCCGTGTCGCACGGTCTCGATACCCGCGCGATCATCGACGGGGTCGGGCTGGACCCGCGGATCGGGTCGCACTACAACAACCCGTCGTTCGGCTACGGCGGCTACTGCCTGCCCAAGGACACCCGCCAGCTGCTCGCGAACTACGACCAGGTGCCGCAGAACCTCATCCGGGCGATCGTCGACTCGAACACGACGCGCAAGGACTTCATCGCCACCGACATCCTCCGGCGCAAGCCCCAGGTCGTCGGGATGTACCGGCTCATCATGAAGGCCGGCTCGGACAACTTCAGGGTGTCGAGCATCCAGGGGATCATGAAGCGGATCAAGGCCAAGGGGATCGAGGTCGTGCTCTACGAGCCGGCGCTCGAGGACGACCGCTTCTACAACTCCGAGGTGATCCGCGACCTCGACGAGTTCAAGGCCCGCGCCGACGTCATCGTCGCCAACCGGCTGAGCGCCGACCTCGACGACGTGGCCGACAAGGTCTACACCCGCGACCTCTTCGGCCGCGACTGACGAGCCGCTTGCTCGCCAGAGGTGTTCAGAGCGGTCTCGTCAAGCGCCCACTGCGCGATGTCCGACGTCGTGTGGCGCTGGATCGGACGCTTTCTCGCATCTCACGCGACCGTCTCGCACGCCCAAGAAATGCGAGCAGCAGGTAGAGGACAACGGACATGACCGCCATGTAGCGGTTGATGAATGTGGCCAACCCCGAGAACCCAAGCAGGAGACCAGCGAGAAGGAGTGCCTCCGGCGAGGCGTGCCGGTGGCGTACCGCCAGCCCGATGATGAGGCCTGCCAGGAGGCTTCCCAGCACCACGCCTGGCATTCTGAAGTCGCGATACCACGGCTCTAGCCATGTGTAGACGTTTGTGGGGACAGGGAGGAACGTGAACGGCGAAACCTCTTCCCAATGAGTGATGCCTGGGACGAGCTTGAGCGGACCCACAAATGTTGCGCGTCCCCACGTTTGTGGGTTGTAGTCGCCGATGATCAGCCCGGTTCCACCGACTGGAGGCCAAGAGCGATCTTTCGACTCGGTGAGGGCGCCGAAGGCAGGGACACCACTTGAGGCGTAATGCAAAACACTTGTGTACTGGCTTCCGCGAATGCGCGGATCCACCACCGAGTCGATGGCGGTGTTTGTGTTTCCGGTCTTGCCCAGCGCGACCGCGAGTCCTTGGAATATGGCAAAAGCGAGCACGAGGGCGCCGACCAGTCCCATGAGACGTCGCGCACTCACGCTCTGCTTCCCGTTCGCGCCCCGCTGAATGAGTCGGAGCACCAAAACCCCGCCCACCCACGCGATGCACACAAAGATATTCGTTCGCTGCAGCGTGAGTACCTGGGCCCCGCTCACGAACACCAGGAGTGGCAGCCGGTACCACGCCCCACGCAAGCCCGTTACAAGCTCGGGAAAAATGGCCAACACAAAACACAGCGGACCAAAGTAGAAGAGCACTTTGCCGTAGAGGGGGAACGCCTCCAGATATCCGACAGCACTGTACTCGCGGATGCTCGTCGGGTCACTGATGATCGTTGCTAGACCATAGTTTTGGGCGATGGTTCGGAGGTAGATGAGAACACCTACGCTGAAGGCGCCGATGAGCAGCCAGAACTGACCTAGAGTGACGAGCGGTCGAGTGCCCGACGCTGGCTGGGGGGAAGTCCGCTCGCCAATCAGGAGAATGCCGAGATTGAAGGCGATGAGTGACGTTGCAATGAGCGACCATGCGTACCAGCTGAGCGGATCGTAATTCATGAGACCCGATCCGATGATCAACAGTGCAATAGCCCAGACTCCGTTGTGGAGGGTAGCTGGGAGACCGATTCCACGCTTGGAAGTCAGCATTGCGATCGTGGCGCAGGTCATGAGGAGACCTAGCGTCAGGGCGACATTGTCGGAAGTCACACGATCACCGACTCAGGCGCCGTGCCAGGGGGCAGTGGGGTAGGCACTGCACCAAGGTACAGTCGCCGTTGTCCTGCCTTGCTCGGGCAGATTTGTCGCCTTTGTGGCGGGCGCACAGGGAAGGCCCGTGTGCTGACGTGGAGGAACGGTACTTAGCCATCGTGCAAGGGCCCAAAAATTTCATGTCGCCTACTCCCCTCGTGCCGTCGGAACGCCCGCCTCAGTCGCTTCCGCGACGACCCACGAACGGTGAATCCGGCGAAGGTGAATCTTGCAGGCTGCCGCGAGGAGGGTGTACGCGACCACCGATCCCCAAGCCGCCCCCATTGCTCCCCACCGGGGGACCAGGGCGAGGCATAGAACGATGAGGACAGCCGATGAGGCAACTGTCGCAGTGCTGACCTGTTTCAGACGGCCGAGTCCATTCAGCACTCCGGCGTCGAGCTGATAGCTGGCCATGGGAATCGACGCGAGGACCAGGACGGCGATGAGAGGTTTTGCTGACGCGTATGCCGGGCCGAGCAGGAGGTCAATGGCCCACGGTGCGATGCCCACCAGTGCCAGGCCGAGCGCGGCAGTCAGCACGAGGGTGAGGCGCCGGACGCGCCGCCCATCGGTGACCGATGAGGAGATAGAGGCGCGGCGGAAGGCGACCTGCGCGACAGCACCCGGAACGATCCACAAGATCTCCGTCAGGGTCGCGGCAGCTCCGTAGACACCGACGGCCGACGATCCGGCAAGGGCGCCGAGGATGAGGCGGTCACCCCGAATGACAAACGCCTGGCCTAGTGAGGCGAACATCGCTGGCAGGCTGAAATCCAGGACCCCGCGCAGCCCCCAGTCCGCAGTGACCTCCTCGCGTGGCAAGCGGTGTACCTGGACGAGTAGGAAGACCGTCTGGCACGCGACTCCCACGACGAGAACAATCATGGTGATGCGGAGAGTCAGGTTGCCAGTGGCGTAGATGAGCCCGACGAGCGCGGTCTGAACGACTGCTGGCACCACGTCGCTGACCACGGCCATCCGGTGATGCCCGCAGCCGTGGAGGAGCTCTCTCATGAGATAGCACCAGAGGAGCAGCGCTGCGTACGCGACGAAAAGTGCCCCTGCCCAAATTTCTGGTAGGCCGCCGCTGAGCGCCAAGACCCCGAGACCGAGGGTTGCGGACGTTACGAGGTGCGCGATCGACAGGTTGCGCGAGTGGCGCAGGTAGGTGTCGATGCCCAGGGGAGGGTCCTGGTTGACGAGCACACGACCGCCGGTGCCCATCCCCAGCGACCCGATGAGCATCAGGAAGGACGACGTCGTGAGGAACACCACGACGACGCCTCGATCAGCCGTTCCCAACCAGCGTGCGGTGAGCACGGCAAAGAGCGAGGCGCTCGCCGCGAGCACACCTGTCCACAGCACGACCTGTGCCTCAGCGCTCCGGACCAGGGCCCTGCCAAGGCTCGACAACGGCTGGGGTGTCACGGAGTTCCCACTGCGAGGCCCATCGCCGCGCACCAGACGTCCCTCCATGCCTCGAACGCGTAGTGCTCGCGCACCCTGCCCAGTCCGGCGCGTCCCCGCTGCTCTCGCCGTGTCGAACTCTCGGTGAGCAGCTCGTCGAGACCGTCCGCCCACTCAGCAGGTGACGTCGCCGCCACGCCATCGAATCGCTCCAGCGCCAGAGCATTTGCCCCGACAGGTGAGCCGATCATGGGTAGTGCCGTCGCGGCATACTGCAGCAGCTTGTAGGCGCACTTGCCGCGAGCGAAGGCGGTGTCGGTCAGGGGTGCGATCGCGACGTCGGCACCGGCCAGGTCATGCGCATACCCGCTCAGGCTCCATGGAACCCGCTCGAGGACGGGGTCGAGGCTCGACAGCGCGGGGTTGTGGGAGGGCCCGCTGATCAGGCGGATTCTCGCGCCGTGCTTCTGAGCCACCTGCAGGAGAGCTGGCGCGATGGGCTCCAGAAACACTTCGGTGCTGGGTGACCCCAGCCACACGATGACCGGTTCGCCCTCCGGCAAGTCCCACGAGGTGCGGGGGACGTAGTCGTCCGGCTCGACGCACGACGGAATCACGCGCACGTCCCTGTGGTGCTTCTCCGCCCAGTCGGCCAAATACTCGTTGCCCGCGACGACGACGTGGGCCGCGGCGACACTGCGACGAGTCTTCTCCTCAGGCCTGAACCACGATCGTGGACCACCGCTGTCGACGTAGATGGCGTCGTCGAAGTCGAAGACGGAGTGTGCGGCGGTTCCCAGGATCCTCTCTTCGGTCTTACCTCGCCCGAAGGGGCTTGCCTCGCGGGACATGAGCACCGTGTCGCCCCGAACGTCGAGTCTGCGCAGGTCGTACTCGGCGCGCGCGACCTGACGAGGATGTCGAAGCAGGCGGTCGACACGGTTGTCGGGAAAGTCCGCATAGAAGTGCGTGTCGCCGTCCAGCCGAACGTGAGCCAGCCAGTCGAGGATCCGCACCCGAGTGCTTGATCCGTCGGCGCCGTACGGGGCCACGACACGGATCATGATGGCCTCTTCCTCGCGCCTGCCGAGCTCTCACGAATCGCCGACATCTCCCGCTCCGGGTTGTCGGCTCCCGACACCCGTCGGTCAGGGAGCGCGCGCTCGAGAATCTGGCTGACGATCCTGGACGGATCGAAGTTCTCTTCGACGTAGGCGCGAGCGGCTGTGCCCATAAGGCGACGATCGTCCGCGGATGTGATCATTCGGGTCAGGGCTGTTTCCAGAGCGTCGACGTCGTCAACGGGAACCAGAAGGCCGGTCCTCTCATGGATGACGCTATCGATGGCGCCCACTGCCTTGGTGGTCAATGTCGGTACGCCCATCGCTGAGGCCTCGAGGACCACATTCGGAAAACCTTCGCGCCGGGTGGGGAGGACCAAAAAGTCCATCTGTGACATATGCGGTCGGATATCGTCCACGGGCCCATGCGCGGTGAAATTCACATTCGCGCCACGAAGGGCAGCGAGCATCTCCTCTGAGTCCGGCTCGTCGTGCGAACCGACCACGGTGAGATGGTACGTGCCAGCCAAACTTGGTCTGCCGAGGGCATCTGCGAGGGCGCCAATGCCTTTGTCGGCCGTGACGCGGCCAACGAAACCGATATTGACCACGCCAATTGGCGGAGACGACGCGCCCGCGGCGCGAGGTTGCGGCATGAAATGGCGGGTGTCGACCCCATGGTCGCTGCCGGGATCGGTGTGCGAGAGCTTGCTCTCGGATGTTAACCGCAGTTCGAGATATCGGTGATGGAGCGAAGGTGAGTTAGCAATGACATCGGTTGCGCAGGCACTCGTGAGCCGCTCCAAGACCGTGAGGAGTTTACGCTTGATGCCGACCTCGCCATCCAGTCGCAGACCAACAAGTAGATAGGTGCGATGGGGGACACGCGTGACTTTCGCTGCGAGCAACGCCAGCAGACTCGCCTTGGGTGTGAGTGCCACGACAAGAAGCGGTCGACGCTTCAACAACAGCACGACCCAGTGCACAAGCGCGATGGTGTCAAGTAGAGGCGATGGATCGCGAGGCATCGACACGGATACCGCTTCGACCCCGGCGGACTCCAGTTCCTTCAGCTCGGGACCCTCGGAACTGACGACTAGGACGGGTTCCACTCGTCTTCCCAATTGCCGCAACATCTCACGGCAGAACACGTGTGCCGTCACCGGAACGGTCGTGGTGACGATTGCTCCATCTCGACCAGATTTCCTCCGGGTCATCGGGCGGGCACGCCCTTCACGGTGATTCCTTCATCGACGTCCTTCACAACCAGGGCCGAGCCACCGACCACCGAATCTGGACCCAGGTCGAGACCCTGAAGAATTGCGGCGTGCGTCCCGATCATGCTTCGCGCGCCGATCCGAACATTGCCCGAAACGGCGACCAAGGGGTTGATCGACACGTAATCGTCGACGTCCACGTCATGTCCGATGGTGGTGTTGAGGTTGAGGTGCACGTGTCGCCCAAGACGAATATTTGTTGTCAAACGGACGCCGGCGCACACGATCGAGCCCGGCCCCAAAGTGACGTCCCGGCCCATGCTGGCAGTGGGGTGCACAAGCACGCCGGCCGAGAGCCCCAAACGGGTGAGTTGTGCGTCGATGTTGGCTTTCACCGATCCGGTGCCAATACCGATGAAGACGTGAGTCTCCTTGGGTGCGTCCTCCAGCCACTCCATGCCACCGAGGACTTTGTCCTGTGACCTTGCGACTGCCGCGTGGTGGGGCTCGGAGGGGTCGTCGTCGACGTAGCCGAGGAAGTCCCAATCCTGGCCGCTGGCAATACACGCATCGATCACGTCGCGCACTTCGCGGCCGAAGCCGCCGCATCCGACGATGACAACTGGTCGAGCCATCAGGTGGTCCTCTCGGGGGGATCGAACTCAGGCATGGTCGCGTCGCCCTCGGCAGCGATGCCGTCGCGTCTCAGGACGGCGGCCACGGTACGACCGATGATGGCAAGGTCGCCACGGAGCGTGTGTGTGTCGACGTACTCGACGTCGAGGGCGAGCCGCTGGTCCCAGCTCACGGCGTTCCGGCCGCTCACCTGCGCCAGACCGGTCAGGCCCGGACGTACCTCGTGACGACGCGCCTGCTCCGGGGAGTAGCGGTCGAGGTATCGCACGAGCAGTGGCCGAGGGCCGACGACCGACATGTCGCCGCGCACGATGTTCCAGAGGGTGGGCAGCTCGTCGAGACTGGTGGAGCGCAGGAAGATGCCGAACGCCGTGAGGCGGTCGGCGTCGGAGACGAGGCCCTTGGCCGGGTCAGGCTCGAGCATCGTGCGGAACTTGCGCATGACGAAGATCCGGTCGTCGAGTCCGGGTCGCTCCTGCTCGAAGAGGACCGGCGACCCGAGCTTGACGCGGACCGCCAGTGCGAGCACGGCCTGCACTGGGAGGGACAGCACCAGGGCTGGCGTGGTCACGATGAGGTCGAAGACCCTCTTGCTGTCGATCCGGGTCATGACGCGCGCAGGACCCGTCGGGTTTCTGCTATCACTCGGTCGATCTGCTCGTCGTTGAGCTCGGAACCGGAGGGAAGGGTCACCCCTGTGGCGAAGAGTCGCTCGCTGACGCCGGTGAGCACCGCGCGACGGCCTTCATGGACCGGCTGGAGGTGCATCGGCTTCCAGAGATGACGCGCCTCGATGCCGGCGGCGTCGAGACCCGACATCAGCGTGGCCGGGTCGATGTCGAGCTGGTCAGGGTCCAGCGAGATGCACGTCAGCCAGTGATTGTCTTCGGACTCAGCCGCCCCGTCGCCGGGCCCTCGGCCCAGGAACGTCAGCCCTCGGATGTCGGCGAAGCCAGCTGTGTAACGACGGCGGATCTCGCGGCGGCGCGAGATCATCGAGTCGAGGCGCTCCAGCTGGCCGACACCCAACGCTGCCAGGACGTTGGACATCCTGTAGTTGTAGCCGACCTCGGTGTGCTCGTACCAGGCCGCGGGCTGCCTGGCCTGAGTCGAGAGGTAGCGGGCCCGGTCCAGCAACGCGAGGTCGTCGCTGAGCAGCATCCCACCGCCGGACGTCGTCATGATCTTGTTGCCGTTGAACGACAGTGCGGCGGCCCGGCCGAACGACCCAGCGCTGCGTCCGCCATGGGTGGCGCCGAGCGCTTCGGCGGCGTCCTCGACCAGGGGCACGCCGAGGTCGTCGAGGCGCCGGCCCAGTGCGGTGTAGTCGCAGCATCGGCCGAAGAGGTCGACCGTCATCACGGCAGCGACCGTGAGGCCCTCGGACAGAAGCACCTCGACGGTCTCGACCAGGAGGTCGATGTCGACGTTGGCGTCCTCGGCGGAGTCGACGAAGACGGGCTCAGCGCCGGTGTACGCAACAGCGTTGGCGGAGGCCGCAAAGGTCATCGAAGGGAGAACGACGACCGTGCCTGGGCCGGCCCCGAGCTCGAGCAGGGCCAAGTGAAGGGCGGCCGTTCCAGACGCGAGCGCGAGCGCCCCGGAGACACCGCATCGCTGGGCCACTTCGCGCTCGAAGCGGTCGACCATCGGCCCCAGCGGTGCCACCCATCCCGAGCGGAGCGCCTCCAGGACGTACTTCTCCTCGATGTCGGTGACATGTGCACGCGACAGGTGGATCCGTTCGTTCACGACTGCACCACCTCCTGCACCGATTGACTGAGCATCCACTGGCGGGCATCCTCCGGTTGGGCGACGTCAGCGTTGGCGACCTGGTCCACGGACATCGCCGGGACCTCGACCTTGTTGATGAGCGAGTGGCCCGCCGAGATGACCTCCTCGCCGGGTGCGAAGAGCTCCTCGGACATCTTCTCGCCGGGACGCAGCCCGGTGAACACGACCTCCACGTCGGACTTCCCGGAGAGGTCGATCAGGGTGCGGGCCACGTCGAGGATCTTCACGGGCTGGCCCATGTCGAGGACCATGACGTCGCCGTTCGCCCCGATTGCAGCGGCCTGGAGGACGAGCTGGCTCGCCTCAGGGATGAGCATGAAGAACCGCTCGACGTCCGGGTGGGTGATCGTCACAGGTCCACCCTGCTCTATCTGAGCCGTGAAGGCGGTGATGACCGACCCGCGCGAGCCGAGGACGTTGCCGAACCGCACGCTCACGAACATACCCTTGTGGCCATCGGCGAACTCGGCCGTCAACCGCTCCGCCAGGCGCTTGCTGTAGCCAAGAACGCAGGTGGGGTTCGCAGCCTTGTCCGTGGAGATGTTGACGAAGGTCTCGACGTCTGCCGCCTCGGCGGCCGCGAGGACGTTGGCCGTGCCGAGCACGTTTGTCTGCCATGCCTCGAGGGGGAACTGCTCGAGCAGGGTGAGGTGCTTGAGGGCTGCAGCGTGGAAGACAACCTCCGGACGCTCCCTCTCGAAGACCCGCTGGAGGGCGTCCTTGTCCCGGATGTCGCAGAGCGCGAGCGTGCCGTCGTCGAGGAGGGCCCGTCCCGTGAGGCTCATCTGCGTGCTGTGGAGGGCGGACTCGTCTCGGTCGAGCAGGACGAGCTTGGCGGGGCTGAACCGCGAGATCTGGCGGGCGAGCTCGGAGCCTATGGAGCCACCTGCACCGGTGACGAGAACCCGCTTGCCGGTGATGGACGCTGAGATCGATGCGGGATCCATGGTGATCCGCTGGCGACCGAGCAGGTCCTCGAGGTTGAGCTTGTGCAGGTCGGCGCCGCTTGCCGGCCCGAGGAGACGGCCGACGGGCGGCAGGACGAGCAACTCGAGCTGATGGGCGCGCGCGAGGTCCCGGATCTCGCGCAGTCGCTCTGCGGGCAGGGACGGCATGGCAACTGCCAAGGTCGTTGCGTCCGTGCGGTCGACGACCTCGGCGAGCCGGTCCGCACCCCCGACGACCCGCAGACCGTCGATGTGCATACGTCGCTTTCGCGGGTCGTCGTCGATCACCGCGACCGGGACCAGCTTGCCGCTGGTGGAGGTGTCGCGGGTGAGCGCACGGATGAGCTGGCGACCGCCCTCGCCAGCCCCGTAGACGATGACCGCCTCATCGTCATCGTTCATCCTGTGCCTGCCCCACCGGTAGGAGCGGACGACGAAGCGCAGAGCGAACATTCCGACGAGTGACACGACTGGAACGATGAAGGGGAGGCTTCGCGGCACCGGGAACCAGTCGGTGACGATCCGCACTCCGACCAGGGCCAGACCCACGACCAGCGTGGACCAGGCGACCTGTGAAGTCTCCTCGAACGAGCCTCTTCTGTGCTGATGCTGAACCAAGCCGGCTGTGAGACCGACCACGAGCTGCACCGTCGCGGCCACCCCAGCAAAGGCGAGGATCGACGACTCCGTGGCCAAGGCAATGTCCATGTCGAAGCGGAGCCAGGCTGCGGCCATCACCGACACGCCGACGATCGCCGCATCCACGGCTGCCCAACCCCCACGTACGACGACGTCCCGCCGTCCAACCCTCGTCGACATGACTGACAGTGCTCCCCGGGGTAATTTGCGACTTGATCGGAGCGGGCAGCGGATCGCTGTGCTGGGTCAGAAGCCGCTCTGTCTCGACAGCCCCCGCTCGCGCTCGGGAGTCTAGTCCAGTAGACAGGTAGGCTGAACCGAGGAGCACTCTTGCGCCCTGAACCGAGGATGAGGACTGAGTCGTTGGACCTGATGGGATATCTGCAGATCCTTCGACGTCGTTGGCGCACCCTGACGGTCGTCACGTTGCTCGTCGTCGCGGCCGCCGCTGGGATGACCCTGATGGTCACACCGCAGTACACGGCGAACACTCAGTTCTTCGTATCGACTGCTGACTCGTCCGACAGCAGCCAGCTCGCTCAAGGTGGGACATTCACCCAGCAGCGGGTGAAGTCCTACAGTCAGCTTCTGAAGGCACCCAAGCTCCTCGACCCGGTCATCGCCAAGGCAGGCATCGACGAGCAGCCCAACACACTCGCCAACCGGATCACCGCGACGACGCCCCCCGACACGGTGCTGATCGACGTGGTCGTCACTGACCCTGAGCCGGGCAAGGCGCGAGATATCGCTCAGGCGATTGCAGAAACATTTCCCACTGTCGTCGCAGACCTGGAGCGGGTCACGCCGAGCGCCGACAGTCCCGTGAAGGTCACGCTGTTGCGTGAGCCCACAATGCCTGACGCGCCGGTGAGCCCGAACCCCGTCCGGAACATCGCTCTCGGTCTCGTCCTCGGACTCCTCGCCGGCTTCGCCGCCGCGGTTCTCAAGCAGCTCCTCGACACCAAGCTGCGCACCAAGGAAGACGTCGAGTCGATGACCGAGGCGGTCGTCCTCGGCGGGATTCCCTTCGACGCCGATGCGGAGAAGCACCCACTGATCATCCAGGCGGACCCCTTGGCTGGCCGCGCCGAGGCGTTCCGCGCCCTGCGCACGAACCTTCAGTTCGTCGATGTCGCCAACCACCCACGGGTCATCGTCGTCACCTCGTCGATCGCGGGGGAGGGCAAGTCGAGCACGACCGCCAACCTGGCCTTGGCCATGGCCGAGTCCGGGGCAAGCGTGTGCGTGGTCGAGGGCGACCTCCGTAGGCCCCGCCTCCTGACCTACCTCGGACTCGAGGGGTCCGTGGGTCTGACCGACGTCCTCATCGGCCGCTACGAGCTCGACGACGTCCTCCAGCCGTTCGGCGCTCATTCGCTCACGGTGCTCGGCGCGGGCGCGACGCCCCCCAATCCGAGCGAGCTGCTTGGTTCGACCTCGATGCGCAACACACTCGACGAGCTACGGCGCCGCTTCGACTACGTACTCATCGACGGCGCGCCGGTGCTTCCGGTCACCGACTCGACCGTGCTGACACGCCTCGCCGACGGGGCGATCATTGTTGCGGGCAGTGGTGTCGTGAACAAGGACCAGTTCGAGCACGCCCTCGACACCTTCGAGACGGTCAACGGCACGGTGCTCGGGGTCGTTCTCAACCGCGTTCCGCGACAGACTCGCGGCGGCTACTACGACTACAGGTACGAGTCCCCGCCCGAGGGGGTTCCCAACCGGAGTGCCAAGGGTGGTCGCCGCCGTCGCGCCGAGGACACGACGCGTCCGCGTCGCGATCTCGTGGGTAGCTGACCAGCCTCAGCCACGCAGAGCGGTGACGACAACCGGCAGGGAGGCTGCGATCTCCTGAACCATCTGGTCGAAGACTCTCGGGTCGCGACGGAAGGGGTCGACGATCCCGGACTCCTCGGGGAGCCGGGGGTTGACGATGCCGCGCTTTGTGATGGCGGCGGCGGCCACCTTGGCCACCCGGTTGTCCCCGGGGGCCGCGAAGATGTCGCTCTCGGTGACGACCGAGAGCAGGTCGCCGAGATCATGCAGAGCGAACGCGTAGCGCAGTGCGCGTGGATGCAGGGGGACGACCGCCGAGAGGTGCTCGCGGGTGGCGCCGATGACGAGGTCAGCCCGCGCGACGATCTCAGGGGTCACCTGCCGCGCTGCGAACCCATCGGCATCGGCTCCAGCGGCGCGTAGGCGGCTGACGGACTCAGGGTCGATGGGGGCGTCGACGAGCGCCCCCGTGCCCGCACTTTCCACCGTGATGCCAGTCCCTGCGAGCTCATGTGCCAGGAGACGTTCGATGTAAGGCGATCGGCAGATGTTGCCCGTGCACACCACCAGAATGCGGCCGTTGGGGCTTTCAAGGTCGCTGTCGGGTGGCATGACTTCACCCTATGCGGAACACACGGTCCGTTCGTGATGAATCAAATCCTGGGCCCAGGCAAGCACACAGCCCGCCGATTTGCACGCTGGCCGAGCAGTCGCGTCCGACCTCCGCCTGGTGCCATGTGATCCCCCTTCATGCCATCAATTCTTGCCCCGCCAGTTCCAGGAGGGCTGGTCCGATGGGGCCATTGTTGATCAGATTTGACCGATGCCGCGCAACCGAAAGGTAGGTCCAGCCACGATCATTTGGACGGACGTGTAGCGCGCACGACGAGGATCCAGGAGGGCCGCATGGGGGCTGGCACGACCACCGAAATAGTCGTCGTCGGGGGCGGAGGCTTCGGCCGCGAGGTGGTGGCCATGATCCAGGAGCTGAGTGCGCGAGGAGCGGGTGTCACCGTCACAGGTGTCGTCGATGACAGCCCGTCACGTGAGAACCGTGAACGGCTGTATCGGCTGGGTGTGCCGCTCCTTGGGCCGATCGACCGTGTGTCCAGCCTCGGGACGGAACTGAACATCGTCGTGGGAGTGGGTTCCGCCTGTTCGAGGCGGCAGCTCGTGGCCAAGCTGACGGACTTGGTTCCCGGCGTTCGCTTCCCTGCCCTCATCCACCCGACGGCATGGGTGGGACCTGATGTCACCCTCGAAGAGGGAGCGATCATCTGTGCCGGTGCCAGGCTCAGCACACAGATCACTGTTGGTCGCCATGTTCAGATCGATCAGAACGCGACGATCGGTCACGACGTCACGCTCGGCGACTATGCACGGGTCAACCCGCAAGGGTGCGTATCCGGGGCTGTGAACATCGGCTCAGGAGCGACAGTGGGTGCGAGCGCAACCGTGCTCCAGGGTCTGTCGATTGGCTCGGACAGCATCGTCGGGGCGGGTTCGGTGGTTACCCATGACATCGGTCCCGGTGTCAGTGCCTACGGGGTGCCGGCGAGGGTCCATCAACTCGCTGTCTAGGCTCCCGGTGTGCGTCTCATCTCGGCCAACGTCAACGGCATTCGCGCGACGGCTCGCAGGGGAGGGCTGACCTGGCTAGGAGCGCAGCATGCCGATGTCATCACCCTGCAGGAGGTCAGGGCCTCGGACGACCAGCTGCACAAGGTCCTCGCCGACACCGGCCTCGGGGACTGGCACGTCACGTCTGCTCCCGGTCGCACCAAGGGCCACGCAGGGGTCGCCGTGCTCACCCGCCTACCCCCGGTGCGGACGTCCAGCGACATCGGTCCGGTCGAGTTCACCGACGCGGGCCGGTGGCTCGAGGTCGACCTGCGCGGGCCCGACGGCCCGGTCACCGTCATCTCGACCTACGTCCACACCGGTGAGGCGCTCACGCCGCGGCAGGACGAGAAGATGCGCTTCCTCGACGCCGTCGGCTCGCGTCTCGAGACCCTGGCGGCGAACGACGGGTATGCCGCCCTCACGGGCGACCTCAACATCTGCCACTCCGCGGACGACCTGAAGAACTGGAAGGGCAACGTCGGCAAGTCGGGCTTCCTCCCCGCGGAGCAGGCCCACCTCGACCGTTGGGTGTCCGACCACGCCTACGTCGACGTCCACCGGGCGCTGCACGGTCCCGGCCCGGGTCCCTACACGTGGTGGTCCTGGCGCGGCAAGGCCTTCGACAACGACGCCGGCTGGCGGATCGACTACCAGTTCGCGAGTGCACCGCTCGCCAGGCTGGCCACGCGTGCGGAGGTCGGCCGCGCGGCGGCATACGACGAGCGGTGGAGCGATCACGCGCCCCTTACGGTCGACTACGACCTGGACCTGCGCTGACTCAGTCGCGGTGTGCGGAGTCCGACGCGGTGACCGCGAACGACACCGGGGGCGCGAGTCGCGCCTGCGTGAAGGCCTCCTCGATCGCGGCCGTGACACGGTCGACATCGCCGGCGCGCACGAGGGAGATCGCCGACCCGCCGAAGCCGCCGCCGGTCATCCGGGCGCCGAGGGCGCCCTCCGACACCGCTGTGTCGACGACGAGGTCGAGCTCGGTGCAGGAGACCTCGTAGTCGTCGCGCAGCGACTCGTGCGACACGACGAACAACCGCCCCACCTCGGCGAGGTCGCCCTCGCGCAGGGCGTCGACGACGGAGTCGACCCGCTCGATCTCGGTCACGACGTGCCGGGTGCGGCGCCGCAGCTCGTCGTCGGGGAGTGCTGCGAGGGTCTCGTCGAGCGGTCGGCCGACGACCTCGCGCAGGGTCGCGACGCCGAGCAGGTCGGCTGCCTTCTCGCAGGAGTCGCGCCGCGCGCCGTACTGCCCGTCGGCGAGCGCATGGCTGGCCCGCGTGTCGGTGACGAGGAGGACGACGTCGTGGGCGTCGAGGTCGAAGGGCACCTGGGTCGAGGCGCCGTCGCGGCAGTCGAGCCGCAGCGCGTGGGCCGGCGTGCAGTGCATCGCGGCCGCCTGGTCCATGCCGCCGGTCGGTGCTCCGGCGATGTCGTTCTCGGCGCGCTGGCACGCGGCAGCGAGGACCTCACGACCCTCGGCCGACTCGAGCAGGCCCAGCCCGAAAAGCTCCGACGCTGCAGCGGCGACGGAGCATTCGAGGGCCGCCGAGCTCGACAGCCCCGCCCCGAGGGGCACCTGGCCGTCGACGAGAACGTCGAGTCCGCGGACGGCATACCCGGCTTCGCGAAGTGCCCAGAGGACACCCGCGACGTATGCCGTCCACCCGCTCGGGTGCCCGGCGCTCACCTCGTCGATCCGCACCTCGACCGACGACTCCTCCTGGAGCGAGGCGATCCGCAGGACGTCGTCGTCCCGGGCCGAGGCCGCGCACGAGGTGCGGTGCGGCAGGGCGATGGGCAGCGCGAGCCCGCCGTTGTAGTCGGTGTGCTCGCCGATGAGGTTGACCCGGCCCGGCGCCGACCAGACGCCGTCGGGGGCGTGGCCGTAGAGGTCGGCGAAGGTCTCCGGGAGGCTCGGCACGGTGCGAGTCTATGTGGGCCCACCTGACACAATGACGCGCATGTCCGCACCCGTGACCCCCCAGGCGGCTCCCCGGATCCTCTCCGGGATGCAGCCCACCAGCGACTCGCTCCACCTCGGCAACTACCTCGGGGCGCTGGTCAACTGGGTTCGGCTGCAGGACGAGTTCGACGCCTACTACTTCGTCGCCGACCTCCATGCGCTCACCGTGCCGACCGACCCGGCGGTGCTGCGCGAGCGCACGCGCAAGACCGCGGCTCAGTTCATCGCCGGGGGTGTGGACCCGGAGCGCTCAGCGGTCTTCTGCCAGAGCCACGTCACCGAGCACGCCGAGCTCGGCTGGGTCATGAACTGCCTCACCGCGGACGGCGAGGCCCGCCGGATGACGCAGTTCAAGGACAAGGTCGCCAAGGGCCAGAACGCCAACGTCGGGCTGCTCACCTACCCGATGCTCATGGCCGCGGACATCCTCATGTACGACGCCGCCTACGTGCCCGTCGGCGAGGACCAGCGTCAGCACCTCGAGATCACCCGCGACCTCGCCGAGCGCTTCAACACCCGCTTCGGCGGGGGGCTCGTCGTGCCCGAGCCCTACATCGTCAAGGGGGCGGCGAAGATCCAGGACCTCCAGGACCCGACGTCGAAGATGAGCAAGACGGGCTCGTCGCCCAAGGGCCTCATCGACCTCATGCAGGACCCGGCCAGGATCGCCAAGAACATCCGATCGGCGGTGACCGACACCGAGGCCGAGATCCGCTACGACGTCGACACCAAGCCCGGGGTGTCCAACCTCCTCGTCATCCACTCGATCCTCTCCGGCACACCGGTTGCAGACCTCGAGGCCTCCTTCGCCGGTCGCGGCTACGGGGACCTCAAGAAGGAGGTCGCCGACGTCGTCGTGGCCGCGATCGAGCCGTTCCAGGCGCGGATGCACGAGCTGCTCGACGACCCGGCCGAGCTCGACCGGATCCTTGCCTCCGGCGCCGACCGCGCCCGCGAGGTCGCGCGGGCCACGATGGCGCGCGTCCGGGACCGCGTCGGGCTGCTCCCGGCTGCCGCCCCGGTTCCCGCCCGATAGGGTCGGGAGCATGCCCACCCACGGAGTGGCCATCACCGTGCCCGAACCCCACGGCACGGACCTGCAGGACGCGCGCGAGCGCTTCGGCGACCCGCTGGCGAAGTTCATCCCGCCGCACGTCACCCTCCTGCCACCAACCGAGATCGACGCGCCGTCGCTCGAGGCCTTCGAGACGCACCTCGCCGTCGTCGCCGCCGCCCACGCACCCTTCCGCATGACGCTCTCCGGCACGGGAACCTTCCGGCCGCTCTCGCCCGTCGTGTTCGTGCAGGTGTCGTCCGGCATCTCGCAGTGCGAGCTCCTCGAGACGGCGGTGCGCAGCGGGCCGGTCGAGCGGCACCTCGAGTTCAACTACCACCCGCACGTCACGGTGGCGCACCACCTCGCCGAGGAGTCGCTCGACGCCGCCTTCGACGAGCTCGTCGACTACCGGTGCAGCTTCGACGTCACGTCGTTCGAGCTCTTCCACCAGACCGACGACGGCGTCTGGCGTCCCCTGTCGTCGTTCGCCCTGGAGGGCTGAGCATGGACCGCGTGAAGTCGCTGTGGGCTGCCGTCCAGCGGACCCGGCTCTGGCACGCCTGGAAGCGCTACGGCGACGCCCGCGGCAACCTGCTCGCCGGCGGCATCGCCTACTTCGCCTTCTTCTCGATCTTCCCCGTCTTGGCTCTGGCCTTCACCGTCTTCGGTGTCCTGCTGCAGGACAACCAGCAGTGGTTGGACCAGATCCGCGACTACCTCAACGAGACGTTGCCCGGCTTCATCAAGGACGGCGACAAGGGGCTCATCCCGCTTGAGACACCGGGCGACGCAGCCCTGACCGTCACCGGTCTCGTCGGCCTCGCGGGGCTCCTGTATGCCGGTCTCGGCTGGCTGGGTGCCCTGCGCGACGGCATCCGCACGATCTTCGGTGCCGAGGGTGCTCCCGGGAACGTCGTCACGGCGAAGCTGCGCGACCTGGGCGTCCTCGTCCTGCTCGGGCTGGCCATCGTCGTCTCTGCCGCCGTCACCGGTGTCGCGAGTGCCCTCACCGGCTGGATCGCCGAGGCCATCGGACTCGGTGGGCAGCAGTGGCTGCTGCGCGCCATCGCGCTCGTCATCGGCGCCGCGCTCGACGGGCTCGTGGTCCTCGTCATGCTCCGGCTGCTCTCGGGTGTGGACGTCCCATGGCGTGGTCTCGTCGGCGGAGCGGTCGTCGGCGGAATCGGGCTCACCCTGCTCAAGGTCGTCGGCACGAGCCTCATCGCCGGGACGACGGAGAACCCGCTCTTCGCCTCGGTCGCGCTCGTCGTCGGCCTGCTCGCGTGGCTCAACTTCATGTCGCGGATCATCCTGCTCTCGGCCGCGTGGAGCGCGAACTCGCTCGAGGCCGAGGCGGTCGCCGACCTCACCGAAGGCCAGCGGACGAAGATGATCGAGGGCCCGGAGGTGCCGGTGTCCGCGGCCGTCGACCCGACCGTTCCCGACCCGGTGTGGCTGGGTCGCGCGCCGGAGCCGCAGCCGGGGGCGCGGCACGCGGAGGCGGATGCGGGTCCTACGACGGGGGTGGGCCGGCATACGGACCGGGTCGTGGCACCGCGGGCGACGCGCGCGAACGACCGCATCAACCTCGCGATCGGTGCGGCGCTGGGTGCGTCGCTCGCAGCCGGTCTCGGCCTCGCTGGACGCATCTACCGCGGTCTCGGCGCTCGTCGCTGACCCAGCGGACCCGCTTGGCTCAGGCGGTGCCGAGCACGGACGGCGCCGCCCGTCGCAGGGCGTCGCGCCAGTCCGGCAGTGGCTCGAGGCCGACCTCGCTCCAGCGCTGGTGGCCGAGGACGGAGTAGGCCGGCCGTGGCGCGGGCCGGGGCAAGGCGTGGGTCGTCGTCGGCGTCACCCGCTCGGGGTCCAGACCGAGTTCCTCGAAGATCGCCCGCGCAAAGCCGAACCACGTCGTCTCGCCCGAGCTCGTGCCGTGCCACACCCCCCCGGGGGCGTCGGAGTCGATGAGCCGCACGAGAGCGTCGGCGAGGTCGACGGTCCACGTGGGCTGCCCGCGCTGGTCGTCCACAACGGACAGCGTCTCGCGCTCGGAGGCGAGGCGCGCCATCGTGGTGGCGAAGTTCGGACCACTAGCGCCGTAGAGCCAGGCGGTGCGCACGACGAGGGCCGTCGGGCAGTGCGAGAGGACAGCCCACTCGCCAGCCGCCTTGGTCCGCCCGTAGGCCGAGCGAGGAGCGATGGGGGCGTCCACGGCATACGGGGTCGTGGCGTCTCCGGAAAAGACGTAGTCGGTGGAGACGTGCACCATCCGGGCGCCGCTGCGGGCGCATGCAGAAGCGAGGTTGGCAGCACCGACGGCGTTGACGGCGAAAGCACCAGCCTCAGCGGTCTCGGCCTCGTCGACCGCAGTCCACGCGGCGAGGTTGGCGACGACGTCGTGACCCTCGACCGCCTCGGCGCACGCAGCCGGCTCGGTGACGTCGAGGGCGGCCCGGCGCAGCGCGGTCACCTCGTGTCCGGCCGACGTCAGCCGGGGGAGGAGGTCGGCGGCGAGCATGCCGCCGGCCCCCGTGACGAGCCAGCGGGCCATCAGCGCGGGACGACGGACTGCACAGCGGCGTACTTCGCCTCGGTCGCGTCCTTCATCGGGCGCCACCAGTCCTCGTTGTCGCGGTACCACTCGATGGTCGCGGCCAGTCCCTCACGGAAGCTGGGGTACTCAGGCTGCCAGCCGAGCTCGGTCCGCAGGCGCGTCGAGTCAATCGCGTAGCGGCGGTCGTGACCCGGCCGGTCGGTCACGTGGTCGTAGTCGTCCGCGTCGCGACCCATGAGCTCGAGCAGGTCGTGCACCACGGTCTTGTTGTCGACCTCGCCGTCCGCCCCGATGAGGTAGGTCTCGCCGATCTCGCCCTTGTCGATGATCGCCCAGACGGCGCGGTTGTGGTCGTCGACGTGGATCCAGTCGCGCACGTTGAGGCCGTCGCCGTAGAGCTTCGGCCGGGCACCGTCGATGACGTTGGTGATCTGGCGGGGGATGAACTTCTCGACGTGCTGCCGTGGGCCGTAGTTGTTGGAGCAGTTCGAGATCGTCGCTGCAATACCGAACGAGCGGAGCCAGGCACGCACGAGCAGGTCGCTCGCACCCTTGGTCGACGAGTAGGGGCTCGACGGGTTGTAGGGGGTCGCCTCGGTGAAGCGGGCCGGGTCGTCGAGCTCGAGGTCGCCGTAGACCTCGTCGGTGGAGATGTGGTGGAAGCGCACCCCGTGGCGTCGGACCGCCTCCAGCAGTGTGTAGGTGCCAACGACATTGGTGTGCACGAAGGGCCACGGATCCGCGAGCGAGTTGTCGTTGTGCGACTCCGCGGCGAAGTGGACGACGAGGTCCGACTCGGCGACGAGGCGGTCGACGAGCTCGGCGTCGGTGATGTCGCCACGCACGATGTCGATCTGGCCCTCCGCCCCGGCCAGGGACGTTTCCGACCCCGCGTAGGTCATGGCGTCGAGAACGGTGACCTCCACCTCCGGACGAGTCGCCAGGGTCAGGTGGACGAAGTTCGAACCGATGAAGCCGGCACCGCCGGTGACAAGTGTGCGCACGCAGGCAAGGCTACTGATGATGTGGGCGACCGGGTCTCACGCCCGACTCGCTAGGGTGGCGCCCATGAAGGGGATCATCTTGGCGGGGGGCTCGGGGACGCGGCTTCACCCGATCACCCGGGCCATCAGCAAGCAGCTCATGCCGGTCTACGACAAGCCGATGATCTACTACCCGCTCTCCACGCTGATGATGGCGGGCATCCGCGAGGTCCTCATCATCACGGCACCTCAGGACCTCGAGCAGTTCGAGAGACTGCTCGGCGACGGCGCGGAGTGGGGGATCGCAATCTCGTATGCCGTGCAGCCACGTCCCGACGGTCTGGCCCAGGCGTTCATCATCGGGGCCGACTTCATCGGGTCGGATCCGGTCGCCCTCGTGCTGGGGGACAACATCTTCTACGGGACGGGACTCGGGCGCTCACTCGAGAACCTCACTCACGTGCGCGGCGGGCACGTCTTCGCGCACCATGTGCGCAACCCCACGGCATACGGCGTCGTGGAGTTCGACCCGGACGGCAAGGTGCTCTCGATCGAGGAGAAGCCCACGGAGCCGAAGTCGAGCTATGCGGTCCCCGGGCTCTACTTCTATGACAACGACGTCGTCGAGATCGCCCGCAACCTCACACCGAGCGAGCGCGGGGAGCTCGAGATCACCGCCGTCAACGACGCCTACCTGCGGCGTGGGGACCTCGCGGTCACGGTCCTGCCGCGCGGAACCGCCTGGTTCGACACGGGGACATTCCAAGGCCTGATGGATGCAAGCCATTTCGTCGCGGTCATCGAGGCCCGGCAGGGCACGAAGATCGGGTGTGTGGAGGAGATCGCTTGGCGAGCGGGGTGGATCGATGACCACCAATTCGCCGGCCTCGGGAACGCGCTCGTCAAGAGCGGCTACGGCGACTACATACACGCCTGCCTCGAGCAGGGCAAGGAGCTGCCCTGATGCTCATCGAGCCACTCACCGTCGAGGGGGCGTTCGTCGTGACGCCGCGACAGATCGCCGACGAGCGAGGGCGCTTCCTCGAATCCTTCCGGGGGGACCTGCTCGCCCAGCAACTCGGTCACCGGCCCGACATCGTCCAGACCAATGTGTCGGTCTCGTCGGCGGGGACGCTGCGCGGCATCCACTTCGCCGACATCCCGCCGGGTCAGGGCAAGTACGTCACGGCGCTCACGGGTTCGCTGGTCGACTACGTCGTCGACGTGCGCGTGGGCTCGCCGACGTTCGGGCACTGGGACTCCGTCCTCCTCGACACCGTGGATCGGCGCGCGGTGTGGATCAGCGAGGGCCTCGGGCATGCCTTCCGCGCGCTCGAGGACGACACCACCGCGATGTATCTCTGCACGGCGACCTACAACCCCACGGGCGAGCACGGCATACATCCCCTCGATCCAGCCGTGGGTCTCGACCTGCCCGCCGACCTCGAGTTCACGCTGTCGGCCAAGGACGAGGCAGCGCCCACACTCGACGAGGCGCGCCGCTCCGGCATCCTGCCCACGTATGCGGCGTGGCAGGCACACATGACGTCGCGTCAGTCCTGACGACGAGTTCGTCGGCGGCGAAGGCTGTGGAGGAGCAGCACCGCGACGGGGACGGCCCCGCCCACCCAGGGCAGCGGTGACGGGGTCCTCGGGTCGCTCGACGAGGTGGGGGCCGCTGCCGTGTCGCCGAGCCTGGCGTCACTGCCCGCGTCGTCGTCACCCGTGCCGTCGCTGCCGGCATCGCGTCCGGTCGGCGGGGCGGGCGGCACGGGGACCTCGCCGCGCTCGACGAGGCGTCCGATCGGCGTGACCTTGTCGCCGTGGGCGAAGGCCCAGTCGAGGAGGGAGGCGGCAGGGCGCCACCTGCTGCCGGTGCCGTACATCTCGGTGACGAGGTAGGTCCGACCGTCCCGTCGAGCGGCGCCGATGAAGGTCCGGCGGGCGGCCTTGGTGAACCCGTTCTTCACACCGAGGGTGCCGGGGTAGTTCCACAGCAGGCGGTTGTGGTTGCCGATGGCGTAGGTCGGTCGGGTGAGGCCGCCACGGACCCACCGGCCCGGGAACGTCGACGTCTTCGTCGTCGCGAGCCGCACGTAGTCGGGGTTCGCGATGGCGGCGCGCCCGATGAGCGCGAGGTCGTAGGCGCTGCTCTGCTGCCCGGGGGCGTCGAGCCCGCTCGGGTCGACGACGACGGTGTCGTGGGCCCCGAGCTCGTCGGCGAGCGCGTTGAGCTCGGTGACCGTCGCCGGGATGCCGCCGTTGAGCGCCGACAAGCCGTAGGCGGCGTCGTTGGCCGACGACATCACGAGGGCCTCGAAGAGCTGCGCGGCGGTGTAGGTCTGCCCGGTGACCATGCCCACCCGGGTGCCGTCGGCATCGGCCTCCGCCGCCGTGGCGGTGAGCACCGCTGCCCGGTCGAGCCGCGGCAGGAGGTGGATGGCCGTGAGCGCCTTGAGCGTGCTCGCGGGCAGCAGCGGGGCGTGTGGGTTGCGGGCGGCGAGCACCTCGCCGGTGTCGGCGTCGGCGACGAGCCAGGCAACGTCCGCCACCGCGGGCGGAGCCGGGACTCCGGCCGGCGCGTCGACGAGGACCGTGTCCATCTTGGCGAGGCCGGGCCCGCCCACGCTGCGCGCCGGGTCGAGGACCCGTGTCACGGCCGGAAGGCTCGGGCTGGGGCTCGGTGACGCCGCCGCGGGCGCGGAG
>NZ_AVPI01000010.1 GCF_000768675.1 Knoellia flava TL1 | reverse complement strand
CGGCGGCGGCACGGCGACGACCACGGCGTCGGCCTCGACGAGGCGCGGCTCGGTCGTCGGGCCGGTGAGCACCGCCCACCCCGACGAGGTCCGCTCGACGCCGCGGGCGATGACCCCCGTCTCGACGACTCCCCCACGACTCAGCACGTCGTGGGCGATCAGCTCGGGCAGCCGGCCCACGCCGCCGCGCAGCCCGACGAACGCCGGACGCGCCTGCCCGACCTGCGGGTCGACCGGTGGCGACGCCAGCAGCGACCCGCCCTCACGAGCCGTCGCCCAGACCGCGGGCATGGTGGCGCGCAGCGACAGCTCGCGGGACCGGCCGGCATACACACCGCCGAGGAGCGGCTCGACGAGACGGTCGACGACGGCGTCGCCGAGACGACCGGCGACGTAGTCGCCCACCGAGACGTCGCTGCCGACCTCGGGTGCGGGCGACTCCGCGTGCATCCGTGCCGCCTCGGCCTCGGTGAGGAGCCCGCTCACGTCCGAGTCGGCGAAGGGGATGCCGATCCGGGTGCGCGGCAGCGGGTGCAGCTCGCCGCGCGACCAGACCCGGGCCGAGGTGGTCGCGGGTGCGACGACGTCGGCCGGGTCGGCCACCTCCTCGAGGAGCGACACCGCCTCGGGCCGGACGGCGAGCATCGACTCGGCGCCGACGTCCACGAGGTGGCCCCCGACCGGCTCGCGCCGCAGCTTGCCGCCGACGCGGTCGGAGGCGTCGAAGACGAGAACCCGCGTCGCCGGGCGGGCCACCAGCAGGTCTCGCGCGGCGGTGAGCCCGGCGACTCCCCCGCCGATGACGACGACGGTGCGGGACGAGGGGTCGCGGCGCTCGGCGGTCACCTCGCCACTCTCTCAGAGGCCGTCACCGCATCGTGACCCGAGTGTGTGGAACCGGTGACCGGGTCGGAGGAGTCTCACTGTCGACAGGCCCACCGCAGGGGGTGGGCACGCGCGGAGGAATGGAGAGCGTCATGAGCACCCACGGCTTGCGTCCCACCCGGCGGCACGGACGTCGCCTCGCCACGGCGGCGCTCGCCGGCCTCCTCGTCACCGGCTCGCTGGCCGCCTGCGGCGGTGGTGGCTCCGATGACTCGGGCACCGCTTCGGGCGCCTCGTCCCAGCAGGACTCGGCCGCCGAGCCGCCCGCCAAGGGTGGAGCCGTGGGCGGCGACCGCGCCGAGGGTGCCGTCTCGCCCGAGTCCGCGCGGGCCAGCGCCGGGCAGAAGCTCGTGCGCCGCGCCCACCTCCAGCTCAAGGTCGAGGCACTTCCGGACGCAGCGTCGCAGATTCGCTCGATCGCGGCGCGACAGGGTGGGGTCGTCGCCAGCGAGGAGCTCTACTCGGGCGAGCGCGGTCGCGACACGTCCGGCACGGTGACGATCAGCGTCCCCGCCGACCGGCTCGACGCGACGATCGAGCTCATCGCCAAGGTCGGCGAGGTGCAGTTCCGCAACAGCTCGAGCGAGGACGTCACCGGGACCTACGTCGACACCCAGGCCCGCGTGACCTCGATGACGGCGAGCGTCGCCCGGATCCGCGACCTGCTCTCGCGGGCGTCCAACGTCAACGACCTCGTCGCGCTCGAGAACGAGCTCTCGCAGCGCCAGGCCGAGCTCGACGCGCTCACCGCGCAGCTCGACAGCCTCAAGGACTCGGTCTCGATGTCGCCGGTCTCGATCACGCTCTCGACCGACGACTACGAGCCGGTCGCGGCGGGCGGTTTCCTCTCCGGCCTCAAGTCCGGGTGGAAGGCGTTCGTCACCTCGGCAGCCGTGCTCGCCACCGTCGTCGGGGCGGTGCTGCCGTTCGCGGTCGCGATCGGGCTCGTCCTCGCGCCGGTCGTGTGGTGGCTGCGCCGGCGCCGTCACGGCGCCGCACCCCTCGTCCCGCAGGCCGTGCCCGCAGGTCCGGCAGGGCCGCCCGGACCGGTGCCGCCCTCAGCGGGCTGAGTGCTCGTGCACGACCTCGACGATCCTCGTGAGGACGTCGGGGTCGGTGTGCGGCGGGACGCCGTGGCCGAGGTTGAAGATGTGACCGGGCGCCTCGCGACCCTCGTCGACGATGGCTCGGACCCGCTCCTCGAGCACGTCCCACGGGGCACCGAGGAGGGCCGGGTCGAGGTTGCCCTGCACGGCATACGAGGTCCCGAGGCGCGCGACCGCGTCGGTGAGGGAGACGCGGTAGTCGACCCCCACGACGTCCGCGCCCGCCTCGCCCATGAGGTCGAGCAGCTCTCCGGTGCCGACGCCGAAGTGGATCCGTGGCACACCGAGGTCGGCGACCGCGCCGAGCGCCGTGGCCGAGTGCCTCTGCACGTATGCCGTGTAGTCGGCTCGTGAGAGCGCTCCGACCCACGAGTCGAAGAGCTGGACCGCGCTGGCCCCGGCCTCGACCTGCACGCGCAGGAAGGCCCCGGAGATCTGGGCGAGCCGCTCGCAGAGGTCGCTCCACAGCTGCGGGTCGCCGTGCATGAGCGCCTTGGTGTGCTCGTGGGTGCGGGAGGGGCCGCCCTCGACGAGGTAGGACGCGAGGGTGAAGGGCGCACCGGCGAAGCCGATGAGCGGCGTGGAGCCCAGCTCGGCGACGAGGCGCTGCACCGACTCGGTGATGTCCGGGATCGCGTCGGGCGTGAGGTCGGGCAGCCGGTCGAGGTCGGCCCGGGTGCGGAACGGCGCCGGGACGACCGGGCCGGTGCCGGGCACGATGTCGAGGTCGACGCCGACGGCGGCCAGCGGCACGACGATGTCGCTGAAGAAGATCGCGGCGTCGACCTTGTGGCGACGGACGGGCTGGAGGGTGATCTCGGTGACGAGGTCGGGGGTCCGGCACGCCTCGAGCATGGCCGTGCCCTCGCGGAGCTCGCGGTACTCCGGCAGCGACCGGCCCGCCTGGCGCATGAACCACACGGGCGTGTGCGGCACGGGTCGACGGGTGGCGGCGAGGACGAGCGGGCTGTCGGCGATCACCGCCGAATCCTCTCATTCGCGGCACTGCCGCCCTGAACCCCGTCAGAGGGAGATGACCGCTGCCCCGGCGAGCGCGCAGAGCACGCCGACCTGCTGCACCCGGCGCAGCCGCTCGCCGAGCACGAGCCGGGCGAGCAGGATCGTCGCGACGGGGTAGAGCGAGCCGAGCACCGCCGCGATGCTCACCTGCCCCCGCGAGGACGCGGTCGCGAAGAGCGCGTTGGCGAGCAGGTCGGCCCACCCGATGAGCGCGAGCTGCGGGAGGTCCCGGCGGGACGTGCCCCCCACCGACCGCAGCACGAGCGCGACGACGACGAAGAGCGTCACCGACGTCGCCCTCATGCCCCAGAGCGCCATGAGCAGGGAGTCGCGCGCCGCCCGGTCGAGGGAGAAGAGCGCCATCCCGAAGCACAGGGCCGCGCACCCGGCGAGCAGCACCGGCCGCGGCGACACCGCGCCCGAGAGCTCAGGTCCCGAGGCCAGCACGATCCCGGCGACCGCGACGAGGATCCCGACCCACACCCAGGCGCTCGGGGTCTCGCCGCTGGCGACGCCGAGCGCGACCGGCACGACGACACCCATCGACGCGATGGGCGCGACGACGCCCATCGTCCCGCTGGCGAGCGCGGTGTAGAACGCGACGAGCCCGCTGGCCCCGGCGACACCCGCGAGCATGGCCCAGCCCACCCACGAGCCCCACTCCGGCGGGTGCCCGAGGGCGAGCCGCACGAGGACGATGGTGCTGAGCAGGACGAAGGCCAGGCCCTGCGTCACGCCGACGACGGCGATGGCCGGCAGCCGCTTGGCAACGAGACCGCCGAAGAAGTCCGAGGTCCCCCACACCGCCGACGAGGCGAGCGCGAGGAGGGAGAGCACGCCCGCAGCCTAAGCCCCTCCGGCGCGGCGGATCCCCCCGAAACGCGCGTACCGGCATACCCTCGTCGAGTGGCAACACGCTCCCTTCCCGGCCGCGAGTCCCCGGAGTTCACCGCGGCGCTCGAGGCCCTGAGGCACGTCCGCCTGCGTCCCGAGGTCCGCATCACCGAGGTGCCCGCTCCCCAGCGCATCGCTCCGTATGCCGTCGCGCTCACCGCCGACGTCCTCGGCTCCGCGGGTGACGACGAGGAGCTCGCGTCCGGACGGTTCGTCCTCCTGCACGACCCGTCCGCCCCCGAGCCGTGGGGCGGCGAGTGGCGGGCGGTGACCTTCGCGCGCGCCGAGCTCGAGCCCGAGCTCGCCGCCGACCCCCTTCTCGGTGAGGTGGGCTGGACCTGGCTCGTCGACGCCCTCGCCGGTCGCGGCGTCTCGGCCACGGCCGAGGCGGGCACCGTGACCCGCGTCGTGAGCCAGAGCTTCGCCGGGCTCGCCGACCGTCCTGCGAGCGTCGAGATGGAGGTGCGCGCGTCGTGGACGCCCATCGGCCCCGACGCCGGCACCCATCTCCTCGCCTGGTCCGACCTCCTCTGCACGATCGCGGGGCTGCCCCCGCTGCCAGAGGGTGTCGTCGCCCTCCCGGGGCCGCGTCGCTGAGATGAGCTCCGACACCATCGACACCCCCGACGCCGAGCAGTCGCCGACCCCCATCCCGCTCGACGAGCCCTCCGAGGGCGTGCCCCACGTCGTCGACTCCGAGCGCGGGCTCACCGAGGCGGCCGACGCGATCGCCGCCGGTGAGGGACCGGTCGCCGTCGACGCCGAGCGTGCCTCCGGCTACCGCTACGGCCAGCGCGCCTACCTCGTCCAGGTCCGCCGCGAGGGTTCGGGCACGTGGCTCATCGACCCCATCGCCTGCCCGGACCTCAGCCCCCTCGACGACGCCATCGGCCGTGCCGAGTGGATCCTGCACGCCGCCACCCAAGACCTCGCCTGCCTCGCCGAGGTGGGCCTGCGCCCCCGCCAGCTCTTCGACACCGAGCTCGCCGCCCGCCTGCTCGGCCTGCCCCGGGTCGGACTCGCCGCCGTCGTCGAGCACTACCTCGGGCTCGCGCTCGCCAAGGAGCACTCGGCGGTCGACTGGTCGACGCGGCCGCTGCCCGAGCCGTGGCTGCGCTACGCCGCGCTCGACGTCGAGGTCCTCACCGAGCTGCGCAACCTCATGGGCGTCGACCTCGCCCGGCAGGACAAGTCCGAGTGGGCCCGCCAGGAGTTCGAGGCGCTGCTCTCGTGGGCACCGGCCGAGAAGGTCGACCCGTGGCGCCGGACGAGCGGCATGAACACCATCCGCAGCCGCCGCGGCATCGCGGTCGTCCGCGAGCTCTGGCTCACCCGAGACGACATCGCCCGGGACCGCGACACCTCGCCGGGGCGCATCCTGCCCGACGCCGGGCTCGTCTCCATCGCGACGGCGGCGCCGACCTCGACCTCCGACCTGCCGAGCGGCCACCGCGCCATCGCCCGCTACGGCCGTCAGTGGGTCGCGGCCGTCAAGCGCGCCAACGCCATCGACGAGGCGGACCTGCCGCAGCGGACCCTGCGCTCGGACGGTCCCCCGCCGGCGCGCTCGTGGGCCGACAAGGACCCGGTGGCCGCGGCCCGGCTCGCGGACGCCCGCGCCGAGCTCACCGCCTTCGCCGAGCAGCACGAGATCCCCGTCGAGAACGTCTGCTCCCCCGACCCGCTGCGCCGCGTCGTGTGGCGACCGCCGTCGACGCGCGATGTCGAGGGCTTCACCGCCGCGCTGCGCGACCTCGGGGTCCGTCAGTGGCAGGCCGACATCGTCGCCCCGATGCTCGCCCGGGCCTTCGAGGCCCACCCCGACCCCGACTGACCCGCGACTTCTTGCCCAGATGCGACACCGAGCGCCAGCGAGGTGTCGCATCTGGGCAAGAAGTCGCGGGCGCGGTGAGGTGACGGCTCTCACGGCCGGCCGGCATACCCGACTAAGCGGGCGCTTAGTAGCCTGAGCGGAGCACCACACTCCGACCAGAGAGGCTCCACCGTGCCCCGCACCCTGAATGAGGTCGTCTTCGTCGACGGCGTGCGCACACCGTTCGGCAAGGCCGGCGAGAAGGGCATGTATGCCCAGACCCGCGCCGACGACCTCGTCATCCGCTGCATCCGCGAGCTGCTCAGGCGCAACCCGCAGCTCCCCAAGGACCGGGTGGAGGAGGTCGCCATCGCCGCGACCACCCAGACCGGCGACCAGGGCCTCACCCTCGGCCGCCTCGCCGCCCTGCTCTCGGGACTGCCCAACACGACGCCGGGCTACTCCGTCGACCGAATGTGCGCGGGCGCGATGACCGCCGTGACCAACGTCGCGAGCTCGATCGGCTTCGGTGCCTACGACATCGCCATCGCCGGCGGGGTCGAGCACATGGGCCGTCACCCCATGGGCGAGGGCATCGACCCCAACCCGCGGCTCCTCGCCGAGAAGCTCGTCGACCAGTCGGCGCTCTCGATGGGCAACACCGCCGAGAACCTCCACGACCGCTTCCCGCAGCTCACCAAGGAGCGCTCGGACGCGTATGCCGTCGCGAGCCAGACCAAGCTCGCGATGGCCTACGAGGCCGGCAAGATCCAACCCGACCTCGTCCCCATGGCCACCCGCCACTCGGAGCGCGGCTCCGGCCTCGCCACGAAGGACGAGCCGCCGCGCCCGGGTACGACGATGGAGGAGCTCGCCGGGCTGCGCACCCCGTTCCGACCGCACGGCTCGGTGACCGCGGGCAACGCCGCCGGCCTCAACGACGGCGCGACCGCGTGCGTCCTCGCCTCGGAGCAGGCCGCCGAGGAGCTCGGGCTGCCGGTGAAGATGCGGCTCGTGTCGTTCGGCTTCGTCGGCGTCGAGCCCGAGGTCATGGGTATCGGCCCGGTTCCCGCGACAGAGAAGGCGCTCGCCAAGGCCGGGCTGACGATCGAGGACATCGGCCTCTTCGAGCTCAACGAGGCGTTCGCCGTCCAGGTGCTCGCCTTCCTCGACCACTTCGGCATCGCCGACGACGACCCGCGCGTCAACGAGTACGGCGGCGCCATCGCCACCGGCCACCCGCTCGCCTCCTCGGGCGTGCGCCTCATGACCCAGCTCGCCCGCCAGTTCGAGGAGCACCCGGAGGTCCGCTACGGCCTCACCGCGATGTGCATCGGCATCGGCATGGGTGGCTCGGTCATCTGGGAGAACCCGCACCACGCCGACTACGGGAAGGACGCCTGACATGGCCGCCACCACCACGACCACGGACGCACCCGTCGAGGCGCAGGCCGACACGCCCGCCGAGCGCGCGCCGCGCGGCGAGGTCGTCACCCACGCCCTCGTCCAGGACGTCGCCCTCCCCGGCGACGGCGGGACGCTCGCACTCATCACCCTCGACAACGGCTTCGACCACACCAAGCCCAACACCTTCGGGCCGGAAGGCATCGCCGAGCTCCACCGCGCCGTCGACACCCTGCGCGGCCGCGCCGAGGCCGGGGAGATCCAAGCCGTCGGCATCACCGGCAAGCCGTTCATCTTCGCGGTCGGCGCCGACCTCTCCGGCGTCCCGACCGTCAGCAGCCGTGAGCAGGCGCTCGAGATCGCCCGGGCCGGCCACGCCGCGTTCGCCGCGATCATGGACCTGCCGGTGCCGACCTTCGCGTTCGTCAACGGCGCCGCCATGGGCGGCGGCGTCGAGGTGGCGCTGTCCTGCGACTACCGCACCATCAGCGCCGGCGTCCCCGCGATCGCGCTGCCGGAGACCTTCCTCGGGCTCGTCCCCGGCTGGGGAGGCTGCTTCCTGCTGCCGAACCTCGTCGGGCCTGCGAACGCGCTCAAGGTCATCATCGAGAACCCGATGAACACCAACCGCATGCTGAGCGGCCCCGCCGCCGCGAAGCTCGGACTCGGGGACGTCCTCCTCGAGCCCGCCGACTTCCTCGAGGAGTCCATCGCCTGGGCCGCCCGCGTCCTCTCGGGCGAGACCACCGTCGAGCGGCCGGAGGTCTCGCGCGACGAGGCCGAGTGGGCCGCCGCACTCAAGGCCGCCAAGGGCCTCGTCATGGCCAAGACCGCGGGCCGCTCCCCCGGTCCGCTGCGCGCCCTCGCGCTCGTGGAGGCAGCCCGCACCGCCACCCGCGACGAGGCGTTCGCGGCCGAGGACGAGGCCCTGGCCGACCTCCTCATGGCCGACGAGCTCCGCGCCGGGCTCTATGCGTTCGACCTCGTGCAGAAGCGCGCCAAGCGTCCCGCCGGCGCCCCCGACAAGGCACTCGCCCGCAAGGTCACCAAGGTCGGCGTCGTCGGCGCGGGCCTCATGGCCAGCCAGCTCGCCCTCCTCTTCGCCCGCAACCTCAAGGTGCCGGTCGTCATGACCGACCTCGACCAGGAGCGGGTCGACAAGGGCGTCGCCTGGGTGCACGGCGAGATCGCGAAGTCGCTCGAGGCCGGCAAGATCGGCCGCGACCGCGCCAACCACCTCACCGGTCTCGTCACCGGCTCGACGAGCAAGGACGGCTTCGCCGACGCCGACCTCGTCATCGAGGCGGTCTTCGAGGAGATGTCGGTCAAGAAGCAGGTCTGGGCCGAGGTGGAGGCCGTCGTCTCACCCGAGTGCGTCCTCGCCTCCAACACGAGCTCGCTGTCGATCACCGAGATGGCCGCCGACCTCGAGCACCCCGAGCGCGTCGTCGGCCTGCACTTCTTCAACCCCGTCGCCGTCATGCCGCTGCTCGAGATCATCCCGGGCGAGCGGACCGACGACGCGTCGCTCGCGACCGCCTTCGCCACCGGCAAGGGCCTGAAGAAGACGACGATCCTCGTCAAGGACTCGGCGTCCTTCATCGTCAACCGTCTCCTCGGCCGCTTCATGGGCGAGTTCAGCAGGATCGTCGACGAGGGCACCCCCGTGCCGGTCGCCGAGAAGGCCGTCGCCGGTCTCGCGCCGATGCCGCCGTTCGTCCTGCTCGGACTCGTCGGCCCGGCGATCGCACTGCACAACAGCGAGACGCTCCACCGCGCGTTCGGCGACCGCTTCCACGTCTCGCCCAACCTCAAGAAGATCGTCGAGATGCGCAAGCCGGGCTACTACCAGCTCGTCGACGGTCGCCCGGTCGTCGACCCGGAGGTCGAGGCCGCCCAGATCACCGCCGAGAACCCGGTCGTGCTCGACGTCGCCGAGGTCCGCGAGCGGGTGCTCTCGGTGCTCGCCGAGGAGGTCGGCCTCATGCTCTCCGAGGGCGTGGCGCAGGCACCGATGGACATCGACCTCGCGCTCATCACCGGCGCCGGCTTCCAGTTCTGGAACGGCGGCCTCACCCCGCTCCTCGACCGCGAGGGCGTCTCCGAGAAGGTCCTCGGCCGCCGTTTCCTGCCGCCCGGCGCGGCGAGCGTCCCGGCCTGAGCGCTCGAGGTGGGCGGACGGCATACCTGATCTGCGGGTATGCCGTCCGCCCATTCTGGCGTCGACGCTCAGGCTTGCGTTATCTCATATCCGATATACGCTGGAACGCATGACTGAGTCCAGCTACCTCACCCGGATCGGCACCCTCATCCGGGACGCCCGCCGCCACCAGGGCCTGACCCAGAACGAGCTCGCCGAGAAGCTCGGCACCAGCCAGAGCGCCGTCGCGCGCATCGAACAGGGACGGCAGAACCTCAGCCTCGAGATGCTCGCCCGCGTCGGCGAGACCCTCGGCAGCGAGTTCGTCTCCCTCGGCCACAGCGGACCCCAGCACCTGCGCATCGTCGGTGGCGCCAAGCTCTCCGGCTCGATCCCCGTCAAGACCAGCAAGAACGCCGCCGTCGGCCTCCTCTGCGCCGCCCTGCTCAACAAGGGCCGCACGACGCTGCGCAACCTCGCGCGCATCGAGGAGGTCAACCGGATCATCGAGGTGCTCACCTCGATGGGCGTCAAGGTCCGGTGGCTCGAGGGCACGAGCGACCTCGAGATCATCCCGCCGGCGACGCTCGACCTCGCCTCGATCGACATCGCCGCAGCCCGCCGCACCCGCACCGTCATCATGTTCCTCGGGCCGCTGCTGCACCAGTTCGACACCTTCTCGCTGCCCTACGCCGGCGGCTGCGACCTCGGCACCCGCACCGTCGAGCCGCACCTCACCGCGCTCCAGTCGTTCGGGCTCGACGTCACGGCGACGCACGGCTTCTACGAGGCCAAGGTCGACCGCACGGTGCGTCCCGAGCGTGCGATCGTCCTCACAGAGCGCGGAGACACCGTCACCGAGAACGCCCTCTTCGCCGCCGCCCTGCACCCGGGCAGGACCGTCATCCGCAACGCGTCGTCGAACTACATGGTCCAGGACGTCTGCTTCTTCCTCCAGAAGCTCGGCGTCGACGTGCAGGGCGTCGGCACGACGACGCTCACCGTCACCGGCCGCGACTCGATCGACGTCGACGTCGACTACTCCCCCAGCGAGGACCCGATCGAGGCCATGAGCCTCATCGCCGCCGCCGTGGTCACGGAGTCCTCGATCACCATCGAGCGCGCGCCGATCGAGTTCCTCGAGATCGAGCTCGCGACCCTCGACGGCATGGGTCTGCAGTACGAGCTCTCCGACGAGTACCTCGCCAAGAACGGCCACACCCGGCTCGCCGACATCACGATCCTGCCGAGCTCGCTCACGGCCCCGATCGACAAGATCGCGCCGATGCCCTTCCCCGGCCTCAACATCGACAACCTGCCTTTCTTCGCGCTCATCGCGGCGTGCGCCGAGGGCACGACGATGATCCACGACTGGGTCTACGAGAACCGCGCGATCTATCTCACCGAGCTCACCAAGGTCGGCGCCCAGGTCCAGCTGCTCGACCCGCACCGCGTCATGATCACCGGCCGCACCGCCAAGTGGCGTCCGGCCGAGGTCATGTGCCCGCCGGCGCTGCGTCCCGGTGTCGTCGTGCTCCTCGCGATGCTCGCCGCCAACGGCACGTCGGTGCTGCGCAACGTCTACGTCATCAACCGTGGCTACGAGGAGCTCGCCGAGCGTCTCAACGCCCTTGGCGCGACCATCGAGATCTTCCGCGACATCTGACCCGGTGTCGGACGCACACGAGCTCGACTGGGACGACCTGCGCCGCTGGCCCGACGTCGAGGCGCCGAACCTCCAGGCCTGGGACGCGACGGACCGGCTCGTCCTCGACGAGGCCGGTCCGTTGCCGTCCGGTGTTGGCGAGGTCGTCGTCATCGGCGACCGCCACGGCGCGCTCACGCTCGGCGCCCTCGCGCGCGGCGCCTCGGGCGTGCGCGTGCACCAGGACGGCGTCCTCGGCGAGCGTGCGCTCGTCGCGAACGCCACCCGTCGTGGTCTCGGACGCGACGGAGCCCGTATGCCGTTCGCCCACCACCGGCTCGACGCCCCGCTCCTCGACGGTGCCCGGCTCGTCCTGCTCCAGCTGCCGCGCTCCCTCGACGCACTCGACGAGGTGGCCGCGCTCGTCGCAGCCCACGCCCACCCGGACGTCCGGGTCGTCGCCGGCGGTCGGGTCAAGCACATGTCGCGGTCGATGAACGACGTTCTCGCACAGTCGTTCTCGCAGGTCTCGGCAAGCCTCGCGCGCCAGAAGTCACGTGTGCTGCACGCCTCGTCGCCGCGCCCGGCCGTCGTGTCGATGTGGCCACACCGGGAACGTCACGACGACGTCGGGCTCACCGTCGTCGCCCACGGCGGAGTCTTCGCCGGCACCTCGGTCGACATCGGCACCCGGCTGCTCCTCGACGCGATCCCGTCGATGCGCGTTGCCGAGCGTGCCGTCGACCTCGCCTGCGGCAGTGGCGTCGTGGCGGCCGCCCTGGCCCTCGCCCGCCCCGACCTCCACGTGCTCGCGACCGACCAGTCCGCAGCCGCCGTGGCCTCAGCCGCCGCGACCGCCGAGGCCAACGGCGTCGCCGACCGCGTCGCGGTCGTGCGCGCCGACGCGCTCGAGACTCTGGCCGACGCCTCGGTGAACCTTGTCGTCCTCAACCCGCCGTTCCACATCGGGGCCACCGTCCACGTCGGCCTCGCCGAGCGCCTCTTCGCCGACGCCGCCCGCGCCCTCGCCCCCGGCGGCGAGCTCTGGACCGTCTGGAACTCCCACCTCCCCTACCGACAGCTCCTCACGAAGACCGTCGGCCCAACGGAGCAGGTTCACCGCACCAGCAAGTTCATCGTCACCGTCTCAGCGAGTCCGATACCTGTCTCCACGCGCCACACCGGCGACTCTACGAGCAAGTTGGGAAATCTGTCAGAAATCAGCCGTTCGGTTGCTCGAGAACCTTGACCGCGGGCCACTGAAACGTCTTCGACGACGACGGGACCGGCGAGGAGGAGGGTGCGGTGAGCTAAAGGAATGGAGCTTGCTCGGCTTCGACGCCGCCGCAAGCTCCGGTGAAACGGTCGGTCGTCGTCGGTCACCACCGGATGGCGGCGTCCCCCACGCTCGGCGTTTGCGCAGGTCAGCGGCTCCTTCGCCCAGTGGGCGCATCAAGCGATAGACGCAAAGCCGACGTGATTAGGTCGTCGGTTCGATTCCGACAGGCGGCTCCGGCGAACAGCTCCTGACCTGCGGAAACGCAGGGCAGGGGCGGTTCGGTTCTGGTGGTCGCGCGACGCGCTGGCCTCACGGCTCTGCCCGACACCGACGTCGCTCTCCTCTGCGACGGACCCCTAGCCGGCTGAGCGCTCGCGGCCGGCATCCTGTCCGTGTGCCGATAGGCCTCGCACCGCTCGGCAACGCAGCGTGGCGTTGCGTCGCGACCTAGCGACGGCTCGGCGGGGCGCGATCGTCTCGTGCGTTGGCGGACTACGGGAGCTTGGACGCGAGGACGTCGGCCGCCAGGATCTCGGGCGCTGCGCCGAGGAGGTGCTGGTTGGCCATCAGGGCTGCGACGATGGCGCCGTTGGCGTGGGCGTCGCGAGCGGCCTCGTCGGGGAATGCATCGAAGATCCAGAAGGTGTCGGCGTGGGTCCTGACCGCGAACCAGACAATCGTTCCTACTTCTTCGTTGGCGAGCGCGACAGCGCCGGCGAGCAGATCGGCGAGCGCGTCGTGCTGTCCATCGGCCGCGACGATCTTGGCGACGAAGGCATACGGAAGTGATGCGGGTGTGGACATGAGGGGTTCTCCTAGGTGTCGAGGTTTCTTGGTGAAGCGAGTTCAGAGTATGACGAGCAAGGGCATGTGAGAAGTGGCGTATACGGCAGTATTGCTATTGTTCGCGCCATGCGTATCGGACTGATCGCGATCGACGGCTGCTTCGGTTCGGCTGTCGCGTCGGTCATCGACATCGTGCGGGTGGCCGACGGAGCCCGCGGCGATGTCGACCCGCGGATCGACCCGATCGAACTCGCCATCCTCGGACCGAAACGGAGAGTGACCACGACGGCATCGATGACCCTGTCGGTGGACCACCCGCTGTCGGAGTCCGCAGAGTTCGACGTGGTCGTCGTCCCTGCGCTTGGAACCCTCACGGCCGCCGCTACCAACGACGCCCTCCAGAGCCGAGATGCTCGTTCGGTCATCGCCTCGCTCGGGCGCCTCGACGACGCGACCACCCGGATCGCCGCGGCGTGCACCGGCGTGTTCGCTGTCGCCGAGACCGGACGGATGCATCATCGGCGGGCGACGACCAGCTGGTTCCTGGGGCCGGAGTTCCTGAAGCGCTATCCGACCGTCGCCCTCGATCTCGACACCATGGTCGTGGTCGACGGGAACCTCGTCACCGCCGGCGCCGCGTTCGCCCACATCGACCTCGCGCTCTCACTCGTGCGATCGATCAGCCCCGACCTGGCCCAACATGTCGCCAAGCTCCTCATCATCGACGAGCGTCCGTCGCAGGCGGCCTTCGTCGCCTACGAACATCTCCGGCACGAGGACCCGATCGTCGTCGAGTTCGAACGCTTCGTGCGCGCCCGCCTGGACGAACCGTTCAACGTCGCCTTCGTCGCGCAGTCGCTCGGCACCAGCCGGCGCACCCTCGAACGACGAGTCCGTGCGGCGCTCAACCTCACTCCGCTCGGCTTCGTCCAACGGCTTCGCATCGAACGAGCTCGGCACCTCTCAGCAACCACGGACCTTACCTCCGCCGAGATCGCGCTACGGGTCGGCTACGCGAACGCCGAGACTCTGCGCTCCCTCCTGCGTAGGGAGCGACGCCGTTCCTGACCTATCGCCATGCCTGTAGCCGGTGTCCTAGTGCTCGACTGGAACCACCTCTCAGCACGTCGCGTCGACGCTCCTGCGTCGCCCCTGGACGACCCACTCGACACGCCCGCAGCACAGGCCATGTGACGTGTCCCGGCTTCCCGGACGGTCGGGGTTGGGTGGCTGTGATGTCGCTGCGTTCTCGTCGAGGGGGTCAGCAGACTCGATCAGGGTCGATTGGGATGAAACGCGAAGGCGGTCAGGTCAGGGCGGCCGAAGCCGGCCGGCGGGGTAGCGTCGGTCACGTCGAGGTCTTTCGGATGGATGGCGTAGGAACCTCCGTCGTCGGGAGACCTCGACGTCTATCTGCGGACCGACGCGCCCGGCCGACCTACACCCTCATCTGGGAAGAGCCCTGAATGCCCGTTTTCAACCACCAATGTCGTGGACGTCGACCTGTACCGCCACCGCTGGTACGGATGGGACCACCTCGCGAACGGATACGACGGACGCTTTACCTCTCGAACCAACGCAAACGCCAAGTGGTACTGCAAAGGGGTTGGAACCAACACCTGGCTAGGTGAGAGTTACCACCGAATTGTCATCAGTGGCCAAAACTACATCGCCTACACGGACAACGACAGCCGCTGGACCTGCTGAGTGACGTGTCGATGAGACAGACACGCACGGGCATTGTGGCACTCTGTTGCCTCTCCTTGAGCGGATGCTACGCCGAATGCGAAGCCCTCTCTCCTCATGAGGGTAGTGCCGCAAATTCTTCTGAAAACTTGAGCTTTGACGCGTACGAGCCGCCACCCGACTCTCCTCCCACCGCGGCAATAGGGCCGCAAACTCTGAGACCGAGCCAATACTACTGGCGCATTGACGGTCGCATGCAGGAGGAAGCGCCAAAGTCCGACGCCGCCGTGGCAGTCAACGACATCACACGAGCACATTGGAATCAACCGCACATTGACATTGGCACCAGCCAAAGGCCCTTGAGGGCTCGCCTTGTGACCTACCAGCTCCTGAAGGCCGGCGGCGTCCCCGCGTCAACTGTCGCGACGCTGACGATGGAATTCGCTACGTTGGAAAGTCTGGATCTCTCTGAGGGTGTGCGCTCGTACGTGGTGTCGTGGGTCATCCGTGGCGATTCATGAGAGATGCGAGGTGAACCGATGACCCCGACACTGCGCATTCTGCTCCCTGGGCGCCTGCCCGACGGCTGACTCTGCACGTGGACCGAGATATCAAGCCTGACGCAATATGGGGAAGAGATCGACGGCTACACGAGCTGGTCACGCTTGGTCGAATTGCGACCAGGGGTCGACTCGGGGTCGCTGCCCTCCGCAGCAGCCGGGAAGATTGACGACATCACTGCCTCCCAACTGAAGTACGCATTGATGGCGCAAGAGCTAGCGACGCGGTCATGGACGTGGTGGGCCTCGGCGGAATGGTCGGACGAGGCGCAAGAAATCATGCGCAATGGAACCATCACATGCCCCACTCCTTGAACTGCTGGAAGAACACTGGGTGTCCGAAGGGTTCGCCGGCCGAGCGGCATGCGGCGAGACCACCATCGAAGGGCCCGCATACGCAGACTCGCTCTTGGTGACCGGCCCGGAGAACGTCATCGAACGATTCGCCGATACGACGCTCGAGTGCCACCGGGTGAGCCGTCGACGCCATGTGCCAATCTGGCGAGACTGACCATCGCCAGCGGCCTGCTGCAACTCAGTGGGCGGTCCAGCCGCCGTCCATCGTGAACGACGATCCCGAGATCGAGTCCGACGACGGCCCGCAGAGGAAGGCCACGAGGTCGGCGACCTCGACCGGCTCGATCAACCGCTTCACCGCGACCGGGGTGAGCATGATCTTCTCGAGGACGTCGGACTCGGGGATGCCGTGGGCGGCGGCCTGGTCGGCGACCTGCTTCTCGACGAGCGGCGTGCGGACGTAGGCCGGGTTGATGCAGTTGCTCGTCACGCCCTTGTCACCGGACTCGAGCGCGACGACCTTGCTCAGGCCTTCGAGCCCATGCTTGGCAGCGACGTAGGCGGACTTGAAGGCACTCGCCCTCAGCCCGTGCACCGACGAGACGTTGACGACGCGACCCCAGCCGCCGGCATACATGTGTGGGAGGCAGGCTCGCACGAGCCGGAAGGGCGAGAGCAGCATGATCCGGTGGATCCGCTCGAACTCGTCGACCGGGAACTCGTGCACCGGCGCGACGTGCTGGATGCCGGCGTTGTTGACGAGGATGTCGACGTCGGTGGGCAGCGTGTCGTGCGCGTCGAGGTCCGAGAGGTCGACGACCCAGGGCGTCACGCGGCCGTCACCGACGCGGGCGACGAGCTTGTCGAGGCCGTCGCCGTCGATGTCGACGGCGTGGACCCGCGCCCCGGAGGACGCCAGCCGCTCGACGACCGCCGCGCCGATGCCGCTGCCGGCGCCCGTGACGAGGGCGGTGCGGCCGTCAAGCATCGCGTCGCCCGGCCCTGGACGAGGCGCCGCGGTTGCGCACCTTGGCGATGAGGTCGGCACCCGTGCCCCAGATGCCCTTGCGGAAGAGCAGGACGATGAGGACGAAGATCGTGCCGGTGATGATGCCGATGCCGTTGAAGCCCGACGAGGCGAGCTGGTCCTCGAGGATGACGACGACGGCGGCGCCGAGCGGCCCACCCCACAGCGTGCCGATGCCGCCGAGGACGGTGATGAGCACGACCTTGCCCGACGTCGTCCAGATGAGCTCCTGGAGGGAGGCGAAGCCGTGGCTCACCGAGAAGACGCCACCGGCGAGACCGGCGATCCCCGCCGAGATGACGAAGACCATGATCTTGTAGCGCTCGACGTCGTAGCCGAGCGCCCGCGCCCGGGCCGGGTTGTCGCGGATGGCGAGCAGGACTCGGCCGAAGGGCGACGACACCGTGCGCCAGGCGGCGAACGCCCCGAGCAGGATGAGCGGCAGTGCGGCGTAGTAGAAGTAGAACGGGTCGGTCTCGACGAGCTCGACGCCGAAGAACGACTTCGGGATGCCCTGGAGGCCGTTCTCGCCACCGGTGAGGTCGCGGGCCTGGTTGGCGATGAAGAAGAGCATCTGCGCGAAGGCCAGCGTCACCATCGCGAAGTAGATGCCTGTGCGGCGCACCGCGAGGTACCCCGTCGGCACGGCCAGCAGCATCGCGACGATCGCGCCGCCGAGCACCGCGACCGGGAACGGCAGCCCGCTGCGGATGGCGATGATGCCGGTGACGTAGGCCGACGTGCCCCAGAAGGCGGCGTGACCGAAGCTCAGCAGACCGGTGAAGCCGAGGAGCAGGTCGATCGAGATGGCGAACAGGCCCCACGCGAGGATGTCCATCGCCACCGGCGGGTAGATGTACCAGGGCAGGGCGAGCACGACGAGCAGCGCGAGCAGGAGCAGGCCGGCCCGCAGGAACGGGTTGACCTTGCGCTCGGGTGCGGACGACGCCGCGGTCTCGACCCGCGTCGTCTCGGTGAGCTGGGCGCTCATGAGGCCTCCTCGCGACCGAAGAGTCCCGCCGGGCGGACGAGGACGACCGCTGCCATGAGGACGAAGATGAGGACCTGCGCGAACGACGGCGCGTAGGCCTGGCCGTACGCCTCGACGAGCCCGACGAGGAACCCGGCGACCACCGCGCCGAGGATCGAGCCGAGCCCGCCGATGACGACGACGGCGAACAGGATGATGATGAAGTTGCTGCCCATGTCGGCGGTGATGGCGCGGAACGGGGCCGCGAGGACCCCTGCCACACCGGCCAGGGCGATGCCGAAGCCGAAGACCGGCGTGACCCAGCGCCCGACGTTGATGCCGAGGGCGCGGGTGCGCTCGGCGTCCTCGGTGGAGGCGCGCACGATCATGCCGATCCGCGTCTTCGTGAGCAGCATCCACACGGCGAGGCAGAGCGCCACCGAGAAGAACGCCGCGAACAGCTGGTAGCTCGACAGGCTCAACCCGCCCACGCTCACCCGCCCCTCGAGCCCGGCCGGCAGCTCGTACGGCAGCCCCGAGACGCCGTAGCGGCGCTTGACGAGGTCGACGATGAGCAGCGTGAGACCGAACGTGAGGAGGAAGTTGTAGAGCGGGTCGAGCCCGAGGAGCCACCGCACGAGCAGGCGCTCGACGAGGATGCCGAAGAGGAACAGCAGGATCGGGACGATGACGAGCGCACCCCAGAACGGCACGTCCGCGACGTCGAGGAGCACGGCCGAGCCGACGGCACCGAGCATGTACATGGCGCCGTGGCTGAAGTTGACCACCCCCATGACGCCGAAGATGACGGCCAGCCCGAGGGCGGCGAGGGCGTAGAACCCGCCCGTCGCCAGACCCTGCAGGGTGTACTGGATGAATGCGCTCATCGCCTACCTCTGATGACCTCTAGGAGTTCCGGTTGGTGGAGTCAGCGGCTCACATGGAGCAGCCGGACTCGGCCTCCGGCTTGAAGGCCTCGGCGGCGGGGATGGTGGCGACGATCTTCTCGTAGTCCCACTCCTCCTTGACCTCGGACTGGGGCTTGACCTCGGCGAGGTAGACGTCGTGGATGACGCGGTGGTCGCCCTTGCGGACCTCGCCGTTGCGGAGGAAGACGTCGTTGATCTTCTTGCCCTCGAGCTTGGCGACGACGTCGTCACCGGTGTCGGAGCCGGCCTCCTGGACGGCCTCGAGGTAGTTGAAGGCCGCGGAGTAGTTCGCGGCGTGCGCGAACGACGGGCGGGTCTTGGTCTTGGCCTGGAACTTGTCGGCCCACTCGCGGTTCTGCTCGTCGAAGTTCCAGTACCACGCGTCGGTGAAGGTCACGCCCTTGAACTGGTCGGCGCCCAGGCTGTGGATGTCGGTGATGAACATCAGGCCCACGGCGAGCTTGATCTGGTCGCTGATGCCGGCCTGGTTGTACTGCTTGACGAAGTTGATGAGGTCACCACCGGCGTGCATGGTGCCGATGACGTCGGGCTTGTCGGCGGCTGCCTTGGTGATGTAGGTGGCGAAGTTGTCGTTGGGGAACGGCGTCGGGACCTTCTGGCCGACGGTGCCGCCGGCGCCGGTGACCTGCGCCTCGAAGGACTTCGTCATGTCCTGGCCGAAGGCGTAGTCGGGGTAGACGACGTTCCACTTGGAGCCGCCGTTCTTCGTGAGCGTGCCACCGGTGCCCTTGGCGAGCATGTAGGTGTCGTAGGCCCAGTGGAACGTGTACTTGTTGCACTGCGCACCGGTGAGCGCGGTCGTGCCGGCGCCGATGTTGATGTAGACCTTCTTCTTCGTCTTGGCCTGCGTCGCGACCGCAAGGGCAGCCGACGAGGTCGGGACGTCGAGGATGATGTCGGCCTTCTGCCGGTCGTAGAGCTCCTGCGCCTTGGTGTTGGCGATGTCGGGCTTGTTCTGGTGGTCGGCGGTGACGACCTCGATGTTCTTGGAGACCGCGTCGTCCTTGTGCTTGGCCTTCCAGTCCTCGACCGCCATCTTCACGGCCTCGACCGAGTTGGGGCCGGAGAGGTCCTTGTAGACGCCCGACTGGTCGTTGAGGACCGCGAGCACGATCTTGTCGTCGCTGATCTTGCCGCCGCCCGAGGACGGGCCGCCGCCGGCGCTGCCGCATGCGGAGAGCAGGAGACCGGAGCCGGCCACCATCGCCGCGAGCGTCGTCATCTTGGTGTGTCGCATGTGCCCCTCCTGGGGTGTGTATGCCGTGCCCGGCGGTCAACTGTGAGTCGTGCGGTTGTCGTGGGGTGCGGTCCGTCGCGAGGATGCGGCGGCGCGGGTGTGGGGGCGGAGGCGCTGGTGCGCGGACCGACCTACATGCCGAGGTGCTGGAGCAGTTCCGTGGTGCGGGAGCGGAACTCCTCGTTGGGGAGGCTCTCGACGATCTCCCCTTGCGCGAGCAGGTTGTGGCGGTCGGCCACCGTGCCCGCGAACCTCACGTTCTGCTCGACGAGCAGGACCGCGACGCCCTGGCTCTTGATGTCGCGGATGATCTCGCCGATCTTGTCGACGATGACGGGGGCGAGGCCCTCGCTCGGCTCGTCGAGGAGGAGGAGCCGCGACCCGGCACGCAGCGGTCGCGCCATGGCGAGCATCTGCTGCTCACCACCGGAGAGCTTGGTCCCCGGGAAGTCGCGGCGCTCGCGCAGCACCGGGAAGTGCTCGTAGATCCGGCCCAGGCTCCACGCCGCGTCCTTGTCGACGACGGGCGGAAGGCTGAGGTTCTCGGCGACGGTGAGCGTCGCGTAGATGCCGCGGTCGTCGGGCACCCAGCCGAGTCCGGCGCGGGCCCGCTTGTCGGCGGACCGGCCGTCAAGGGTCTTGCCGTCGAAGGTCACCGAGCCTCGGACGTTGCGGTGCAGGCCCATGATCGAGCGCAGCAGGGTCGTCTTGCCGGCGCCGTTGCGCCCGACGAGCGTGACGACCTCGCCGGGCGCGACGTCGAGCGAGGCCTCGCGCAGCGCCTGCGCCTCGCCGTGGAAGGCGGAGAGCTTCTCGACCGCGAGCAGCGGCGTCGTGGTGCGGGCCTGCTCTGTCTTCGTGGTCGTGGCCGGCTCAGCCATGCTCGCCTCCCGTGTCTCCGAGGTATGCCGTGATGACCCGCTCGTCGTTCCTCACCTGGTCATAGGTCCCCTCGGCGAGCACCTCGCCGGACTGGAGCACCGTGACGCGGTCGGCGAGCGACCCGACGACGTGCATGTTGTGGTCGACGAAGACGACCGTGCGGCCCTTCGAGGCCTTCTTGACGAGGGCAATGGTGCGGTCGACGTCCTCGAGGCCCATGCCGGCGGTCGGCTCGTCGAGGAGGAGCAGCGCCGGGTCGTTGGCGAGGGCCAGCGAGATCTCGAGGGCCCGCTTCTGTCCGTAGGCGAGCGACCCGGCGGTGACGCCGCTGCGGTCGGCCAGGCCCACCTCCTCCAGCAGCTCCATGCCCCGCGCCTTGAAGCGGCCCAGCTGCTTGCGCGAGGACCAGAAGCGGTAGCCGAGACCGGTCGGTGAGGCCAGGGCGAGCTCGAGGTGCTCGAGCAGCGTCATCTGCTCGAAGAGGCTCGTGATCTGGAAGGAGCGGGCGACGCCCATGTGGGCGATCTGCTCCGGCTGCTTGCCCGCGATGTCGGTCCCGCGCAGAAGGATCTGGCCCGACGTGGGGGCCAGGAAGCCGGTGAGGAGGTTGAAGAGGGTCGTCTTGCCGGCGCCGTTGGGGCCGACGAGGGCGTGGATCGTGCCCTCGGCGACGTCGAGGTCGACCGAGTTGACGGCGGTGAACCCGCGGAAGTCCTTCGTCAGGCCGACCGTCTGCAGCATGGTCGTCCCCGGGCTGGACGCGGACGCCGTCGTCGTGGACGTGGACGTCGATGCGCTCGGACTCACCTGCACCTCCTTGTGCTCCGCACCGCAGGAGTTCTGCGGTCGGTGAGGCCTCACCCTAGGACGGGCCCTCGGCGGCGCTCATGGTGTCCCCCACCACTGTCTCGCCCGGCTCATGGCGCGACGACCCATGCGTGCCGCGCGGGCGGCCCCTAGGATCGGCGACATGCACGACGACGTGGATGCAGGGACGCGCCTGCTCGAGCTGCTCGCCTCCGGGGCCTCGGCCGCCGACCTCGCCGCACTCGACGTGGACCCGCACGCCCGCGACCTCGCGCTGCGCATCGCCGGAGCCTTCGACGTCCAGCGCCGCCGCGAGCAGCAGCTCGCCGCCCTCGTCGACACCGCCGGCGAGCTGGCCTCGATGAGCGACCCGTCCGTCGTCCTCGACGCGATCGTCCGGCGGGCCCGAGCCCTCATGGGCACCGACGTCGCCTACCTCACGCTCTACGACCCCGTGAACGAGGACACCTACATGCGGGCCACCGCAGGTTCGGTGTCGGCGAAGTTCCAGGTCGTGCGCCTCGACTTCGGCGCCGGGCTCGGCGGCCTCGTCGCCCAGTCGCGCAAGCCCTACTGGACGGCGGACTACTTCGAGGACGCCCGTTTCAAGCACACGAGCTCGATCGACGGGGCCGTCGGCGACGAGGGCCTCGTCGCCATCTGCGGGACGCCCCTCATCGTCAAGGACGAGTTCGTCGGCGTCCTCTTCGCCTCGAACCGCACCCCGCGACCCTTCACCCACGACGAGGTCGCCCTGCTCGGCTCGCTCGCCGCGCTGGCCGCCGTCACGATCGTCCAGGTCCGCGCGGCCGAGGAGTCGGCGCGCACCCTCGCCGCCCTGTCCGAGGCGACCGATAGCGTGAGCCGCTACGCCGCCGGCATCGAGCGGGCCGCGGCGGCCCACGACCGGTTCGCCGAGATCGTCCTCGAGGGCGGCGGCGTCGACGACCTCACCGACTCGCTCACCCGCCTCCTCGGCGGCTGGGCTCTCCTCCTCGACGACGAAGGCACCCCACGCAGTGTCGCCGGCGACGACCCTCCCAGCGGTGACGCCCTTCACGCCCTCGCTGCCGAGGTGGTCGAACGGGCCGACGGGGTCCGCCTCTCCCGGCTCGGCGACGACGTGTGGGCCATCGGCATCACCGCGACCGGCGAGGCCATCGGCTACCTCGTCATCGGCGACGTCTCGACGATGGACGAGTCCGACGAGCGCACCGTCGAGCGTGCCGCGGTCGTCACCGCACTCGTCCTCCTCGGTGAGCGCAACCGTGCCGAGGCCCGCCAGCAGCAGCGCACCGACCTCGTCGCCGGCCTCGTCGGCGGTCATGGCGACGCGGCCGTCCTCGTGCCCGCCGCCCGATCGCTCGGACTCGACCTGCGCGAGCCCTCCTGCCTCCTCGCGGTCCGTCGGGACGACGGCGGCAGCGCACGCTCGCTCGTCCTCGCCGTCAACGCAGCCCTCGGCGGGCAGGCGCTCGTCGGCGAGGTCGACGGGCACGTCGTCACCCTCGTCCCCGGCGACGAACCCGGCTCTCTCGCAGCCGACCTCGCCGCCCGGCTCTCCCGCAGCCACTGCGTCACGGTCGGCGCCGCGGGCCCGGTGGACGAGTCACGCTCGACCCTCATGGCCGACCTCGCCGCCGCGCACACGGAGGCCCTACGGACCGCCGAGGCTCTCGTCGCGCTCGGCCGGCGAGGCGACGGCGCCTCCGCGGCGGAGCTGGGGTTCGCGGGACTCATCGTGGGCACGCGACCGGAGGTGACGGCATACGTCGACTCCGTCCTCGGGTCGCTCGTCGACTACGACGAGGCGCGGGGCACCGACCTCGTGGGCACCCTCGAGGCCTACTTCCTCGCGGGGTCGAGCCCGCGGCACGCCGCGACGAGCCTGCACGTCCACACCAACACCGTCGCCCAGAGGCTCGAGCGGATCACCCGCCTCGTCGGCGACGGCTGGCAGTCACCGGACCGCGCGCTCGAGCTCCAGCTGGCCCTGCGGCTGCGTCACCTCGTCGCAAGCTGAGCCTGCGCCGTGCGGAGGCGCCGACCTGACAGGCTGTGCCTCGTGCTCACCCCCAACGACGTCGCGAAGTGCGAGAGCTGGTTCGACGACCACGGGCTTCCCTACTTCGTCGCCTCGCGCCCGGCCTCGATCCGCCGTGCGCTCGCTCCGGCCTCAGTGCTGCTCTGGACGGGCGTCGCACTCGTGACGGGCGCGGCGGCAGCTGTGCTCTGGCGGGTCGTGTCGTGGTCGTGGCCAGCTGCGATCGGGCTGGGCCTCTTCGCCGCGGTCGTCGTCGTCCTGCTGCGCGGGGTCGAGGTGTTCCGAGTCCCCGTCATCGGCCGCTGGGCGCTCGCCCACGCGTGGGGCTCACGGTCGCTGCTCGTGCCGCTGGCGACCCGGGCGCTGCCGTTCCTCCTGCTCTTCATCACCTTCCTCTTCATCAACACCGAGGTGTGGCAGGTCGCGTCGTCGCTGAGCCGCGCGCTGCTGTGGTCGAGCGTGGCGGTCTTCGTCGTCCTCGCGGTGGCGTTCCTCGCGCCGTCGTTCGACAAGGAGATCAGCCGGCTCGGCGCGGAGGTCGAGGGCGAGCGGCTCGTCGCCTCGTGTGAGGGGACCCCGGTCGCCTCGGCGGCCCGAGAGATCCTCGAGGAGCCGCAGCTCGCGAGCGAGGTGGCGGGGATCCGGCTGCGTGGGCTGGAGCGCAACAACCTGCTGCTCATGCTGTTCGTCACCCAGGCGATCCAGGTCGTGAGCCTGGCCTTCATCGTCTTCGGCGTCTTCGTCGTCTTCGGCTCGATCGCGATCCGTCCCGAGGTCATCGAGTCGTGGGTCGGGCACCCGCCGACGTATGAGACCGGTGGCCTGCACCTCGTGAGCAACGAGCTGTTCTCGGTCGCGGTGTTCCTGTCGGGGTTCGCCGGGCTCTACTTCACCGTGCAGGCGGTCATCGACCAGAACTACCGGCGCGAGTTCTTCAGCCGCGTCGAGGACGACCTCCAGCGCGCCATCGGGATCCGCAAGGTCTACGTCGCCCTTCGGGCACACCTCGCCGAACGCGTCTGAGCTCAGTCGGCGTCAGGGAGCAGGCGGTCGACGGTGTCGGCGAGGCGCGTGATGGCTGCGGGCTCGAGGATGACGGAGTAGTGGTTGGAGTCGGGGACCTCGCTGGTGCGCAGGGTCGGTGGCAACGCGAGGGCACGCAGTCGTCCCTCGTCATAGAGGCCCTGCGGCTCGTCGAGCAGGCCGCGGCTCGCCCAGAGCAGCTCGGTGGGGACGCCTGCCTCGACCGCGCGAGTGGCCGCTGCGAGGGTGTCGGGGTCGACGAGGACGTCACGGCCGTCGGCACGCACCGCCTCGAGCATGCAGCTCGACCGCCACCCGTCCGGCCCCTCGACGAGGTCGTGGTCGAGGTAGCGGCGCAGCCACAGCCCGGTCGGCCCATCGAGCAGCGGACCGACGGCGGGGTGCCGCCGCCAGAAGGCGAGGTGGTCGTCGGGCGAGTCGAAGACCATCGAGAGCCGGGTCATCGCCGGACCGATGACGGCGGACAGGGCCGCGTCGACGTCGCGGCCGGCCGGGACGGGGAAGCCCAGTCCCCCGTCGACGAGGACGAGCGCCCGGTAGCGGTCGGGGTCCTTGGCCGCGGCCGAGGCAGCGACGAACGCCCCCATCGAGTGACCGACGAGGACCGGGTGGCCGCCGAAGGCCGAGGCGATCGCCGACGTGTCGGCCGCGTGGGTCGCGATGCCGTAGGGGCCCGGGACGCCACGGCTCGCGGCCCGGCCGCGCAGGTCCGGCGCGAGGACGCGCACTCCCCCGACGCCGTGGCGCCGCACGAGCTCGTCCGCGAGCGTCTGCCAGGCGAGGCCGTTGGCCGTGATGCCGTGGAGCGCGAGGACCACCGGGACGTCGACGCGGGTGGCACCGGGTGTGAGGTCGTGGACGGCGAGGGTCCCCGCGTCCACCTCCACCGTGAAGGCCGGGACGACTCTCACTGGCTCACCTCCGCGCGTCGGGCCGCTGGGTGCCACCCCCGGACGAGCACCGTATGCCGTCCGCCCACCACCCGCTCATGGGTTCCGGACCCACATCGCGCCTGATCCTGTGTGCAGTGGGCGGCTGACCCGCTCAGACCACGGTCGACGGGGTCGAAGGCAGCGCGGCCTTGCGGCGGAGGAACGCCTCGACGGTCGTCATCTCCTCGACGTCGACCAGTCCGCCACCCGGCTCGTGCCAGGCGGACTCGGACGAGCCGACGAACCTGTTGAGTGCCATCGTGCGCGACGGAACCTCGGCGACCCTGCGCAGCACGGCCGAAAGTGCTGCGAAGACCGCAGTCGGCGCCGACACGGCCCGGACCGGTCGCCCGAGGACGTCGGAGTAGGTGCGAGCGACGTCGTCCCAGGTCAGCACCTGTGGGCCGGCGACGTCGAGGACCTGTCCGGCGACGTCGTCCCGCTCGACGGCCTTCACGCAGGCGGCTGCAGCATCGGCGACGGCGATGAAGGCCTGCCGGTGTCGGGTCGGGCCCGGCACGAGCATGAGACCACGTCGCTCGACCAGCGTCCCGGTGAGCCGTCTGAAGGTCCTCAGGAAGGGCGACGGCCGGCCGATCGTCGCGTGCGGCTCACCGCGCAGCGGCACCGCGGACCCCACGAGGGCCAGCCAGACCTCCATGAAGGGCGGCAGCCTCAGGACGACCGAGCCGGGGACCGTCTCGAGGACGCGCTCCTCCAGCTGACGCCGCTCCGAGACGATGGGCACAGCCGAGTCCACGTCTGTCTCCGGGATCGACGGGAGGACGATGCGTCGGACCCCGTGGCGTGCCGCTGCGTCGATGAGCCGGTGCTCGCCCTCGACGAAGCGTTCGACGTCGTCCCCGGCTCGCGGGACCGCGGTGTTGGCGGTGAGGACGACGACGTCGATCCCCGAGAGGAGGTCGTCGAGGTCGGGTGCACGGGCCAGGTCCGCCACCCTGAGCTCCACGCCCGTGAGGTCGACGGCGCGCTCCAACGCCCTCACCGACCCGCGCACCGTATGACCCCGCTCGGCCAGTGCACGACAACAGGCCGAACCGAGCTGTCCGTTCGCACCCACCACGAGCACGTTCATCCCAGCAGGTCAGCACGGACCCCGAAGGTTGTCCATGGCCCTTTCGACGTGGGCTGTCAGTGTCCTCTCGGGTCAGCGCAGGGTGTCGAGGAGCCTCGTCGAGATGGCCTCGGGCGTGAGGCCGACGCGGTCGAGGACCTGGCCGCGGGAGCCGTGGTCGAGGAACTCGCGCGGCAGTCCGAAGAGGTCGACCGGGACGTCGGAACCGCTGTCCCGCAGCGCCTGCACGACGTGCGAGCCGACTCCACCCGACACCGAGTTGTCCTCCACGACGGCGACTCGACCGGCAGCACCGGCCATCTCGCCGACCACCGGGTTCACGGGCAGCGCCCACACCGGGTCGACAACCCGGACCCGCAGCCCCTCGGCCGAGAGCTTGTCGGCCACGGTGAGCGCGGTGGCCGCCATCGACCCGACACCGACGAGCAGCAGGTCGACCTCCCCCTCGTCCGGCTCGGCCAACACGTCGACGCCACCAACCGACCGGACCGCCTCGATCGAGTCGCCCGCCGACCCCTTGGGGAAGCGGATGACCGAGGGGGCGTCGGAGATGTCGACCGCTGCACGGAGCGCCTTGGGGATCTGCTCACCGTCACGCGGTGCGGCGAGGTGCAGGCCCGGCACGACGCCGACGAGCGACATGTCCCACATGCCGTGGTGCGAGGCGCCGTCCGGCCCGGTGATCCCCGAGCGGTCCAGCACGAACGTGACCCCGGCGCGGTGCAGCGCGCAGTCCATGAGCAGCTGGTCGAAGGCGCGGTTGAGGAAGGTGGCATAGATCGCGACGACAGGGTGGAGGCCGGCATACGAGAGTCCGGCGGCCATCGTCGTCGCGTGCTGCTCGGCGATGCCGACGTCGAACGTCCGCTCGGGAAAGCGCTTCGCGAACGCGTCGAGCCCGACGGGGATCATCATCGCGGCGGTGATCGCCACCACGTCAGAGCGCTCCTCCCCGAGCTCGACGAGGGCGTCGCTGAACTCGTCGGTCCAGCTGCGACCGGAGATCTCGAGCGGCAGCCCGGTCTCGGGGTTGATGACGCCGACGGCGTGGAACTGGTCGCTCTCGTCGTTGACGGCCGGGTCGTAGCCCTTGCCCTTCTGGGTGATGACGTGGACGAGCACCGGCCCTCCGAACGCCCGGGCGCGGCGCAGCGCCTGCTCGACGGCGGGCTCGTCATGCCCGTCGACCGGACCGATGTACTTGAGGCCGAGGTCCTCGAAGAGGCCCTGTGGCGCGACGATGTCCTTGAGGCCCTTCTTGACCCCGTGCAGCGTCTCGTACATCGCGCCGCCGACGACCGGCGTGCGGTGCAGAGTCGACTTGCCCCAGTCGAGGACCCGCTCGTAGTTGCGGGTCGTGCGCAGCGTCGACAGCTTGTCGGCAAGCCCGCCGCGGGTCGGTGCGTAGGAGCGCTCGTTGTCGTTGACGACGATGACGAGCGGCAGGTCGCGTTCGGCGGCGATGTTGTTGATCGCCTCCCAGGCCATGCCTCCCGTGAGCGCCCCGTCGCCGATGACAGCGACCGTATGCCGGTCACGCTCGCCCGTGACGACACGTCCGGCCGCGATGCCGTGGGCCCAGGACAGCGAGCTCGACGCGTGCGAGCTCTCGACGACGTCGTGCTCGGACTCGGCGCGGCTCGGGTAGCCCGAGAGCCCGCCCTGCTTGCGCAGCCCCGAGAAGTCGTGGCGACCGGTGAGGAGCTTGTGGACGTAGGACTGGTGGCCGGTGTCGAAGACCACGGAGTCGCGCGGGCTGTCGAAGACCCGGTGGATCGCGATGGTCAGCTCGACGACGCCGAGGTTGGGGCCGAGGTGGCCGCCGGTGCGGGAGACCTCGTCGACGAGGAAGGTCCGGATCTCGCCGGCCAGCGTCTCCAGCTCGGGTCGGGTCAGGGCCTTGAGGTCGTCAGGTCCCTGGATGCGCTCCAACACGCTCACGCGCTCTCCCTCTCGGTGCCGATGTCCATCCGCAGAAGTCTAGGTGCTCTCCGGCACGGCACTGCTCCCCCACCGGGCTGGCGCCCACCCCTGCACGAAACATTCACGGGCCCCACACCTCTCCCCGACGTGCGGGAAGGGTGTGGAGCCCGTGACCGCCCCGCCGTTCCTACTTCACCGAGACCGCGTCCCAGGTCTGGGCGACCGCCGTGGCCTGCGACGACGTGGCGCCGTAGAGGTCACCGGCCGCCTTGACCGTGGCGGTGCGCGCCCCGGCGTAGTTCGTCGAGGAAGTCATGTAGACGGTGAGCGCGCGGTACCAGATCTTCGCCGCGGCGTCCCGCCCGATGCCGGTCAGCGTCGAGCCGTTGCACGTCGTCGAGCTGTGCGCCTTGCCGCCGAACGTCTTGGCACCCGAGCCCTCGGCGAGCAGGTAGAAGAAGTGGTTGCCGACGCCCGAGGAGTAGTGGACGTCGAGGTTGCCCACCGACGAGCTCCAGCAGTTGACCGACTTGCCGTCGCTGCTCGGGTTGTCCATGCGGCGGAAGCCGAGGCCCTCGGCGAGGTCGAACTCCTCACCGATGAGGTAGTCGCCCGGGTCGTTCGGGTTGTTCGCGCTGAACTCGACCATCGAGCCGAAGATGTCGCTCGTCGACTCGTTGAGGCCGCCGGACTCGCCGGAGTAGGTGAGGTTCGCCGAGTTCTCGGTGACTCCGTGGCTCATCTCGTGCCCGGCGACGTCGAGCGAGACGAGCGGGCCGAACGAGCTGCCGTCGCCGTCGCCGTAGGTCATCTGCTTGCCGTCCCAGAAGGCGTTGACGTAGTTCGAGCCGTAGTGCACCCGGCTCGGCGAGCCCTGGCCGGTGTTCCAGATGCCGTTGCGGCCGTGGGCGTTCTTGAAGTAGTCCCACGTGCGGGCCTGCCCGTATGCCGCGTCGACGGCGGCGCTCTGCCGGTTGGCGTTGGTGCCGTTGCCCCAGACGTTGTCGGGATCGGTGAACAGCGTCCCGGTCGAGCAGCCGACGCCGAGGACCGTGCAGAACGCGCTGTCGGTCTTGTTGCCCATGTCGGTGACCTGCGAGCTGCCCCGGGTCGTGTCCTTGAGCTGGTAGGTCGAGCCGGACAGCGTCGTCTGGATCGTCACCGTGCCGCTGTAGAGCGACGCCCCGCTGCCGTCGGCCTCGTGGATCTCGTCGGCCGACCCGACGACGGAGCCCGTGGTCGCGTCGACCCACGTGTGCAGCCGGCTCGGGGTGCCGCTCTCGCGGACACCGCTGGCGCGGACGTCCCAGACGAGCCGGGGCGTGCCCGCGATGGCGTCGACCGCCAGGGTCGGAGCCGCCTTGTCGAGGGAGACTCCCGCAGGAAGGGTCGCGGCTGCCGCCGAGCGCGCCTTCGCGGCCGAGATCGTGGGTGAGGTGCTCATGCTCAGAGGCGCGGTGAGCGTCTGGCTCACCGAGTCGACGTCGCCGTCGGCGCCGAGGTGCGCGACGAGGTCGCCACCGAGGACCGGCAGCCCATGGTAGGAGCGGTTCATCCGGACGTGCCGCACGCCGGACGCCTCACCGACCGCCGACGTCGCCACGAGGTCCTCCCCGGCCGCGAGCCGCACGAGACCCGGCGCGGAGCGCAGGGCCTGCTCCGCGCTGGCGCCGACCGAGGCGACGTCGAGCTGGCGGAGTGGACCGATGGGGTCGGCGGGGCGGGCGGTCGCCGGGAGGGCGGTGGCCAGCACGGCCGAGCCCGTGGCGAGGCAGGCGAGTGCGGAGAGCGATCGACGCATGGGGACTTCCTTGTCGTGTCGAGAGACGTCGCGCGGGCGGCGCGACTCCTTCATCACAACCGCTCCTGATGTCGCCACGGAAGGGACTTGGGCAACTCCTTACTCAACGTATACCTCGGTCAAGGGACCCTCAGAGGCGCGGCACGAACGTGTGCCCCTGCATGGCCTCGAGGAGCAGACCGGCCGCCCGGCGGGCCGCGACGAGCCGGGCACCCTCGGCCTCGAGCGCCGCCAGCGAGGCCGCGATCCCCTCGGGCTCGACGTGGTCGGCGAGGTCGACCCGAAGCCCCCTGTATGCCGTCCGCATCGCTCCCAGCTGGGCGTCCAGGTGGTGCGTGGTCACCCAGGCGAGGGCGACCGGGTGACGGCGCCACACGGCATACATGCGGTAGTCCGACGGGCAGTGGTCGAGCAGCCAGCCGACGGCCGGCACCTGCCAGCCCGGCGCCTCGGGCGGCGGGACGCGGTCGGGCCAGCCCGGCGGCCCCGGCCGGCGCGACCCCCCGGGTGCACCCGGGCTCGCCGAGCGCCGCAGTGGAGGCGGCGTCGAGGGGTCGAACATGTGTTCGATGATACCCCGGTGAAAGGTGTCGAGGACCTGTCTCGGCGCGGCCACATCGTGGACCACCCTCTCCGGGTGCCATAACTCGCTCTTATGCTTTCGATCAGCATTCGGCACCTATCACGGATCGAGGACCCCATGACGAGCGTCGCCTCCGGCCGCACCCTGCGACCGCCGCGCACCGGCCGGTCCAACGGCCAGTGGGCTGTCGACGGTCGCGAGCCGCTCAACCCGAACGAGGCGTTCAAGGCCGAGGACAACGGGCTCAACGTCCGCGAGCGGATCGAGACGACCTACGCGCGCGAGGGGTTCGACTCCATCCCGGGCGACGACCTCCACGGCCGGTTCCGGTGGTGGGGTCTCTACACGCAGCGCAAGCCCGGGATCGACGGCGGGCGCACCGCGCAGCTCGAGCCGCACGAGCTCGAGGACTCGTACTTCATGCTCCGGGTCCGCACCGACGGCCAGGCCCTCTCCCCCACCCAGCTGCGTGTCCTCGGCGACATCTCCACCGACTTCGCGCGCGAGAGCGCCGACATCAGCGACCGCCAGAACATCCAGTACCACTGGATCGCCATCGAGGACGTCCCCGAGATCTGGCGCCGGCTCGAGGCCGTCGGCCTGCAGACGACCGAAGCCTGCGGCGACACCCCGCGCGCCTTCCTCGGCAGCCCGGTCGCGGGGATCGCCGCCGACGAGATCATCGACCCCACCGAGGTGATCAGGACGATCACGAGCCGCTGGCTCGGCGACCCGGAGCTGTCGAACCTCCCCCGCAAGTTCAAGACGGCGATCACGGGGCACCCCAGCCTCGACGTCGTCCACGAGATCAACGACGTCTCACTCGTCGGTGTGGTCCATCCCGACCTGGGACCCGGCTTCGACCTGTGGGTCGGTGGCGGGCTGTCGACGGCGCCGCGCCTCGCCGAGCGGATCGGCGTCTTCGTCTCCGAGGCGGACGCGCCCGACGTGTGGCACGGCGTCATCTCGATCTTCCGCGACTACGGCTACCGGCGGATGCGCACCAAGGCCCGCCTCAAGTTCCTCCTCGCCGAGTGGGGTCCCGCGAAGTTCCGTGAGGTCCTCGAGACCGAGTACCTCGGGCGCACCCTGCCCGACGGCCCGCCGCCCGCACCCGCCAAGGGACCCGGCGACCACGTCGGCGTCCACGCCCAGAAGGACGGCCGGTTCTATGTCGGCGCCGCGCCCACCGTCGGACGGGTCAGCGGGACGATCCTCACGACGCTGGCCGACCTCGTCGAGCGCGTCGGTGCGGACGCCGTCCGGCTCACCGCGCACCAGAAGCTCGTCGTCCTCGGCGTTCCGGCCGACGGCGTCGACGTGCTCGTCGCCGGGCTCGCCGATCTGGGGCTCAGCGCAACGCCGAGCTCGTTCCGCCGCTCGACGATGGCCTGCACCGGCATCGAGTACTGCAAGCTCGCCATCGTCGACACCAAGGACACGGCGACCGCCGTCATCGCCGCACTCGAGGAGCGCCTCGCTGGCATCGAGCTCGACCAGCCGATCGCGCTGCACGTCAACGGGTGCCCGAACTCGTGCGCCCGCATCCAGACCGCCGACATCGGGCTCAAGGGCCTCATCACGACCGACGACGCCGGCGAGAGCGTCCCCGGCTTCCAGGTCCACCTCGGCGGCGGCCTCGCCTCCCCCGAGCGCGACGAGGCCGGGCTCGGGCGCACCGTCCGCGGTCTCAAGGTCCCCGCGACCGACCTCACCGACTACGTCGAGCGCCTCGTCCGGCGCTTCGTCGACCAGCGCACCGAGGGCGAGTCCTTCGCCGCCTGGGCCCACCGCGCCGACGAGGAGGACCTGACATGACGACCGACAGCGGCACCGGCACCAAGCGCAGCGAGGAGGAGCTGCGGGCCCTCGCCGCCGAGGGATCACTGCTCGACGACACCGACGCGCTGGCCGTCGCCCGCTGGGCCGCCGAGACCTTCCCCGGGACGCTCGCCGTCGCCTGCTCGATGGCCGAAGGCGTTCTGCCGCACCTGGTCTCGCAGCACGCGCCCGGTGTCGACGTGCTCTTCCTCGAGACCGGCTACCACTTCGCCGACACCCTCGGCACGCGTGCGCGCGTCGCGGACGAGCTCGACGTCACCGTCGTCGACGTCCTGCCCGAGCTCACCGTCGCCGAGCAGGACGCGAAGTTCGGTCCGAGCCTCCACGACCGCGACCCCGCGCTGTGCTGCGCGATGCGCAAGATGGAGCCGCTCGCCCGCACACTCGCCGGCTACGAGGCCTGGGTCACCGGGGTCCGCCGCGACGAGGCCCCGACCCGGACCCACACGCCGCTCGTGACCTTCGACGAGAAGCACGGGCTCGTCAAGGTCAACCCCTTGGTGACGTGGTCGCTCGACGACGTCACGGCATACGCCACCGAGCACTCCGTGCCCGTCAACCTCCTCATGTTCGACGGCTACCCGTCGATCGGGTGCGAGCCCTGCACCCGCCGGGTCGCCCCGGGTGAGGACGCCCGAGCCGGACGCTGGTCCGGCCTCGCCAAGACCGAATGCGGGATCCACACATGAGCGCAGCCACCGTGTCCGACACCGCCAGCCTCACCGCCGCCGCCGGGGTGGCAGCCGAGGCGCCGGGGGCACACGTCCTCGACCAGCTCGACGCACTCGAGGCCGAGGCGATCCTCATCATCCGTGAGGTCGTCGGCGAGCTCGAGAGGCCGGTGCTGCTCTTCAGCGGCGGCAAGGACTCTGTCGTCATGCTGCACCTGGCCGCGAAGGCGTTCTGGCCGGCGCCGATCCCCTTCCCCGTCCTCCACGTCGACACCGGCCACAACTTCCCCGAGGTGCTCGACTACCGCGACGAGACCGTCGAGCGGCTGGGTCTGCGGCTCGAGGTCGCGAGCGTCCAGGACTACCTCGACGACGGCCGCCTGCGCGAGCGCGCCGACGGCCTGCGCAACGCCCTCCAGACGGTGCCGCTCCTCGACGCCATCAACGAGCACCGCTTCGACGGCGTCTTCGGCGGCGGCCGCCGCGACGAGGAGAAGGCACGAGCCAAGGAGCGGGTCGTCTCGCTGCGCGACGAGTTCGGCCAGTGGGACCCGAAGAACCAGCGGCCCGAGCTGTGGAACCTCTACAACCCCCGCCACCGGCCCGGCGAGCACGTGCGCGTCTTCCCGATCAGCAACTGGACCGAGCTCGACGTCTGGCGCTACATCGAGCGCGAAGACATCCCGCTCGCCTCCCTCTACTACGCCCACGAGCGCGAGGTCTTCTCCCGCGACGGCATGTGGCTGGCGGTCGGACCGCACTCGCAGCCGCGCGAGGGCGAGCAGGTGGAGACCCGGGTCGTGCGCTACCGCACCGTCGGCGACATGTCCTGCACCGGCGCCGTCGAGTCACCCGCGCGCACCAACGCCGACATCGTCGTCGAGGTCGCCGCCTCGACCCTCACCGAGCGCGGCGCCACGCGCGCCGACGACCGGGTCTCCGAGGCCGCCATGGAGGACCGCAAGAAGGAAGGCTATTTCTGATGAGCTCCACGACGACCGAGCACGACGCCCTCCCCCGGGCCGGCACCCTGCTCCGCCTCGCGACGGCAGGCTCCGTGGACGACGGCAAGTCGACCCTCGTCGGCCGCCTCCTCCACGACACGAAGTCGGTGCTCTCAGACCAGCTCGCGGCCGTCGAGCGCGTCTCTCGCGACCGCGGGCTCACCGCAGCGGACCTCGCCCTCCTCACCGACGGCCTGCGCGCCGAGCGCGAGCAGGGCATCACCATCGACGTCGCCTACCGCTACTTCGCGACCGCCCGCCGCAGCTTCGTCCTCGCCGACTGCCCGGGTCACGTGCAGTACACGCGCAACACCGTCACCGGCAGCTCGACCGCCGACGTCGTCGTCCTCCTCGTCGACGCCCGCCGCGGCGTCCTCGAACAGACCCGCCGCCACCTCGCCGTCACGGCCCTGCTGCGCGTGCCGCACGTCGTCGTCGCCGTCAACAAGATCGACCTCGTCGACTTCTCGAAGGAGGTCTTCGAACGGGTCAACGCCGAGGTGCAGGCCGTCGCCCGCGAACTCGGCGTCGAGGACGCCACGGCCATCCCGGTGAGCGCCCTCGACGGCGACAACATCGCCGAGCGCTCCACGAGAACGCCTTGGTATGCCGGCCCCAGCCTCCTCGAGCTCCTCGAGGACCTGCCGCCCGCCGACGACCCCGAGCACGAGGCCTTCCGCCTCCCCGTGCAGCTCGTCATCCGCCCCCAGGGAGCGGCGCGCGAGGCCACCCACCGCGACTACCGGGGGTATGCCGGCCACGTCGCCTCGGGCGTCGTCCGGGTCGGCGACGAGGTCGTCGCCCTGCCGTCCGGGACGCGGTCGACGGTCGTGGGCATCGACCTCGCCGAGCGTTCGCTCGACGAGGCGTTCGCGCCGCAGTCGGTGACCCTGCGGCTCGCCGACGACATCGACATCTCCCGCGGCGACGTCATCGCCTCGGCCGCGGACGCACCCGAGCCCACCCAGGACATCGAGGCCGTCGTCTGCTGGCTCGGCGACGCGCCGCTCCGTTCGGGCCAGCGGCTCCTGCTCAAGCACGGGTCGCGCACGGTGCAGACCGCGGTGCGCGCCATCGAGGGAGCACTCGATCTCGACGGGCTGCACTCCGTCGCCGCGGAGACGCTGTCGCTCAACGACATCGGGCCCGTCCGCCTGCGGCTCGCGAGCCCGGTGCCGGTCGAGAACTACTCCACGTCACGGCGCGGTGGCTCCTTCCTCCTCATCGACGCCCACGACGGCCGGACGGTCGCCGCGGGCATGGTCGGCGCGACGCTGCCCACCGCCGCGGACGCGCCGACCCGACCCGAAGGCGACGAGCCGTGGGACATCTGAGGGGCGCGCTCCCCGTCGTCCTCGACCTCGGCGGACGGCTCGTCGTCGCCCTCGGCGGAGGCCCCGTCACGGGTGAGCGCGTGCGGTCGTTCCTCGACGAGGGGGCCGACGTCCGGGTCGTCTCGCCGTGGGTCTGCGAGGAGGTCTCCGAGCTGCTCGACGCGCACACCGACCGCACCACTTGGGTGCGGCGCGACTGGGCGGGGCCGGCCGACCTCGACGGCGCGTGGCTCGTGCACACCGCCACCGGCGACCCCGGGGCCGACGCCGCGGTCCGGGCCGCCGCCGACGAGCTGCGGCTCTGGTGCGTCGACGCCACCGACGTCCGCGCGAGCGCGGCGAGCGTTCCCGCCCTCACCCGGGTTCAGACCCCGGACGGTGCGGTCACGGTCGCCGTCCACACCGAGGACGACGGGCGCTCGGCCCGGGTGCGCGACTCGATCGACCTCGCCCTGCACACGGGGGCGCTCGACCTGCGTCCCGCGCGTCGTCGCGAGCAGGGGTGGGTCGCCCTCGTCGGCGGCGGGCCCGGCTCGGACGGCCTGCTCACGAGCCGTGGGCACGAGCTGCTGGCCACCGCCGACGTCGTCGTCGTCGACCGGCTCGCGCCGCGCGCCGTCGTGTCGCGCCTGCCCGAGTCGGTGCGGGTCATCGATGTGGGCAAGACCCCCGGCCACCACCCCGTCCCCCAGGACCGGATCAACGAGATCCTCGTCGAGGAGGCGAGCCGTGGCCACGGTGTCGCGCGGCTCAAGGGTGGCGACCCCTACGTCCTCGGTCGCGGAGGTGAGGAGCGCCTCGCGTGCGAGGCACACGGCATACCGGTCGAGGTGGTTCCCGGGGTGACGAGCGCGGTCGCTGTGCCTGCGGCCGCGGGCATCCCGCTGACCCACCGTGGCGTGGCCAAGGCCTTCACCGTCGTCTCGGGACACGAGCAGATCCCGTCGCTCCCGCCGGGCAGCGACCACACGCTCGTCCTCCTCATGGGCGTCTCCACGCTGCGGGACAGCGCGACCCGGCTCATCGCCGCCGGACGGTCCGCCGATTGCCCCGTGGCGATCGTCGAGCGCGGCTTCCTGCCCGACCAGCGGGTGACCTTCGGGACGCTCGAGGACATCGCCGACACGGCGCTCTTCCGCCGGGTCGAGTCGCCGGCGGTCGTCGTCGTCGGGGATGTCGTGGACCTCGCCACAGGCTGAGACCCCACCGGTCGACCGGTTGCGCTACCTTCCGAGAAGGTATTGGGTGAGACCCAGATCACACTGACGTGATCGAGGAGGGCAACATGTCCAGAGCCATCCAGAGCCGGCGCCGCCGGACCCGACGTGTGACCGCGAGCGCTGGGGTGATCGCCCTCACGGCCGGGTTGACCGCGGCTTGCGGAGGTGGCCCGGACGGCACGGTCATCAACCTCTACGGTGGCGCGTCGGCGGTGAAGTTCAACGAGCTCATCGACGCCTGCAACAAAGAGGCGGGGGGCAAGTACACGATCGTCGGCAACCTCCTGCCGAGCGACGCCGACGGCCAGCGCGAGCAGTTCGTCCGGCGCCTCGCCGCCAAGGACGACAGCATGGACCTGCTCGGCATGGACGTCACGTGGACCGCCGAGTTCGCCGAGGCCGGCTGGATCCGCGAGCTCACGGGCGAGCAGAAGTCGGCCGCCGTCGAGGGCGTCCTCCAGCCCCCGGTCGACACGGCGACGTGGAAGGACAAGCTCTACGCGATCCCGCGCACGACGAACGTCCAGATCCTCTGGTACCGCAAAAGTCTGGTGCCCGAGCCTCCGGAGACGTGGGACCAGCTCCTCGAGCAGGCCCAGGCGCTCAAGGACGGTGGCAAGCCGTTCCAGATCGCTTTTACCGCCGCGCAGTACGAGGGATACGTCGTCAACGTCAACAACGTCCTCAACGCCTACGGCGGGACGTTCGTCAACGAGGACAGCACCAAGGTCACCCTCGACGACAAGGCCGTGCAGGGACTCGGTCTGCTCAAGAAGCTCGCGACCTCCGGTCTCGTGAGCGACTCGCTCTCGAACGCGCAGGAGCCCGAGGTCTTCGCCGACCTCCAGGCCGGGCGCGCGGCGTTCGCGCTCAACTGGCCCTACGTCCTCTCGGCGATGCGGGAGGCCAACCCCGAGGTCGCGGGCGACCTCGGCTACACGACCTTCCCGACGGTCGAGGCGGGCGAGCCGCCCAAGGTCACCCTCGGGGGCATGAACTACGCGGTCAGCACCTACAGCAAGCACCCGGAGGAGACCTACGAGGCGGCCATGTGCCTCCGCAAGGAGGAGCACCAGGTCAAGGCCGCCATCGACGCCGGTGACGCGCCGGTGCTCGAGAGGATCTACACGGACAACGCCGAGTTCCGCGAGCAGTACCCGATGGGCGACGTCATGCTCGAGGAGCTCAAGAACGCCGTCCCCCGTCCGAGGACCCCGCTCTACCAGAACATCTCGACGCTGGTGTCGACGAACCTGTCGCCGCCCGGCTCGATCGACCCGGAGTCCTCCACGTCAGAGCTGCGTGACCTCATCGCGCAGACCCTCGAAGGAAAGGGGATCCTGCCGTGAGCAGCACTGGTTCGGCCGCGGCGGAGGCTGCGGGCGCCCGCGTCATCGAGGAGGACACCAAAGGCTCCGGGACCGGGCCCGACGAGGGCACCGAGATCGCCAAGAAGCGCTTCAGCGAGGGCAAGCGGGCCGAGCGCAACCTCGGCCTCAAGCTCGTCGCACCGGCGGTCATCATCATGCTGGCCGTGACGGCATACCCGATCGTCTATGCCTTCTGGCTCTCGCTCAACCGGGCCGACCTGCGCACCCCGGACGCCAACGAGTTCGTCGGCCTCGAGAACTACGTGACCGTCCTGTCCAGCTCGATCTGGTGGCAGGCGTTCGGCATCACGTTGCTCATCACGGTCATCAGCGCCGCACTCGAGCTCGTCTTCGGCATGCTGCTGGCGATCGTCATGCACCGCACCATCGTCGGACGCGGGCTCGTGCGGACCTCGGCGCTCGTGCCCTACGCGATCGTCACCGTCGTGGCCGCGTTCTCGTGGCGGTTCGCCTGGACGCAGGACCTCGGCTGGCTCGCCGGCGACAACGCACCGCTCACCGGCAAGTGGTCCTCGATCGCGATCATCATCCTCGCCGAGGTGTGGAAGACCGTGCCCTTCATGGCGCTCCTGCTCATGGCCGGCCTCGCGCTCGTCCCGGAGGACCTGCACAAGGCGGCGGCGATGGACGGCGGCTCCGCGTGGCAGCGGTTCTGGCAGATCACCGTGCCGCTCATCAAGCCGTCGATCCTCGTGGCGCTGCTCTTCCGCACGCTCGACGCGTTCCGGATCTTCGACAACATCTTCGTCCTCACCGGAGGCGCGAACGAGACGGCGTCGGTGTCGATGGTCGGCTACAACAACCTCATCCGCGGCCTCAACCTCGGCATCGGGTCGACGATGGCCGTCCTCATCTTCCTGTCCATCGCGATCATCGCGTTCATCTTCATCAAGCTCTTCGGCGCCGCGGCACCGGGGTCCGACGACGGCGGAAGGCGCTGACATGGAGCAGGAGACACCTCGGCGGAAGCTCACCTGGACGATGGTCAACGTCCTCGTCCTCATCTACGCCTTCGTCCCGGTCATCTGGATCGTGTCGCTGTCGCTCAAGGACTCGGCGACCCTCAACGACGGCAAGTTCCTCCCCGTGTCACCGTCGTGGGCGAGCTACCAGCAGATCTTCGACAACCCCGACTTCACCCGGGCGCTCATCAACTCGATCGGCATCTGCCTCATCGCGACCTTCGTGGCGATCGTCTTCGGCACCATGGCCGCCTACGCCATCGCGCGGCTCGACTTCCCGGGCAAGAGGGCCATCGTCGCCATGTCGCTGCTCATCTCGATGTTCCCCCAGATCGCGCTCGTGACACCGCTGTTCAAGATCGAGACGACGCTGGGCCTCTTCGACACCTGGGCCGGCCTCATCATCCCCTACATCACCTTCGCCCTCCCGCTCGCGATCTACACCCTGTCGGCGTTCTTCAGGGAGATCCCGTGGGAGCTCGAGAAGGCGGCGAAGATGGACGGCGCCACGCCCTACCAGGCGTTCCGACAGGTCATCACCCCGCTGGCGATGCCCGGCGTCTTCACGACGGCCATCCTCGTCTTCATCGGCTGCTGGAACGACTTCCTCTTCGCGATCTCGCTCACCTCGACCTCGGCCTCCCGCACCGTCCCCGCGGCGATGTCCTACTTCACCGGCGCCACGACGTTCGAGAAGCCCACCGGGCCCATCGCCGCAGCCGCGGTCGTCATCACCATCCCCATCGTCATCTTCGTGCTGCTCTTCCAGCGACGGATCGTGGCCGGACTGACGTCCGGCGCCGTCAAGGGCTGACAGCGACCGAGTTCGAGACCCAAGGAGCAGTCATGGCAGAGATCGTCCTCGACAACGTCGTCAAGCGCTATCCCGACGGCGCGCTGGCCGTCGACAACTTCAACCTCGAGATCGCCGACGGGGAGTTCATCATCCTCGTCGGTCCCTCGGGGTGCGGGAAGTCGACGACCCTCAACATGGTGGCCGGGCTGGAGGACATCACCCAGGGCCGGCTCCTCATCGACGGTGAGGTCGTCAACGACAAGGCGCCCAAGGACCGCGACATCGCCATGGTGTTCCAGTCCTACGCCCTCTACCCGCACATGACCGTCGGCGAGAACATGGGCTTCCCGCTCAAGCTCGCCGGCGTCGACAAGGCCACGATCGCCAAGAAGGTGGGCGAGGCCGCCGAGATGCTCGAGCTGGGCCAGCACCTCGACCGGCGTCCCTCGAACCTCTCCGGTGGCCAGCGCCAGCGGGTCGCCATGGGACGGGCGATCGTCCGCTCCCCCAAGGCGTTCCTCATGGACGAGCCGCTCTCCAACCTCGACGCCAAGCTGCGGGTCCAGATGCGCACCCAGGTCTCGCGCATCCAGAAGAACCTCGGCACGACGACGATCTATGTCACGCACGACCAGACCGAGGCGATGACGCTGGGCGACCGGGTCGTCGTCATGCGTGGCGGCGTCGTCCAGCAGGTCGGCTCCCCCACCGAGCTCTACGAGCACCCGACCAACCTCTTCGTCGCCGGCTTCATCGGCAGCCCGTCGATGAACTTCCTCCCCGGCCGGCTCGAGGGCGGAGGCAAGGTCGTCACCGCGCTCGGCGACGCCCAGCTCCCCGACCGGCTGCGCCAGGCCCTCGAGGGCGCGAACGCGAGCAGCAAGGACGTCATCGTCGGCATCCGTCCCGAGCACTTCGAGGACGCGCGCCTCGTGCCCGAGGCCAAGGGCGGCGCACGGTTCACGGCCCCGGTCGACATCGTCGAGGCCATGGGCTCGGACATCTATGCCTACTTCACCGTCCGTGGTGAGGGCGCCCACTCGGCCGACCTCGACGACCTCGCCGCAGACTCGGGCAACGACATGGCCGGCGGCGACGGCACCTCGGTCACGGCGCGCCTCGACCCGGCAGCCCGCACGAAGCAGGGTGAGGACGCCGAGCTCTGGTACGACACGTCGCAGATGCAGATCTTCGACGCCAAGAGCGGCCAGAACCTCCTCGAGGGCGTCGAGCGCGAGAAGACCGGGTCCGAGGAGTCGCGCGCCTGACCTGAGCTGATGCACCGCACGGCGTGCACCACCCCTCACGCCGTGCGGCGACCCGGGCTCACTTGCCCTTTGCGCGTACCCGCGCGATCTCCTCGAAGACCTCCTCGGACCAGACGTGCTCGCCGAAGAGCTGGTAGCGCGTGCCCGCGAGCCGCACGTAGGCGTCGCCCTCGGCCTCCCCCTCCTCGACGAACCCGCCGCGCGCGAGCTCCATGACCATCTGAAACTCCTCGGCGTACCACCGCGACGCGGCGTGCGACGCGCTGAGGAGGACCTCCTCGCGGAACATGAGCCGAGCCGCCCAGGCCTCGACCATCTCGGCGAGCAGCGGGTAGTTCGCCGGGTCCTTGCACTTCACCTCGCCCCGCGCGAGCTTGTCGAGCGGGACGCGCTCGAGGAAGAGCTTGCGCATCGCCTTGCCACGCAGGTCGCCGCGACCCCGTATGCCGGCCGGGTCGAGCGTCGTGCGGATCCGGGTGACGTCTGCCTCGATGAGCGAGTCGCCGAGCGCCCGCACGACCGAGACCCGGTGGTGCCCGTCGCGGACGAAGTACATGTCACCGACCTGGTAGACGTCGATCGGCGGGATCGGCTGGCCCCGCCGCACCGCCTCCGCGAGCCGCTCCCACCGGGCCCGGTTGCGTCCGGAGGTGGGTCGGAAGCTCGGGTCGAACTCACGCACCTTGTCGACCGACCCGACGATGCGCTCGACCGGGATGCTTTGGACGCCGAGCGACTGCTCGCCGCGGTTGCCGACCGCCTTGAGGACCTCGTCGAGGGCGAGGACCCGGCCCTCGTCCCCGCGCATCTTGCGCGCGAGGCCCGACATGCGCTGCTGCCGGCGGACCTTGAGGAAGTCGGCCTCGGCGTCGGCCCGCGGGAACCCGGTGTCGGACGCCATGTCACTCGCCTCGCTCGATCTCGAAGAGCCGCACGGGGACGACGTTGCGGATGGTGGTGACGCCCACCTGCCGGTCGGGGCGCGGCTGTCCGTGCGGGTGGATGTGCCCGTGCAGCAGCCACGTCGGGCGCAGCCGGTCGAGCAGGCCATGAAGCGCGGCGATGCCGACGTGGGGACCGTCCTCCTCGTCACCGAGGCCGAGCGGCGGCGCGTGGGTGAGCAGGATGTCCACCGACGGGAGCCGACGGGCCGGTGACCAGCCACCGCGGGCGCGCCACGACAGCCGACGGGCCCGCAGGTGGTACTCGCGCTGCGAGTACATGTTCGGTCCCTGCCTGTACCTCACGCACCCACCGAGGCCGGCGATGCGCAGCCCGGCCGCCTCGACGACGAGACCGTCGGCGTTGACGGCTCCGACCGGTCGCGGTGCCGGACAGGGCATCCCGGCGTCGAGGTGCAGCCCCGCGCGCGAGACCTTGCTGCTCGACACCTCCGGGTCGTGGTTGCCCGGGACGAAGACGACGGGGACGTCCACCGCCGAGGCGACGGACTCGATGTAGTCCCACGGCAGGTCGCCCGCGCTGACGACGAGGTCGGGTCGCATCCGGGTGAGCCGCTCCCCCACGAGGGAGTGGTCCACCTCGTCGGCGATGGCGAGGACCCGCACCATCGCCCCAGTATGCCGTCGGCGCGACCTCCCGTCACTCAGCCGACGACGACGTCGACCCCCTCCGCCTGCACGTCGGTCACCTCGCCCTCGGCGTCGACCGAGACCGACACCTCGACCTCACCCACGCGGACCCCCCGGACGGTCATCGCGCCGAACGGCGCCGGGCTGATCGGCGCGAGTCGAAGGGTCCGCCGGGGCGCGTCCGCGTCGAGGCCCAGGGCGACCTCGACGAGCGCGCCGGCGGAGGCTGCGGCCCAGGCCTGCGGCCGGCACGAGGCCGGGTACGGCATGGGGCGACCCATGAGGAGCTCACCGCCGAACAGCTCGGGCCAGCGGTTGCCGGTCCACGAGCCGACGTGGACCAGGGCATCGAGGACGCGAGCCGCCTCGACGCCGAACCCCTCCTTCGCGAGGCCGAGCGCGGCGATGGCGTTGTCGTGCGTCCACACCGACCCCGTGTGGTAGCCGACGGGGTTGTATGCCGGGTTGTCCCGCGAGAGCGTGCGCACGCCTGCGGGACCGAGCATGTCGGGCGACGTCAGCGTGTGGGCCGCGCGACGGGCCTCGGCGGCGGTGAGCACACCCGTCCCGAGGACGTGGCCCATGTTGCTGCCGACCCCGTCGACGGGACGGCCGTCGCCGGCGATCGCCATCGACAGGTGACGCACCGACGACGAGTCGACCCAGAACCGCTCGCGCACGGTCGCGGTGAGGTCGTCGGCCCAGGCGCGCCAGTCGTCCCCGGACTCCCCCAGGACGGTCTCGAGGAGGTCGGCCGCCCCGCGAGCCGCGGCGACGGCATACGCCTGCGTCTCCACGAGGGCGATGGGCGCGTCGGCGATGGTGCCGTCGCTGCGCCGCATCGAGTCCCCCGAGTCCTTCCAGCCCTGGTTCGCGAGTCCCGAGCCGCTCTCGTCGACGTAGCGCAGAAGTCCGTCGCCGCTCTCGGCCTCGGTGCGCATCCACGCCAGGGCGCCGCGCAGGGTCGGCTCGAGCTCGCGGACGACCTCGTCGTCGAGGCCCCACCGCCACGCGTCGTGGAGCAGCCTGACCCAGAGCGGCGTGGCGTCGACCGAGCCGTAGTAGACCGGTGGCAGCCTCATCCCCGTCACGGGGTCGACGTAGGTGCTGCGGCGCACCTCATGGAGGATCTTGCCGGGCGCCGAGGCGGTGACGGGGTCGGTCGCGGTGCCCTGTCGACGGGCCAGCGAGCGGAGCGTGCCCCGGGCGAGGTCGGTGCCGAAGGGCAGCATGAGGCGAGCCGCCCACAGGGAGTCGCGGCCGAAGAGGGTGAGGTACCACGGGGTCCCGGCCGCGGCGAAGACGTCCTGCGGCGACTCGGGATCGGTGAGCAGGAGGCCGCGCAGGTCGGCGACGGACTGCGCCATGAGGTGACCCGGTCGGGGGTCGACGGAGTCCAGCGAGACGAAGTCCCAGGCGATCCCGTCCCAGCCGGGGTCGGTGGCGAAGACCGGCTCGCCCCGTCGCTCCGTCAGGAGGCTCGTCCGGAGGGTGGACGTGCCGCCCGGCGCGACCGTCGTCGACCAGACCCAGTCCGTCGTCCCGTCGACGGCGAGGGAGGTCCTCCCGTCGTCGGCGGTGAACGTCGTCGCATGACGCTCGTCCTCCCACGTCAGACCGCGACCAGAGGTTTCGGGCACCAACAGACTGTTCGAGGCGCCACCCTTGACGGTCGCCACGTCCGCGCCGTCGCCCCCGAGCCGGATCGTCAGCTCGAGCTCGACGTGATCCGCGGCGTGCGAGGCGATCCGCAGGCTCTCGTGCATCCCACCGTCGACGAGGGTGCGCTCGCGGACGAGCTCGACGGTCGGGTCCGCCCCGGGGTCGCCGAGCGAACGCAGGAGGGTGGAGACGGTGGTCCGGGGGCCGGAGCTCGCCGCCGCGAGCCAGTCGGGTCGCTCACCGTCGACGCGCACGTCCCACAGCGAGAGGACCCGGCGGTCGTCCACGAAGAGCCCGGTCCCGGCGGCCCCCATGTCCCCGTGCCGGTCCGAGACGCTGGTGACGTTCCCCCGCACCGCGATCTCGAACTCGTGGAGCCAGGGCTGCACGTAGCGGTGCGATGGGCCGGTGCCCGACTCCGTCATCGTCCGACACTAGCGCCGCTTCGTGGCACGGCACATGGGCGCGGCCGGGCCGGGGTGCGCGCCACGTGGACGCGACCCCGGCCGAGCCTCCGCTCGACTCAGCCCTGCGCCACCTCCGCGAGCCGGCGGCGGGACGCACCGGAGAGGAGACCGCCGAGCAGGAGAAGGGCGAGGGCGGACCCGACGAGGACGGTGACATCGGCCCCCGTCTGGGCGAGCTCACCCATCGAGCCGTCCGCGGCGACTGTCGTGATCGACGTCCGGGTCGGGCCGTTGCTGCGGCTCGCGCCCTGGTCGTCACCACGGTCGCCCGTGTCTCCCGGGTCCGCGGGGTTGCCCGGCTCGGTCGGCACTCCGGGGTCGGTCGGCTCTCCGGGGGTTCCCGGGTCGGTCGGCTCTCCCGGGGTTCCGGGGTCCGTCGGCTCTCCCGGGGTTCCGGGGTCCGTCGGTTCGGTCGGAGTCGTCGGGTCGGAGGGCGTCGTCGAGCCCTCTGTCGTGGCGTCGCCGACGACGGACACGGCGTTGCCGCCGATCGTCACAGGAGCGGCGACCGGCAGGTCCACCTGATTGCCCCCGCCGGTCGAGTCGTCACCGGAGGTGCCCGGCTGGCTGGTGCTTCCACCGGTCGAGGGCGCGGACGTGTCGGAGCCTGTGCTCGTCGCGTCACCGATGACGGAGACGGCGTTGCCACCGGCGGTCACCGGAGCAGTCACCGGCGCGCTCACCTGGTTCCCACCCACGGCCGAGTCCTCACCCGAGGTCTCACCCGCAGCCGAACCACCGCTCGTGCCACCGGACGACGAGCCGGCGTCCGAACCCGACGAGGACGAGTCACCGATCACCGACACGGCGTTGCCACCGGCGGTCACCGGAGCAGTCACCGGCGCGCTCACCTGGTTCCCACCCACGGCCGAGTCCTCACCCGAGGTCTCACCAGCAGCGGTCGAACCACCGCTCGTGCCACCGCTCGACGAGTCGGCGTCCGAACCCGACGACGACGAGTCGCCGATCACCGACACGGCGTTGCCGCCGGCCGTCACCGGAGCCGTGACCGGAGCGGTCACCTGGTTCCCACCCGCAACCGAGTCCTCACCCGAGGTCTCACCCGCAGCCGAACCACCGCTCGCGCCACCGGACGACGAGCTTGACTCCGAACCCGACGAGGACGAGTCCCCGAGCACAGAGACCGAGTTCCCGCTCACCGTGACGGGCACCGACACCGGCGCCGAGGCCTGGTTCCCTCCGGCCGCCGAGTCCTCACCCGACGTCGACGAGGCAGCGCCACCGCCACCACCGGTCGACGAGCCGGCGTCCGAACCCGACGAGGACGAGTCCCCGACCACGGAGACCGAGTTCCCGCTCACCGTCACCGGCACCGACACCGGTGCCACCACTTGGTTGCCGCCGAGCAGGCTCTGCGAGCCCGTCGTGTCGTCGGCCTGTGCCTGGGCGGAGAAGAGAACCCCTCCGCCGACCACGAGGGCGATCTGGAGCCCCCGTCTCATGGATACGTGCATGGTCGTTCCTTTCGAAGTTGATGCTTTGGCGCCCGCTGACGCGGGCAAGGGCTCGAACGGCGCCAAGAAGCGGCGCCGGAGCGGCATCAACCAGGTCGAGAACCCGGGTCGGCACACGGACCCGGGGCGTGGCAGAGCTGGACACTCGCCACGGAGACGGAGGCGAGCTCCGGAAGGTCGAACAGTGGCGCCATCAGGGCGCCATCGGCTCCGCCGGAGGTCGACGAACCGCCAGAGCTCGGGGCAATCGCCCCTTCAGCCACCACGCCGAGGGGTCCACCGGGCAAGCCGGCTGGAAGCCGCTCACCGGATGAACGGACCCCGTGCCCGGGCGTCATCTCCGGCGCGGGCTTGGTCCCAGAGAGGTCCGACAGCACTGCGCGAGAGGAATCCTTACCCGATGACGTCTGCGCCATCACAGCCGTGGGACTCGATACCGCGGTCGTGACGGGTGCGACGGCCACCGGCTTCGCCACGGCAACGAGGTCCCGGGACGCACCCGGCGCTCCGCCGTCTGGCTCGATGACGTCGAGGACCTCATCAACGACGTCGGGGAGGCCTGGCAGAGGAGCCGGGTCAGTCGGGTCCCCGTGCGGCTCGATCGGCACGACCACCTCGACGACCTCGACCACCGGATCGACGATGGCCGCCCTCACGTGGGCGACGTCCTTCACGGTCGCGGTGATGCGAGCAGTGCTGTCGGACAACGCTTTCGACGTCGTCTCGACGGTGTCTGCCGTCGTTCGGTCCACCGCGGCGAGGGGCTTCTCGGAGACCTTCTCGACCTCGGCGACGACGGGCGAAACCACTGGCTCGAGCTCGACGACCGGCACGGCCGCGGACGTCGACACAACCCCGTCGGTGGCCTTCTCGACGACCCGCCCCACCGTCGGAGCCGACCCGGTCACGGATGACAGCAGTCCCTTGTCGTCGGCCCGGGCCGAGGTCCACGAGGCGAGGATGAACGCGACTCCCATGAAGACGGCGCAGAGCAGGAGCCGGACCGAACTGACACGTCGGGACCACAAGGTCATCGGTTCCACCCCCCAGCCGAACTAGTACGGGACCGTTAACACCACCAAAGCGCAGGTCAGGGTCCCAGAACACCCCCCGAACGGGTGGTTTTCCGGAAGCCTGAGCACGAGACCCGCCCACCCGGGAACGCGAGACGCCGGTATGCCGTGAGGTCACGGCATACCGGCGTCGTCGTCTGTGCGACGGGTCTCGCTACTTCACGAGCGAGCGGAGGACGTACTGGAGGATGCCACCGTTGCGGTAGTAGTCGGCCTCACCGGGGGTGTCGATGCGCAGGACCGCGTCGAACTCGACGGTCTCGGCGCCGTCCTTGGTGGCGACGACCTTGACCGTCTTCGGCGTGCGGCCCTCGTTGAGCTCGGTGACACCGGTGATCGAGAAGGTCTCGGTGCCATCGAGTCCGAGCGACTCGGCGTTCTGGCCCTCCGGGAACTGCAGCGGGAGGACACCCATGCCGATGAGGTTGGAGCGGTGGATGCGCTCGTAGCTCTCGGTGATGACGGCGCGGACGCCGAGGAGCGCGGTGCCCTTGGCCGCCCAGTCGCGCGACGAGCCGGAGCCGTACTCCTTGCCCGCGAGGATGACGAGGGGCGTCCCCTGCGCCTGGTAGTTCGCCGAGGCGTCGAAGATCGTGCTCTGCTCGCCGCCCTGGGTGAAGTCGCGGGTGAAGCCGCCCTCGACCCCGTCGAGCAGGAGGTTCTTGAGGCGAATGTTGGCGAATGTGCCGCGGATCATGACCTCGTGGTTGCCGCGACGCGAGCCGTAGGAGTTGAAGTCCTTGCGCTCGACGCCGTGGTCGGCGAGGTACTTGCCTGCGGGGCTGTCGGTCTTGATGGCACCGGCCGGGCTGATGTGGTCGGTGGTCACCGAGTCGCCGAGCTTGGCGAGGACGCGGGCGCCCTCGATGTCGGTGACCGGCGTCGTCTCCATCTGCATGCCGTCGAAGTACGGGGGCTTGCGGACGTAGGTCGAGTCGGCGTCCCAGTCGAAGGTGTTGCCCTCCGGCGTGGGCAGGCCCTGCCAGCGCTCGTCGCCGGCGAAGACGTCGGCGTAGTCGTCGGTGAAGAGCTTCTGGCTGATCGCACCGGCGATGGTGGCCTCGACGTCGCTCGGGCTCGGCCAGATGTCCTTGAGGAAGACCTCGTTGCCGTCGGTGTCGGTGCCGAGCGAGTCGGTGTCGAAGTCGAAGTCCATCGTCCCGGCGAGGGCGTAGGCGATGACGAGCGGCGGCGACGCGAGGTAGTTCATCTTGACGTCGGGGTTGATGCGGCCCTCGAAGTTGCGGTTGCCCGAGAGGACCGAGACGACGGCGAGGTCGTTGTCGTTGACCGCCTTGCTCACCTCGTCGATGATCGGGCCCGAGTTGCCGATGCACGTCGTGCAGCCGTAGCCGACGAGGTGGAAGCCGAGCTTCTCGAGGTAGGGCCACATGCCTGCCTTCTCGTAGTAGCCCGTGACGACCTTGGAGCCGGGAGCCATCGACGTCTTGACCCAGGGCGCCACGGTCAGACCGCGCTCGACGGCGTTCTTGGCAAGCATCGCGGCCGCCATCATCACCGACGGGTTCGAGGTGTTGGTGCACGACGTGATGGAGGCGATGGCGACGATGCCGTGGTCGACCTCGGTGGCCTGCCCGTTGATCGTGATCGGGACCTTGCGGGTCGGGCGGTCGCCGCCGCTACCCTCCTCGGCCGGCTTGTCGCCACCGTTCTGGCCGTCGGGCGAGCCTTGGGGCGTCGGGTCGCTCGCCGGGAACGAGCTCGCCGTGCCGTCGTCTCCCTCGTGGTGCGAGACGTAGGTCGGCAGCACCTTGCGGAAGGACTCCTTGGCGTCGGTGAGCGCGATGCGGTCCTGCGGGCGCTTCGGGCCGGCGATCGACGGGACGACCGTCGACAGGTCGAGCTCGAGCCGCTCGGAGTAGCGCGCCTCGGGCTGGTCGGGGCCGGCGTTGAGCCACAGGCCCTGCTCCTTGGCGTAGGCCTCGACGAGGGCCACCGACTCCTCGGAGCGTCCGGTGAGGCGGAGGTACTCGAGCGTCACGTCGTCGATCGGGAAGATCGCGCAGGTCGAGCCGAACTCGGGGCTCATGTTGCCGATCGTGGCGCGGTTGGCCAGCGGGACGGCGGAGACGCCCTCGCCGTAGAACTCGACGAACTTGCCGACGACGCCGTGCTTGCGCAGCATCTCGGTGATCGTGAGGACGACGTCGGTCGCCGTGGCGCCCTGGGGCACGGACCCGGAGAGCTTGAACCCGACGACGCGCGGGATGAGCATCGAGACGGGCTGGCCGAGCATGGCCGCCTCGGCCTCGATGCCGCCGACGCCCCAGCCGAGGACGCCGAGGCCGTTGACCATCGTCGTGTGGCTGTCGGTGCCGACGCAGGTGTCGGGGTAGGCGACGGTGCGACCGTCGACCTCGCGGGTCATGACTGTGCGCGCGAGGTGCTCGATGTTGACCTGGTGCACGATGCCGGTGCCCGGGGGGACGACCTTGAAGTCGTCGAACGCCGTCTGGCCCCAGCGCAGGAACTTGTAGCGCTCGTTGTTGCGCTGGTACTCGATCTCGACGTTGCGCTCGAAGGCGTCCTGGCGACCGAAGACGTCGATGATGACCGAGTGGTCGATGACGAGCTCGGCCGGCGCGAGCGGGTTGATCTTCTCGGGGTTGCCGCCGAGGTCGGCGACGGCCTCGCGCATCGTGGCAAGGTCGACGACGCAGGGCACGCCGGTGAAGTCCTGCATGATGACGCGACCCGGCGTGAACTGGATCTCGGTGTCGGGCTGGGCGTTCTCGTCCCAGCCGCCGAGCGCGCGGATGTGGTCGGCCGTGATGTTGGCGCCGTCCTCGGTGCGCAGCAGGTTCTCGAGGAGAACCTTGAGGCTGTAGGGAAGCGTCTCGCTGCCCTCGACCGCCGCCAGGCGGTAGATGTCGTAGGCCTTGTCGCCCACCTGGAGTTCGCCGTGTGCCTTGAAGCTGTCAGTGCTCGTCACGAGCCTGCTCCTTCCGCGCGTCATCGCGTGTGTCGGTCCACCTGATTTATCTTGACGTCAAGATACTAGGCCGGAGGTCGTCGTGTCCAACCCTCCCACGTCGGCGCGGACGGTGGAACAGGAGGAACCGTCGCCTCGCGCACGACCCACCCGACCACGTGGCGTATGCCGTCCGCCCACCACCGCGTATGCCGTCCGCTCACCCGTCGATGATGTCCTCGGCCACGGCGACCGCCCGGTCGATGGGGACGGCGAAGCCGATGCCGATCGATCCCGCGGTGCGGCCGCCGACGGTCGCGATGGCGGTGTTGACGCCGACGACCTGGCCGTCGAGGTTGACGAGCGGGCCACCCGAGTTGCCCGGGTTGATCGAGGCGTCGGTCTGGATGACGCGCTGGCTCGCTCCCCCGCCGAGCCGGGCGTCCCGGTCGACGGCGCTGATGATCCCGCCGGTCACGGTGCCGTCGAGCCCGAGGGGCGAGCCGACCGCGATGACCGGCTGGCCGATCCGCAGTGAGCCCGACTGACCGATCCGCGCGGGTTCGAGCCCCTGCGGGTCGGTCTCGAGGACGGCGATGTCGTCCGCCTCGCTGCTGCCCATGACCCGGGCCCCGACGAGGCGGCCGTCCGCGAGCTGCAGCGTCACGGCCGTCGCGTCGTCGATGACGTGGTGGTTGGTCATGACGTGCCCGCGGTCGTCCAGCACGAAGCCGGATCCGGTCGTGCCGCCTGCGCGCACCTGGACGACGCTCGGGAGGATCGCCTGCGCCGCGCCTTCTTCGGTGCCGCCGCCGGAGGCCGGGGTGCGGGCAGAGGGTCGCTCGACGGCGATGCGCGACGACGGCGGGGCATCGTCGTCGCCCAGCAGGAGCGCAGCACCGGTGCCCGCGACTCCCCCGCTCAGTGCTGCGACGAGGAGCAGCGTGGGCAGGCGCGGGCCACGCCGCTCGCCGTCGGACGGGTCCGTGGTGACGTCGACGGGTTCGGCCGGCCGCGGACCCAGCGGCGAGGGCAGGCCACGTCGGAGGAAGTCGGGTCCGGCCGGCTCACCGAGACCGCGCCAGTCGTCCGACGGGACCGGCAGCGGGGGTGGTGCGAACAGCGGCGGAGGCCGGGGCGGGGCCGGGGGCGGGGGCGCGTCCCATCGCTCGGGTGGAGGTGTCGTCGACGGGTGCGTCATCGCTGCCATCGCCTCTCTGCTGCTCGAGGACTGCTCACGGGAGCCGCGCGAACCAGCGCAGTGACATGGCGCCGGCGGCAAGGCCGAGGAGGAACCCGGCGGCCGAGAGGTAGGGGGTGATCTCGCGTGGTTCGGTGCGCCACCCGATCGAGGACCCGATGTCGTCGTAGACCTCGGCGAGCTCGTCGCCGCTCTCCGCGGTGTAGGCCTGGCCCCCCGTGTCCTCGGCGAGGGCGGCGAGGGCCGCGACGTCCACCGGGACGGGGACGATGTTGCCCTGGATCTCGACCGTCCCGTCCTGGGTGCCGTAGGCGATCGTCGACACCGGCACCGCGGCCTCGGTGGCCGCGACAGCAGCCTCGTCGGGGCTGCGCCCGGTCGTGTTCGTGCCGTCGGAGAGCAGGACGATCCGAGCCGGGACGTCGACGTCCTCCTCGCCCCTGGCCATGGCGGCGACCTGGTCGAGCGAGGTGAAGACGGCCTCGCCGATGGCGGTGCTGTTGGCCATCGGCAGGCCCTCGAGGGCGGCGGCCACGGCCTCGTGGTCGGTCGTCGGGGTGGCGACGACCGACGTCGCCCCGGAGAAGGTCACGAGCCCGACGTTGAACGTCTCGGGCAGGCTCTCGATGAACGCGGCCGCTGCCTGACGGGCGGCCTCCATCCGCGATGGCTCGACGTCGGTGGCCTCCATCGAGCGCGAGACGTCGATGGCGACGATAAGGGTGGCCCTCTCGTGCGGCACCCGGACGTCGATGACGGGCCGGGCGGCGGCGAGGGCCAGCGCGGCGAGCGCGAGGACGAACGCCGCGGCGGGGGCGTGCCGCCGCCATCCGGGTTGCTCGGGGGCCACCTTCTCGAGGAGCGGCAGGGAGGCGAAGCGGACGGCATACCGGCGTCGTCGACGCTGGAGCACGACGTAGGTGACGGCGAGCGCGAGGAGGGGAAGGAGCAGCAGGAGCCAGAGCGGGGCGAGCAGGTCCATCAGCGCGCCCTCCGGTCGACCCGGCGCGTGCGACGCCGCGAGAGGATGTAGCGGGCGAGGTCGCGGACCCAGTCCGAGTCGGTGCGCACGACGACGTGCCCGGCGCCGACGGCCCGCACCGCGTCGGCGACGGCGGCCCGGTGGGCGGAGGCCAGCTCGGCGTAGCGCCGACGGACGGTCGGGCTCGTGTGGACCTCGCGCGCCCGTCCCGACTCCGGGTCGCGCAGGACGACGAGGCCGAGGTCGGGCAGCTCGAGCTCGCGGGGGTCGAGGACCTCGATGACGACGACGTCGTGCCTCGCCGACAGCCGGCGCAGCGCCGGCTCCCACGCGAACGGCCGCTCGTGCGCCCCCTCCGGGTCGACGAAGTCGCTCACGACGACGCGCAGCCCCGGTCGCCGGTGACGCCGCTCGAGCGCCCCGACGGCCTCGCCCAGCGTTGTCGGGTCGACCTGGCGTTCGGCACGCGCCGCCCCCGCCACCGAGCGCAGGGTGCGGCGGGCGCTCACCCGACCCGGCAGGGGCGCGTCCCACTCGAGCCCCTTGGGCGTGAGGTGGGCGACGCCGACCCGGTTGCCCGGCCCGTCGGTGAGCAGGCCGACCGACGCCGCGACGAGGGCGGCGACGTCGCGCTTCTCGGACAGGGCCGTCCCGAAGTCCATGCTCGGCGTCTCGTCGACGAGGACCCACGTGTCGAGCTCGTGCTCGGCCAGCGGGCGCCAGACGTGCGCGTCACCGGTGCGCGCGGTGACGTTCCAGTCCATGCGGCGCACGTCGTCCTCGCCGGGGCGGTAGCGCACGACCTCCTCGGGCTCCGAGCCAGCACCGAGCCGCATGCCCGACCGGTCGCCCTGGAGCAGGCCGTTGAGGCGACGACGCACGACGAGGTCGAGGGACCGGAAGGCCCGGTCCCCGTCCCGCGGGAGGTCGCGCAGCGGCTCAGACATGACCGGGTGGCCCCGTCCTCGCGTGGTCGTGCGATGGCGCCCGGTCGTGCTGGCCCGGCGCCACCTCGGGCACGGGGACGGCTGCGAGGACGGCGCCGACGACCGACCGCGGGTCGACACCGTCGGCCACCGCCTCGAAGGAGAGCACGACGCGGTGGGACATGACGTCGGGCGCGATGTCGGAGATGTCGCCGGGCAGGACGTAGTCGCGTCCTCGCAGCAGGGCGAGGGCCCGCCCGGCAGCGACGAGGCCTAGCGTCGCGCGCGGGCTCACCCCGAAGTCGACGACGCCGTCGAGGTGGCCGAGGCCGAAGCGGTGCGGCTCGCGGGTCGCGACGACGAGCGCCACCGCGTACTGCGCGACCGCGTGGTGGACGAAGACCCTGTCGGTCGCGTGCTGGAGCTCCTCGACCTGCTCCAGCTCGAGGGTGAGCTGGGCCCGGGGCGGGTCGACGCTCATCCGCTGGAGGATCGTCAGCTCCTCGACGTCGCTCGGGTAGTCGACGTCGATCTTGAGGAGGAAGCGGTCACGCTGGGCCTCGGGCAGCTGGTAGACACCTTCGGACTCGATCGGGTTCTGCGTTGCGAGCACGAGGAAGGGTCGCGGCAGCGGGAAGGTCGTCCCGCCGATCGTCACCTGGCGCTCGGCCATCGCCTCGAGCAGCGCCGACTGGACCTTTGCCGGTGCCCGGTTGATCTCGTCGGCGAGGACGAGGTTGGCGAAGATCGGTCCGCGCTCGGTGTCGAAGGCGTCGGTCGACGGCCGCCAGACCCGCGTCCCGGTGATGTCGCCCGGCATGAGGTCGGGCGTGAACTGCAGCCGGGCGAAGGTCCCGCCGATGGCGTCGGCGAGGGTGCGGACGGCGAGCGTCTTGGCCACGCCGGGCACCCCCTCGAGCAGGACGTGACCGCGGGCGAGCAGCCCCACGAGCATCCGCTCGACCATGCGGTCCTGGCCGACGACGACCTTCTTGACCTCGAAGAGGGTGCGCTCGAGGTCGGCCGCACCCACGCGGGGGCGCCCGGAGTGCTCGTCCCGGCGCGGATGCACGGTCCCGTGCGTGTGGTCGGCGTGGTGGCTCAAGGAGTCCTCCAGGGAAAAGGTGCGCGAGGTGGGCGGCACGCGGCAGGGGCTGGACTGCGCCCACCCCTCAAGAGTGCGCGACAAACCGCCGCCCGAAGGTGGGAAAAGGCTGTGAAAGACCATGGGTCGCCGAACGGCAGCGGCGGAGCGCGCCTCGGCTGCGCCGACGATCAGGTCAGGCGCGGGCCAGGCTCATCCGGTAGTGCAGGCGCAGGGCGCGGGCCCGCCCCACTCGCAGCTCGTGGTCGGTGCGCAGCTCGCCGGCGTCGTCGACGTGCACGACGAACTCCTCTGAGATCGGCGTGCGTGCCGCCCACGCTCGCCCGCCCGGGCCGTGCACGACGACGTAGGCACCGTCTCCCCCGAACGCGCGGCTCGCCGACGACAGCACGAGTGCGCCGTCCGGGCGGATGTCGGGCCGCAGGAACACCTGGACGTTGCCCTTCTCGAGCGGGAAGGTGACGTGCATGCTCGGCCGGTCGGCACCGGGAAGGGAGCGGACGGCATACGCACCGCTGAAGAGGAACTGGCCGGTGCGGCGGAGGCGACGCAGCCACGCGGCGGCGACCTGACGGCCGTCCCGGTCGAGGATCCCAACGATCTCGCTGTCGATGCCGTGGCTCACGTCGAGCGGCTGCACCGGCAGCGCGAGCTGTTGGAGCCGGCGGCCGAAGAGGTGCTCGACGAGCATCCCGCCGGGCTGGAAGAGCGGCGACCAGCTCGACCACGCGTCCATGGTCCAGCGGTCGGTGTGCTCGTAGAAGTCGCGGACCTGCGGGTCGAGGGAGGCCGTGTCGAGCCCGGGGCCGTCGAGCACCGACAGGTTCGGCACGAGACCACGCTCCCCGCCTCGCTCGACGCTCCCCCCGACCGCCGCCGCTGCGGCGTCGAGCCACGACGGCCCGATGACCCCTGCCCCGACCGCCGGGGCGCGCAGCCAGGCGTGCTCGCCGTCGAGGTCGACGCTGCGACCGACCGTGCGCCAGAACGCGCGGGTCCCGGCGTCGAGGACGCGGAACGCCGCGTCGGAGCTCACCCCGCCGGCCGCTCGAAGATCGCGACGCACTCGACGTGGTGCGTCATCGGGAAGGCGTCGAACGCGCGGAGCGAGGTGAGCGCGTAGCCGCGCTCGAGAAGGTATGCCGTGTCCCGCGCCATCGCTGCCGGGTCGCAGGCGACGTAGGCGAGAGCCCGCGGCGACAGCGCGACGACGGCGTCGACGACCGCCTTGCCCGCACCGGTGCGTGGCGGGTCGAGGACGACGACGTCGGCCGAGGGTGGCAGGTCGCTGTGCGGTCGGCGCGGGGCACCGCGTCGGCGGCCCCGGCGGGACCCCGCGACGCGGCCGGTGGACTCGACGCCGAAGACGTGGTCGACCCGGCCCTGGACGTAGTGGACCCACGGCGTGGGCTCGACGTTGATCCGGGCCTGCGCGACGGCGGTGGCGTCGAACTCGACCGCGACCACCTGGCCGGCGGGGCCGACGGCCGCGGCCAAGGCGGACGCGAAGACACCGACGCCGGCATAGAGGTCGAGGCATCGCTCCCCCTCGCGGGGCTGGAGCCCGTCGATCACGGCGTCGACGAAGGTGGCCGCCGCCCCGGGGTGGACCTGCCAGAAACCACGCGCGCTCACGTCGAACTGACGCGAGAGGGCCTGTGCCGCAATCGTCTCGGTGACGACGGGCACCTCGGTCTCATCCGACGGCACGCGCACGACGACCGCCGGACCCTCAGACGGCGCGACGACGTCGACGACCTTCTCCCCGGCCCAGTTCCCCTGCAGCACACCGGTTCCGATGACCCGCTCGCCCGCGATGAGGCAGTCGACGACCGGCAGCACGTCGTGGCTGCGGTGACGTCGCATGCCCGCCCGCCCCGCGCCGTCGACCGCGAACTCGGTGCGGGTCCGCCAGCGCAGACCGTCCACGTCGCCGGGCACCGGCTCGACGACGACCTCACGGTCGACGTGGGCGAGCCGTCGCAGCTGCTCCTCGACGACTGCCGCCTTGAGGCGGCGCTGCTCCGGGAGGGCGACGTGCTGGAAGTCGCAGCCGCCGCAGAGTCCGGGGCCGGCATACGGGCAGGGAGGCGTGACGCGCTCGGGTGAGGCGTCGAGCACCTCGACGGCGTCGGCGCGCAGGAAGCGGTCGCCGGAGCCGCCCTCGGTGACGCGGGCGCGCACCCGCTCGCCGGGGATGGCGTGGCGGACGAAGAGAACCCGGCCCTCGTGGCGCGCGACGACGAAACCGCCGTGGGCGATCGACCCCGCCTCGACCTCGACCACGTCGCCGACGGCGAGGTCGTCAGCGGGCACGGGTGCGTTCGGGTCGCTCATCCCTCGCCGCGCCGGACGTCGCCGGCGACCGGACCGTCGAGGCGCTCCTCCATGCCGGCCGACGACGCGAGCTGCCACGGCACGCTCGACACCATGACGCCCGGCGTGAAGAGGAGCCGTCCCTTGAGGCGGAGCGCGCTCTGGTTGTGCAGGGCCTGCTCCCACCAGTGGCCGAGGACGTACTCGGGGATGTAGACGACGACGATGTCGCGCGGGCTGCCCGAGCGGATCGACTTGACGTAGTCGACGACGGGGCGCGTCACCTCGCGGTAGGGGCTGTCGAGCGCCTTGAGCGGCACCGGGATCTGGCGCCGGTCCCACTCTGCCTGGAGCAGCTTGGTCTCCTCGGGCTCGACGTCGACGGTGAGCGCCTCGAGGACCGAGGGCCGGGTGGCCCGGGCGTAGGCCAGCGCCCGAAGGGTCGGCTTGTGGATCTTGGAGACGAGGACGATCGCGTGGACCCGCGAGGGCAGCATCTGCTGCTTGGTGTCCGACTCCTCGACCCGCAGCTCGGCGCGCACCCGGTCGTAGTGCCGCTTGATCCGCATCATCAGCACGAAGAGGACGGCCATGGCCGCGATGGCATAACCGGCACCGTGAAGGAACTTCGTCGCCAGGACGACGAGGAGGACCAGCCCCGACATGCCGGCGCCGATGGCGTTGATGATCCGGCTGCGGTGCATCCGGGCGCGGACCTGGGCATTGCGCTCGACGGCCAGGTGGCGGTTCCAGTGCCGGATCATGCCGATCTGGCTCAGGGTGAACGACACGAAGACGCCCACGATGTAGAGCTGGATGAGCTTGGTGACCTGCGCGTCGTAGAGCGCGATGAGGGCGGCAGCCGCTCCGGCGAGGATGAGGATGCCGTTGGAGAACGCGAGGCGGTCGCCGCGGGTGTGCAGCTGGCGTGGCAGGAAGCCGTCGCGCGCGAGGATCGACCCGAGCACCGGGAACCCGTTGAAGGCCGTGTTGGCGGCGAGGAAGAGGATGAGGCCGGTGACGACGGAGACGAGGACGACGCCGGGGTGGAACCCGTCGAAGACGGCCTTGGACACCTGGCCCATCACCGTGTCCTGGACGTAGCCATCGCCCACGGGCACCCCGTCCCTCAGCAGCTGGGTCTCGGGGTCCTCGGCGATCTTGACCTCGGTCCACTGCGCCAGGGCGATCATCGAGGCGAGCATCGTGATGGCGATGCCGCCCATGAGGAGCAGGGTCGTCGCGGCGTTGCGGCTCTTGGGCTTCTGGAAAGCGGGGACGCCGTTGGAGATCGCCTCGACTCCGGTGAGCGCCGCACAGCCGGACGAGAACGCCCGCAGCAGCAGGAACGCCATCGCGGCAGTGCCGAGAGCGCCCATGCCCGGCTCGGGAGCGAGCTCGAGGGCCGCGCTCTCGGCCTTGGGCAGCGTTCCCGCCGCCTCGCGGAAGAAGCCGACGACCGCCATGCCGATGACGGTGACCATGAAGAGGTAGGTCGGGACGGCGAAGGCCTTGCCGGACTCCCGCACACCCCGCAGGTTCATCGCCGTGAGGAGCACGACGAGCGTGATCGCCGCGGCCACCTCGTGACCGCGCAGGAAGGTGAAGGCGGACGCGGCGTTCTGGATGCCTGCCGAGACCGACACGGCGACGGTGAGGACGTAGTCGACGAGCAGGGCGCTGCCGACGGTGAGCCCCGCCTTCGGGCCGAGGTTGACGCTGGCCACCTCGTAGTCCCCGCCGCCGGAGGGGTAGGCGTGGACGTTCTGCCGGTAGCTGAGGACGACGACCGCCATGACGAGGACGACCGCGAGGGCGATCTCCCACGAGTGCGTCGCGGCGAGGGCGCCTCCGGCGAGGCCGAGGGTCAGCAGGATCTCGTCCGGTGCGTAGGCGACCGACGACAGCGCGTCACTGGCGAAGACGGGAAGGGCGAGGCGCTTGGGGAGGAGGGTCTCGCCCAGGCGGTCCGAGCGCATGGCCCGGCCGAGGATGACGCGTTTGACCACGCGACCAGAGGAAGTCACGGCGCCACTCTATGCACCCGTGACGGTGCTCGCGCCATGCACGAGCCGGTGTAGCGTCGGATCGTGCATTTCGTCATCATGGGCTGCGGCCGCGTCGGTGCGTCTCTGGCCAGGGCCCTCGAGCGGGCCGGCCACGAGGTCGCCATCATCGACCAGGACGAGACCGCGTTCCGCAGGCTCGGCACCTCCTTCGAGGGTCGTCGCGTCGTCGGGGTCGGCTTCGACAGGGACACCCTGCGCGAGGCGGGGATCGCCAACGCCTACGCGTTCGCGGCGGTCTCCAGCGGTGACAACTCCAACATCCTCGCCGCGCGCGTCGCACGCGAGAAGTTCGGCGTCGAGAACGTCGTCGCCCGCATCTACGACCCCGGCCGCGCCGAGATCTACCAGCGCCTCGGCATCCCCACCGTCGCCACGGTGAAGTGGACGAGCGACCAGGTCCTGCGCCGCCTCCTGCCCCAGGGGCACGTGCCCGAGTACACCGACCCCAGCGGCCGGATCGTCATCGCCGAGATGCCGGTCAACGCGGCCTGGGTCGGGCGCCGCATCTTCGAGCTCGAGAGCGTCGTCGGCGGCCGTGTCGCCTATCTGAGCCGGCTCGGCGAGGGGATGCTCCCGAAGGCCGACACCGTCTACCAGGACGGCGACCTCGTCCACTTCTCGCTCGACCGCGACCGCCTCGCCGAGGCCGAGCGCACCCTCGACGCCGCTCCCCCGGCGCACTGACCTCACGACACCCAAGGACCAGCACATGCGCGTCGTCATCGCCGGGGCCGGGAGCGTGGGCCGCTCCATCGCCCGCGAGCTCATCCGCAACGGCCACCAGCTCCTCCTCATCGACCGCGAGGCCGACGGCGAGCGGGTCGCCAAGGTGCCCGACGCGGCCTGGCTCCAGGCCGACGCCTGCGAGCTCTCGGCGCTCACCGAGGCCGGGGTCGCCGACTGCGACGTCGTCGTCGCGGCCACCGGTGACGACAAGGCCAACCTCGTCGTGTCGCTCCTCGCCAAGACCGAGTTCGGCGTCCCGCGCACCGTCGCCCGCGTCAACAACCCCAAGAACGAGTGGATGTTCGACGAGGCCTGGGGCGTCGACGTCGCCGTCTCGACGCCGCGCCTCATGACGGCCCTCATCGAGGAGGCCGTGTCCGTCGGCGACCTCGTGCGGATCTTCGAGTTCCAGCAGGGTCACGCCGCGATGGTCGAGATGACCCTTCCGACCGGAAGCCCGTATGCCGGCACGCGCGTCGGTGACATCGCCTTCCCTCCCGACACGGTCCTCACCGGCATCATCCGCGGCGGCCACCCCATCGCACCGAGCCGCGACGACGCCCTCGAGCCGCTCGACGAGCTGCTCTTCATCACGACGACCGAGGGCGAGTCCGACCTCGAGTCGATGCTCAGCCCCGGCACCCGCCAGAAGCGCGAGATCGACGACTGACGGCAGTCGCCCACCCGGCGTACACCCGGTCTTTCCTCGACTGATTGCGCAGGAGCGACACCGCGAGACCTGTTTCGGGGCCCTGGATGTCGCTCCTGCGCAAGAAGTGCGGGTGCGTCCGGATCAGGCGTCGTCGGAGGCCGGCTCGGTGTCGGGAGCCAGGACCTCCTGCGGGGTGCTCCCCCGCATGAGCAGCCAGCCCATGACCGCCACCCCGGCGATCCACAGCGGCCAGCCGAGGACGATCTTGGCGACACCGAGCGCCTCGACCTGCGCGGCGAGGTAGAGCGGGACCTGGATCGAGAGGCGCACGGCATACAGCGCGACGAGGACCCAGGTGAGACGCGAGCAGACCCGGACCATGCCGGGGTCGCGACGCCACGCGAAGGGGTCCTCCGCGGCCCGCGGGTCGCCGGCGCCGACGAGGAAGCCGACGACCGGCCACCGAGCGAAGATCGAGACGACGGTCCCGACGAGGTAGGCGCCCGAGAGCAGCATGCCGGGCAGGAACGCGTCCTCGGCCTTGCCGCTGCGCATCGCGAAGAAGGCCGCGATGGCGGTCGCGAAGACGGCGCCGAGGACGTGCTGGAGGCTGGAGCGCTGGACGAGCCGCGCCACGGCGAGGACGAGTGCGACGCCGACGGCGGACCAGACGGCGAGCTTGAGGTCCTGTCGCCAGCTCCACAGCGCGATGAACGCGACGGTCGGGAGCGCGGTCTCGATGGACCCGCGCCAGCCGCCGAGCGCGTGCGAGAGGCGGTGCCGGATGAGCTGCTCGACCGTCTCCGCGGCCGCGCGGTCGGTCGGCGTCACCTCGGGGGTCACGTCTCGGCTCACTTGGTCGGCACGATCTGGTAGGTCGGGTTGAAGATCGTCGGCTGGCCCTTGACCTTGGCGATCCGGCCCTCAGCGGTGAGGAAGACACCGGGGTCGATGCCCGCGATGTGGCGCCGGCCCACCCAGACGAGGTTGACCGAGCGCTCGCCGTCGAAGAGCTCGGCGACGAGGACCGGGACGCTCTGGCGCGGCGGGATGGTGATGCACCGGACGCAGCCGGCCACGGTCGCCGGGCGGCGCTCGACGAGCTCGCCGGCACAGGCCACGGCCGCGCCCGGGTCGGACAGGGTGCGCTCGCGGATCTCGGCCGCCTCGAGCTGGGACTCGGTGCGGGCGAGGTCGCGGATGCGCTCCTTGAGGCCCATCACCTCACCTCGGTGATCTCGGGTCCGCGCTCGAAGGGATTGAGCTCATCGGTCGAGGTCGGGCCCTCGGCGCCGGGGACGCCGGGCATCGGGGTGGCCTCCTCCTGCGGGAGGCGCAGCGGCAGCAGCTCGCGCGGTGCCATGGGGTCGCTGCCGCGCACGACGACCGTCTCGCGGAAGACGTCGAGCAGCGGCGCGGCCGCGTCGTCGTCGATGGCGCCGCGACCGGAGACGACGCCGCGCAGGAACCAGCGCGGGCCGTCGACGCCGAGGAAGCGCGCCGGGGCGAAGACCGTGCGGCCGTCGGGGCCGGCGCTGGGCATGCGGGTGCGCAGCTCGGTGCCGAGCGGGCCGTCCTCGAGGTCCGCGGTGCCGCCCTGGGTCTCGATGGCGGCCGCGATCTCGGCACGGATGTCGGCCCACACCCCGCCGGAGCGGGGAGCCGCGAACGCCTGCATCTGGAGGGCGGACTCGCCGAGCACCGCCGTCGCGGCGATGACGTGCTGCTGCTCCTGGTCGATCTCGAGGCGGAGCTCCATTCCCTCCGCGCCGCGGATGCGCAGCGCGCCCAGGTCGAGCCGGCCATCGTCGTCCTCCACCTCGGTGGCGTCGAACGGTCCGGCGCTCCGGTCGACCGGCGCGTCCGGGGTCACCTCGGGCGCGTCGTCGGTCTCGACGTCCTCGGCGCCGTCGACGGCGTCGAGCTCCGTGTCGGTCCCGGGCTCTGCTGCGGTCTCCGCATCGGCCTTGCGCCGGCGAAAGATGCTCACTGCGTGGTCACTTCCTCGAGGTTGGGCGGGGGCGTCGTGCCGAATCCCCCGGTGGATCCATGTCCAGTGTCCCCCCGGACGCTGTCCGGGAGCGAGTCGGCCTCGGAGAACTCGGCGTGCGCGTACTCCTGGACGACGAGCTGCGCGATCCGGTCGCCCACGGAGACGGTGAACGGCTCGCGCGGGTCGAGGTTGACGAGGTTGACGAGGATCTCGCCGCGGTAGCCGGAGTCGACCGTGCCGGGGGCGTTGACGACCGTGACACCGTGCCGCGCGGCGAGGCCGGACCGCGGGTGGACGAGGCCGACGATGCCCGGCGGGAGCGCGACGGCGATCCCGGTCGGGACGAGCGCGCGCTCGCCCGGTGCGAGGGTCACCTCGGTCACCGCGGTGAGGTCGGCGCCGGCGTCCCCCTCGGACGCGTATGCCGGGACGCGGGCCTCCGGGACGAGCCGCCGGAAGGCGACCGGAATGCGAGAAGGGCCAGTCACGGGGACTGACCCTATCTCGCGCAGCGGCCCTCGCGGACCGCCGTCACCGGTGCTCAGGCTGCGCACTCGCTGCAGACCATCTGGCCGTTCTTCTCGGAGGCCAGCTGGCTGCGGTGGTGCACGAGGAAGCACCTCGAGCACGTGAACTCGTCGGCCTGGCGCGGGATGACCCGCACCGACATCTCCTCGCCCGAGAGGTCCGCGCCCGGGAGCTCGAAGCCCTCGGCCTGCTCGGTCTCGTCGACGTCGACGCTGGAGGACCGCTTGTCGTTGCGACGGGTCTTCAGCTCCTCGATGGAGTCCTCGGACAGCTCGTCGTCGGTCTTGCGTGGCGCGTCGTAGTCGGTCGCCATTGCGCTCCTTCCCATGTCCATGGGGTGGGTGCCGGAGTCGTTCTCCGGTCCCTGCCGTCCCTGCTTCGCCCAGTCAACGCACGGACGGTCGTTTTTGTGCCCGTGCGAGCGGCGATTGTGCACCATCGCCGTGGATACCGCCACAGCGGGGCCGACACTAGCCCTCGAGGTGGGTTCTGGTGCCGACTTCGACGACTTCGGCGAACTTCGTCCGCAGGCCGGGCGCGCACGCCCACGTGAGGGACTCGCCGGGGCCGTCGAGCCCGCCGACGACGGCACCGGCCTCATGGGCCACGAGCCAGCCACCGGCCAGGTCCCAGGGGTTGAGCCCGGTCTCGTAGTAGGCGTCGACGCGGCCGGCCGCAACGGCGCACAGGTCAAGCGCGGCGCTGCCCGCCCTGCGGATGTCGCGCACCTGCGGGAGGAGGTCGAGCAGCAGGCGGCCCTGCCGCTCGCGGCGCTCCGCGGCATACCCGAAGCCGGTGGCGACGAGGGCCTGACCGAGGGAGTCACACGAGGTGGGCACGAGCGGCGCCTGCTCGTCACCGACGACGAGGAAGGCGCCACCTCCGCTCCGGGCGCGGTAGAGCTCGTCGGTCACGGGGTTGTAGACCGCGGCGGCGAACGGGCGCCACCCGCCGTGCTGGGTGGGGTCGCCGACGACGGCGGCGACGGAGACGGCATACGCCGGGATGCCGTAGAGGTAGTTGACGGTGCCGTCGATCGGGTCGACGACCCACGTGATGCCGGACGTGCCCGCCGCTCCCCCGTCCTCCTCGCCCATGACGGCGTCGTCGGGTCGCGCCTCGCGCAGGCGCGAGAGGAGGTGGTCCTGCGAGGCCTGGTCCATCGCGGTGACGACGTCGGTGGCGGTCGACTTCGTCGCGGCGACCTCGACGGCGTCGGGGCGCTCGTCGACGACGAGCCGGCCGGCGGACCGGGCGACGTCGGCGGCGAGGGCCTCGAGGGCGGCGGCGAGGGTGTCGTCGGGGAGGGAGAGGTCCATGTCAGTCCCGCCCGCAGAGCGCCGGCTTCGCCGCACGCAGGTTGGGGCAGCAGCCGCTCGCGCAGATCGACGGCCGCACGTCCCCGGCGTCGGCCTGGGCGGGGATGACGACCTCCTCGCGCGCCTCGGCGGCACGCTCGTGGACGAGGTCGACGAGCGCCTCGACGAAGAGCGGGTGCGTCCCGGCGGTGGGGACGCGGGCGAACCGCACGCCGACCCGCTCCGCCGTCTCGCGCGCCTCGCGGTCGAGGTCGTTGACGACCTCCATGTGGTCGGAGACGAAGCCGATGGGCGCGAGGACGACGGTGCGCACCCCCTCGCCGGCGAGCTCCTCGATGCGGTCGTTGACGTCGGGCTCGAGCCACGGCGTGCGCGGGCTGCCGGAGCGCGAGCAGAAGACGAGCTCCTGCTCGAGGGTGACCCCGCTGCGCTCGGCGAGGCCCTGCGTGACGAGGGCGGCGGTGCGGAGGTGCTGCTCGACATAGAGGTTGCCGTCGCCGTCCCCCGGGCCCGAGGTGTCGTCCATCGCCTCGGGCACCGAGTGGGTGACGAAGAGCAGCCGGGTCGTCGCCGGGTCGAGGTCGTCGAGGCCCTCGACCGTGGCGACGAGGCGCTCGGTGTTGACCGCGACGAACCCCGGGTGCAGCGCGTAGGGGCGGATCTTGTCGATGACGAAGTCGGCCGCGGCGACGCCGAGCTCCTCGGTCGCGGCGGCGAGGTCCTCGCGGTACTGGCGGCAGCCGGAGTAGGACGAGTAGGCCGACGTGACGACCGTGCAGAGGCGCAGCAGGCCCTCGGCGCGGGCGGCGCGGAGGGTGTCGACGACGAAGGGGTCGCTGTTGCGGTTGCCCCAGAGCACCGGGATGCGCGAGCCACGAGCGGCGATCTCGGCCTGCAGCGCCTCGAGGAGCGCGCGGTTCTGGTCGTTGATCGGGCTGCGGCCACCGAAGTGGTGGTAGTGGGTCGCGACCTCCTGCAGCCGCTCCTCGGGGATGTCGCGCCCGGCCGTCACGCGGCGCAGGAACGGCATGACCTCGTCGGGCGCCTCGGGCCCGCCGAAGGAGAGCAGGAGGACTGCGTCGTAGGGGGCGAGGGCGTCGTCGTCGGTCGAAATGGCCATGACGACAACCTAACGAGCACCGGATCGCCGATCACCCCCGGCGTGGGCTGCTTTGTCACGAGGGTCCGAGGTGGCACAGTCGAGGTGTCCAGTCCACGGCCCGGGAGTTCAGATGAAGGACCTTCGTCTCATCGGCGTCCACGAGGACGGCGAGCACGTCCTTCTCTCCGACGTCGAGGGCCAGCGCTACCGGGTGCCCCTCGACGAGGCGATGCGCGCTGCCGCCCGTCGCGACCGCCCTCGCCTCGGCCAGCTGCAGATCGAGATCGACGGCGGGCTGCGCCCGCGCGACGTGCAGGCGCTCATCCGCGCCGGCCTGTCGACCGAGGAGGTCGCCGACCGCGCGGGCTGGACCGTGCAGAAGGTCCAGCGCTTCGAGGGACCCGTCCTCGCCGAGCGCGAGTACGTCGCCAACCAGGCCCGGGCCTGCGTCGTCGGCACGACCCGCGTCGTGTCGGGCCCGAGCGCGGGCACCGTGACCGAGCAGACCCTCGGGTCCCGCGCCGAGGAGCGGTTCAAGGGCCGCGGCGTCGCCGGCGAGCTCGTCCGCTGGGACTCCTCCCGTCTCGACGACGGCCGCTGGACCGTGACGGCCACGTTCCCCGCCGGTGGGCGCGAGCGCACGGCGGCGTGGACCTTCGACCCCCGGCTCAAGTCACTCCTCGCCACGAACGACGAGGCCCGCTGGCTCAGCGAGGAGTCGCGCGGCGACTCCGCCATCCCCACGCCCCACGTGGCGACGACGGCCAACGCGACGAGCGCGGTCTTCGACGTCGAGGCCGAGGGTGGCGTCGAGGAGGCCCGCCCCACCCGCCGCCCCGGCTCGCAGCAGCCCATCGACCTCATGGCGGCGATGCGCGAGCAGTCGCACCGCTCGCGCCGTGGACGTGGGCGCGGTCGCCCCGCACCGACGCACACCCCGGGCGAGGAGTCACCCCGCGACGACGCCCTCCCCCTCGAGGAGCTCGCCCTCGACCCCGCCGACGCACCCGAGCCTCCGGCCGCTCGCGGCAAGCACCCCGTCGCCGCCCACCTCGACGATCGCGACCACGCCCCCGCCGAGCTCGCCGAGCTCGCCGACACCCCCGAGCCCGACCCCGACGAGCCCGAGACCACCGAGCCCACCGACGAGGTCGAGACCCAGGACTCCACTCCCGGGCCCGAGCCCGAGCCGGTGGCGCCGCCGACCCCCGCCCGCAAGCCCTCCGGTCGACGGAACGGTCGCAAGAGCGTGCCCAGCTGGGACGACATCATGTTCGGCGGAGGCCGCGGAGCCAACAGCTCCTGACCCGCCCCGTCACGACGAGGGCGGCTCGCGAACCTCGCAGAAGAGCAAAAGGCGCCTTGTATGCCGTGATGAGGCCTTCGTACGCAAGGTGCCGTCCCAGCGGGAGCGATCAGGTGCTGGTTCGCCGCTGGCTGGGACTGGCGGGAGCGCGGAGCGCGCTCAGCGCGCGACGTGCGGATGGACCTGCGGCGAACCAGGACCTGAACGCGACCACCCACGAAGGGTGACCGACGCGAGTCAAGTGAGCGGACGGCATACGGGCGTCTGGCCCGAGGAGGTCAGCCTTGGGGCGGGACGGGGCAGACGTCGAGGTCGAAGGGCAGCACATCCGGGGTGGACGAGGCCTGACGGGCGGCGTGGCTGCTCATGCGGCGCATGTAGTGGCGCCGGCAGAGCACCTCGTACTCGACGAGCGTGTCCGTCGCCGCCGCAGTGTCGCCGACGACGACCTGCTCCCCCTCGACGACCATGACGCCGTCGATGATGCGGGCGTTGTGGGTCGCGCGCCCACCGCACCAGCACAGCGCGGCGACCTGGAGCACCTGGACCCGGTCGGCGAGCTCGAAGAGCCGCTTGGACCCGGGGAAGAGCTCGGTGCGGAAGTCGGCGGTGATGCCGAAGCAGTTGACGTCGATGCCGAGCTCGTCGACGATCCGGGCGAGCTGCTCGATCTGGGCGGCGGTGTAGAACTGCGCCTCGTCGCAGATGAGGTAGTCGGCCCGCTGTCCACGGGTGAGGTGCTCGACGACGACGTCCCAGAAGTCGAGGTCGTCGTCGACCTCGTGGGCCTGGGTCGACAGCCCGAGCCGGGAGCTGAGCACCGACTCGCCCATGCGGTCGAGCTTGGTGAAGATGAGGCCCTCTCGCGAGCGAGCCCGGTGGTTGTGGTCCATCTGGAGCGCAAGGGTCGACTTGCCGCAGTCCATCGTCCCGGAGAAGAACACGAGCTCAGCCACGAGGCGACACCCTATGTCGCGCGGGCCGCGACGTGGAACATCGGCACGGGCACCTCGTCGTCGGTGAGCGAGCCGTGGAGACCGACGAGAGCGAGCAGCTCCGGGCGGTGGTGGCGCGAGTCGACGATGGCGTGCGGGCCTTTCATCGCGACGACGACATCACCGATGCGTGGAAGGTGCTCGGCGTGCACCGTTCCGAAGAGGCCGCCCGACACGGCCTCGTCGCGCGAGAGCACCCAGGCGAGGTCGCCGACCCGGGAGCGCCACGTCGTGAGGACGTCGTCGACGGCGCCGGGCTCGCAGTAGAGCTGGGGCGCGCGCGGCTCGCCGCCCGAGTGCCGCACCCCCTCGGCGAGCTCGGCGTCGTGGGCGAGGTCGAGGCGGTTGGCCATCGGCACGTCGACCATGCCGTGGTCGGCCGTGATCGTCAGCGAGCAGTCGTCGGGCAGCCCCTCGGCCAGGCGCGCCAGGGCGCGGTCGATCGTCTCGAGCTCGTCGCCCCACTGCCACGACTCGCAGCCGTGGACGTGACCGACCTTGTCGAGGTCGCCCCAGTAGAGGTAGGTGAGGGTGCGGCCGCGCGAGCGGGCGTGCGCGAGCGTGGCGTCGACCCGTGCGTCGAGGGCCTGCGCGGCGACGAACCTGCCGCCGCGCAGCGCGGCCCGCGTGAGGCCGGAGCCGTCGAAGAAGCCGGGACCGATGCGCACGACGTCGACCCCGGCGGCTGCGGCTGTCTCGAACCACGTAGGCCGCGGCTGCCATCGCTCGGGCACCGGGCCGTCCTCCCACGACAGCTCGTTGAGGAGCCGGTCCTCCCCCGGCACGAGCACCTCGAACCCGACGAGGCCGTGCGACCCCGGAGCGAGGCCGGTGCCGAACGAGCCCATGGAGACCGGAGTCGTCGACGGGAAACCCGAGGCGATGCGGCGGGCGCCGGAGAAGTGCGAGCGCAGCCACGGTGCGTGTCCGCCGCGGCGTCGCAGGAGGTCGTGGCCGAGCCCGTCGACGAGGACGACGACGGCACTGCGTGCGGGCGGCAGCTCCCAGTGAGCAGACGGCGAACCGGTCGGGCCGACGACCCCCATCGCCGCGACGACGGACGGCAGCACGTCGCCGAGGCCACCCTCGGCATAGGCCGGGGCGGGCGCAGGGCCCGGCACCGGCGAGGTCACTCGCCGAGCGAGGCGGAGAGGGCGTGCGCGAAGGCGATGGCCTGCTCGAGGGCCGGGTCGCCATCGGCGGTCGCCGACACCCGGAGGGCGAGGTCGTCGCTCGAGATCGTGCCGTCGTAGCCGTGGTCGGCGTCGCACCCGGGCTCACCGCACGTGGCGGGCAGCAGGTCGACCCGGCTCACGGCGCCCCACCCGAGGGTGAGGGTGAGCTCGCGGCCGAGCGATCCCGGCACGTAGTTCTGCGGGTCGGCGACGACGTGGGTGAGCATGACGCCGCGGACGGCCGACAGGGGCACGCTCTCGGTCGTCGCCGTCGCGACCTCCTGCTCGGAGGCACCCGCGGCCTCGTCGGCGTGGTCGTCGGCGTGCGCGATGACGAGGCGCGTCGACGTGAGGACGAGGACGGTGACGTGGCGTCGGATGACGTCGCGGTCGAAGGTCGTCTCGAGGTGCACGAGGTGCGAGCGCACGGCCTCACCGGCCAGTGCGGCCGAGACGACGTCGGCGACGAGCGCGGGGTAGTAGCCGGCCCGCTCGATCGCGTCGGTGAGGTCTCCCGGGAGGGTCGGGACGTCGAACGAGCGCTTCATGCGTCCCATTCTGCCGCACCGGTCACGACGTGCCTGCCGTCGCCGGGCTCAGGTGAGCGAGCGCCGCCCCGGGTCGGCCCGACGCTCGACCGGCGCGACGGTGACCTCGGCGCCGAGCACCTCCACCCCGCCCGGGTGCGCGTTGACCGGGTTGAGCCTGAGCGAGACGACCTCGGGCATGTCGTCGCTGATGACCGACACGCGCGCGATGAGGTCCGCGAGCGCGGCGCGGTGGACGGGTGTCGACCCGCGGTGTCCGTGGAGCACCGGCGCGGCCTTGACCGAGGAGATGAGCTCGGAGACGGCGACATCGGTGAGCGGCGGGATCCGGTGCGCGATGTCGTCGAGCAGCTCGGTCGGCAGCCCGGAGACCCCGAAGCTCACGACCGGCCCGAAGAGGGCGTCCTCGTCGGCGGTGACGACGCACGCGACCCCGGGCGTCGCCATGCGCTGCACCTCCAGCTGGCCGGCCGCCAGCGGCGAGAGCCGCTCGTGCAGCGACGCCCACGCCTCGCGCACGGCGTGCTCCGACCCGAGGTCGACCCGCACCCCGGTGACGCCGCCCTGGTGCCGCAGCATCGGCGCGGTCGACTTCACGACGACGGGGTAGCCGATCTCGTCGGCGGCGGCCACCGCCTCCTCGACCGTCGTCGCCTTCCGCGAGGGCCAGACCTCGATCCCGTATGCCGTGAGCAGCGCCGCGGTCTCGTCGGCGTCGAGCCTGCGCCCCTCGGGGCTGACCGAGAGCACCGTGTGGACCACGTCCTCCGCGACCCGGCGGTTGATGCCGGCGGGCGCCACGGGCACGCCGTGGTCCTTGTTGCGCCACTCTGCGTACTTCGTCGCCTTGGCGAGCGCGTAGGCGGCGTCCTCGGGCATGGCGTAGATCGGGATGGCCTGCCCGGTGTCACCGCCCTCGTCCATCGAGGTCGACGAGTCGACGCCACGCATGCCGAGGAAGGTCGCGACGCACGTCTTGTCCGAGCCACGCGCGGCCCGGCGCACGGCCTCGGTCACGTCCTCGTCGTGGGCGACGATCGGCGGGATGAAGCAGGTGAGCACCGAGTCGACGTCGGGGTCGTCGAACGCGCGCGCCAGGGCTTCGCGGAACTCCTCGGCGCTCGCCTCCGAGGGCAGGTTGACCGGGCCGTGGGTCACGGTGAGCCCGCGCCCGGCGACGGCACCGGCCGACAGGGCCCCGAGGGCCGAGGAGTTGCCGACGACGGCGACCCGCCGTCCGGACGGCAGCGGCTGGTGCACGAGGAGCTGGGCGACGTCGAACATCTGGTGGACGTTGGAGACCCGGATCGTGCCCGCCTGGCGGAGCATCGCGGAGAAGACCGCCGGGCGGACCTTCGTCGTGCGGACGCGATGACCGGGCGGGACGCCGTAGGACGACACACCGGACTGGACGACGATGACCGGCTTGATGAGCCCGAGGTTGCGGGCGATCCGCGAGAACTTGCGCGGGTTGCCCATCGACTCGAGGTAGAGGCCCACGGCATGGGTGCCGTCGTCGTCGATCCAGTACTGCATGAGGTCGTTGCCGGAGACGTCGACGCGGTTGCCGGCCGAGGCGAAGACCGAGATCCCGAGGTTGCGGCGGGCCGCCGACGCCAGCACGGCGATGCCGAGCGCACCCGACTGGGCGAAGAGCCCGAGGTGCCCCGCTGGCGGCATGACCGGCGAGAGCGACGCGTTGAGCGAGAACTCGCGGTCGGTGTTGATGAGCCCGAAGGAGTTGGGCCCGACGATCCGCATCCCCGACCCGCGGACCCGCCGCACCAGCTCGGCCTGGAGCTCGTCGCCCTCTCCCCCGCCCTCGCCGAAGCCCGAGCTGATGACGAGCAGCGAGCCGACACCAGCCGCCGCACAGTCGTCGACGACCTTGAGGACCTTCTCGGCCGGCACGGCGACCACCGCGAGGTCGACCGGGCCCGGGACGTCGCCGATCGTACCGAAGGTCCGGCGTCCGAGGATCTTCTTCGCCTTGGCGTTGACCGGGTGCACCTCACCGGTGAATCCGGCGTCGAGGAGGTTCTTGAGGAAGTGGTGGCCCATCGACGTCTCGGACCGGCCGGCGCCGATGACCGCAACCCTGCGCGGGCGCAGGATCCGGCTCACGCTGATGGCCTCGGCGCGGTGCTCGCGCGACATCGCCACGGCCTTGGAGCGGTCGGTGGGCTCGATGTCGAAGTGGAGGGCGACGATGCCGTCCTCGACCTTGCGGCTCACCTCGTAGCCGGCCTCGGAGAAGACGGTGAGCATCTTGCGGTTCTGCGGCAGCACCTCCGCGGTGAAGCGGGTGATGCCGAACTCCTGCGCGATGGCGGCGAGGTGCTCGAGGAGCACCGACCCGACACCTCGCCCTTGGTAGTGGTCGCTGACGTTGAACGCCACCTCCGCCGAGCCGGGCTCGATGCGGTCGTAGCGACCGATCCCGATGATGTCGTCGCGCAGGGTGAGGACGAGCGCGACCCGGTCCTCGTAGTCGACGTGGGTGAAGCGGTGGACGTCCTTGTCGGACAGCCGCTTGAGCGGGGCGAAGAACCGAAGGTAGATCGACTCCTCCGACTGGCGCGAGTGGAACTCGTGGATCGCCGCCTCGTCGCTCGGCCGGATCGGTCGCAGGTGGGCCACGCTGCCGTCGCGCAGGACGACGTCGGCCTCCCACTGCACCGGGTAGCCCGGCGGGAGCTCGACGTCCAGGGTCATGCCCGTCATCGTGGCACGAGACCATGGGAGGCATGGAACTTCTCGACGCGGTGTCGCGCCGTCGGATGGTGCGCCGGTTCGACCCCGACCGGGAGGTCCCGCTCGACACGGTCGTCGACCTCGTCCGGCTCGCCCAGCGCGCCCCGAGCGCCGGCCACACGCAGGGCTGGGACGTCCTCGCCCTCCTCGACCCGGCGGACCGCGAGCGCTTCTGGGAGGCGACCCGCGAGACCGACCGTGAGCCCGACGCGTGGCTGCGCGGGGTCTCCGCGGCGCCGGTGCTGCTGCTCATGCTCGCCGACCCCACGGCATACCTCGACCGCTATGCGGAGCCGGACAAGGGCTGGACCGACCGCTCTCTCGAGCGCTGGCCCATCCCCTACTGGGACACCGACACGGCCATGGCCGCGATGATCCTCCTCCTCGGCGCTGTCGACGCCGGCCTCGGCGCGCTCTTCTTCGGCGTCCCGGCCGCGCGTCACGACGCCGTCAGGACCGCGTATGCCGTCCCGCCCGACCGGCGCGTCGTCGGCGTCGTCGCCCTGGGTCACGAGGCGGAACGGGTGCGCAGCCCCTCGCTCGCGCGGGGACGGCGCCCGATCGGTGACGTGCTGCACGTCGGGAGGTTCGGCGAGTCGGCGGCGGCACCGTCGGACGGCTGAGTGAAGATGGAGTGATCGCCCACGACGCGTCGTGGGACCACCCGACAAAAAGGCAAGCCCGAACCTCCATGGCCAAGCGCACGACGACACCGCCCGAAGAGATCGCCGAGAACATCGTCGACATCGACGTCGGGCTCGAGATGCAGAACGCCTTCCTCGAGTACTCCGTGTCTGTCATCCACTCGCGGGCCCTGCCGGACGTGCGTGACGGGCTCAAGCCGGTACAGCGTCGGATCCTCTACTCGATGAGCGAGATGGGGCTGCGCCCCGACCGTGGCCACGTGAAGTCCTCGCGCGTCGTCGGCGACGTCATGGGCAAGTACCACCCCCACGGCGACACCGCGATCTACGACGCCCTCGTCCGCATGGCCCAGCCGTTCACGATGCGGCTGCCGCTCGTCGACGGCCACGGCAACTTCGGCTCCCTCGACGACGGCCCGGCGGCCTCCCGCTACACCGAGGCGAGGCTGGCGCCCGCCGCCCTCGTCATGACGGCGAGCCTCGACGAGGACACCGTCGACTTCGTCCCCAACTACGACGACCAGCTGCTCCAGCCCGGCGTGCTACCCGCGGCCTACCCCAACCTGCTCGTCAACGGCGTGAGCGGCATCGCCGTCGGGTTCGCGACCAACATGGCGCCGCACAACCTCGTCGAGGTCATCGGGGCCGCCCGCCACCTCATCGCCCACCCCGACTGCAGCCTCGACGACCTCATGAAGTTCGTCCCCGGACCCGACCTGCCGCTCGGCGGCCGGATCGTCGGCCTCGACGGCATCCGCGACGCCTACCTCACCGGCAAGGGCACGTTCCGCACCCGCGCGACGGCACGCATCGAGAAGATCACCCCGCGCAAGTCCGGGATCGTCGTCACCGAGCTCCCTTACCTCGTCGGCCCCGAGAAGGTCATCGAGCGGATGAAGACCCTTGTCCAGGGCAAGAAGCTCCAGGGCATCAGCGACGTCAAGGACCTCACCGACCGCAAGCACGGCCTCCGCCTCGTCATCGAGGTCAAGAACGGCTTCAACCCCGAGGCCGTCCTCGAGCAGCTCTACAGGCTCACGCCGATGGAGGACTCCTTCGGCATCAACAACGTCGCGCTCGTCGACGGGCAGCCGCAGACCCTCGGGCTCAAGGACCTGCTGCGCCACTACGTCGAGTTCCGCATCGACGTCGTGCGCCGCCGCACCGCCCACCGCCTCGGCAAGGCCAAGGACCAGCTCCACCTCGTCGAGGGGCTCCTCATCGCGATCCTCGACATCGACGAGGTCATCCAGCTCATCCGCAGCAGCGAGGACACCGCCACCGCCCGGTCCCGGCTCATGGACGTCTTCGACCTCAGCGAGGTCCAGGCCAACCACATCCTCGACCTCCAGCTGCGCCGCCTCACGAAGTTCTCCCGCCTCGAGCTCGAGCAGCGCCGCGACGAGCTGCAGAAGCAGATCGAGGAGCTCGAGGCCATCCTCGGCGACGAGAAGCTGCTCCACCGCACCGTCTCGAGCGAGCTCGCCGAGGTCGCCAAGAAGTACGGCACCCCGCGCCGCACCGTCCTCCTCGAGTCCGCCGGCAACCCGGTGAGCGCCGCGACACCGCTCGAGGTGAGCGACGACCCGTGCTTCGTCCTCCTCTCCTCGACCGGCCTGCTCGCGCGCACCTCGAACGCCGAGCCGATCCCCGCCGAGGGCCCACGCGCCAAGCACGACGCCGTCGTCGGCGCCGTCCGCACGACGGCCCGCGGCGAGGTCGGCCTCGTGACGAGCCGCGGCCGGATGGTCCGGATCAGCGCGCTCGAGCTGCCGGCGCTCCCACCGCTCGGCGGAGCCCCCTCGCTCTCGGGCGGTGCGCCGCTCGCGGCCTACGTCGACCTTCCGCGCGGCGAGGAGCCGGTCGGCATCGTCTCGCTCGACCCCGACGGTCCCGGTCTCGCCCTCGGCACGGCGCAGGGCGTCGTCAAGCGGGTCACCGCCGACCAGCCCAAGGCGCACGACTGGGAGATCATCTCGCTCAGGGACGGCGACTCCGTCGTCGGCGTCGGCCAGGTCGTCACCGGCGACGAGGACCTCGTCTTCGTCACCTCCGACGCCCAGCTGCTCCGCTTCCCCGCGTCCTCGGTCCGGCCCCAGGGCCGCACCGCCGGCGGCATGGCGGGCGTGAGGGTCGCCTCCGGCCAGCGCGTCGCCTTCTTCGGTGTCGTCGACCCGAGGCGCGAGGCCGTCGTCGTCACCGCCTCCGGCTCGGCCGACGCACTCCCGGGCACCCAGCCCGGCGCCATCAAGGCCACCCCCTACGCCGAGTACCCCGCCAAGGGCCGCGGCACCGGCGGCGTCCGCGCCCACCGCTTCCTCAAGGGCGAGGACACCCTCGTCCTCGCCTGGGTCGGCGCCACCCCGGCCCGCGCGAGCGGGGCCGGCGGCGTCGCCATCGAGCTGCCCGAGGCCACCGGTCGCCGCGACGGCTCCGGCGTCCAGGGCTCCTCGGTCATCACCGGCATCGGCGCGCCGCCCGCCTGAGGCGAGCGCCGGTCCACCGATCCGGTCGGGCCGGTATACGGCGTTCGTATGCCGGACGGCCACGCCACGCTCGCCGCGCGTGTTACGCGATCGTGACCGGACAATCTCCCAGAAGTGATGACTCACGTATGTAACCGCTTTTACACTGCGAGACGGATCACCCTCAGTGCCGAGGTCGGGAGAAGGCCGCGGCGCGTCCCCTGCAACAGATGGAGGCGGGCAATGGCCCACAACACACAGCGCCGCTCGGCGAAGGTCCTCGCGACCCTCGCGGCGGTCTCCCTCGGACTGGCCGCCTGTGGCGGGTCCGACGACGGCGGCAGCGACGACGCCGGCGGCTCCGACTCGGGCGCCACGAAGATCGACTGCTCGGTCTACGAGAAGTTCGGCGACCTCAAGGGCAAGGAGGTGTCGGTCTACACGACGATCGTCGCCCCGGAGGACGGGCCGCACATCGCGTCCTACAAGCCGTTCGAGGACTGCACCGGCGTCAAGATCAAGTACGAAGGCTCGCGCGAGATGGAGGCCCAGATCTCCGTGCGCGTCAAGGGTGGCAACGCCCCCGACATCGCCTACCTCCCGCAGCCCGGCCTCCTCAAGACGCTCGTGGCGACCGGCAAGGTCATCCCCGCGCCGCCGGAGACCGAGGCCAACGTCGACAAGAACATGCCCGACTGGAAGACCTACGGCACCGTCGACGGCAAGTTCTACGCCGCCCCGCTCGGCGCCAACGTCAAGTCCTACGTGTGGTACTCCCCCACCGCGTTCAAGGACAAGGGCTACGAGGTCCCCAAGACGTGGGACGAGCTCCTCACGCTCACCGACAAGATCGCGACCGACAACCCCGACGCCAAGCCGTGGTGTGCCGGCATCGAGTCCGGTGACGCCACCGGCTGGCCGGCCACCGACTGGGTCGAGGACGTCATGCTCCGCACGGCGGGCCCGGAGACCTATGACAAGTGGGTCAACCACGAGATCCCGTTCAACGACCCGGCCGTCGCCACGGCGCTCGCCGAGGTCGGCAAGATCCTCAAGAACCCGAAGTACGTCAACGGCGGCCAGGGTGACGTCAAGACGATCGCGTCGACCTCCTTCCAGGACGCCGGCCTCCCGATCCTCGACGGCACCTGCTTCATGCACCGCCAGGCCTCGTTCTACTCGGCGAACTTCCCCGAGGGCACCAAGGTCGCCGAGGACGGCGACGTGTGGGCCTTCTACCTGCCGGCCAAGGACGAGTCCTCCAAGCCGGTGCTCGGCGCCGGTGAGGTCACCGCGGCCTTCGCCGACCGTCCCGAGGTCAAGGCGTTCCAGACCTACCTCTCCTCCACGGAGTGGGCGACGGAGCGTGCCAAGACCTGTGGTACCGGTGGCTGCCTCACGGCGAACGTCAACGTCGACCCGGAGCTGCTCAAGAACCCGATCGACAACCTGTCCGCGAAGACCCTCACGGACAAGAGCGCGACCTTCCGGTTCGACGGCTCCGACCTCATGCCCGGCGCCGTCGGCGCAGGCACCTTCTGGAAGGGCATGGTCAACTGGATCACCGGCCAGGACGACAAGGCGACCCTCGACTTCATCGAGAACAGCTGGCCGAAGTCCTGACCTGATCCCCTGATCGGGTCCACGCCGGGGTGGGGTGGGTTCCACCCCACCCCGGCTTCCCTCTTGCTGCTCCCTCACACCGGAGGTGGAGTCATGGTCGCGAGCCTTCTGAGCGCCGCGCCGTCCGCAATTCCCGAGCCGTTGCTGCGCGCCGAGAGCACGGCCGGCAAGTTCGTGCTCATGTTCTTCGCGATCGCGTTCTTCGCCGCGATCTTCGGCCTCGTCCTGTTCCTCGCGTCGCTCTTCAAGGGCCGCTCGGGCGAGAAGGTCCAGGGCGCCCTCTTCGCGGGCCCCGCGATCCTGCTCCTCGCCGTGGGTCTCATGTACCCCGCCATCCTCACGATCCTGCAGTCACTGCGGGGCAAGTCCGGCGAGGGCAGCTTCTCGTTCGACAACTACTCGGCGATGTTCAGCCAGCCCGAGCTCATCACGGTGCTGCGCAACACGGCCCTCTGGGTCATCCTCGTGCCGTTCCTCGCGACCGCGATCGGGCTCCTCTACGCGATCCTCATCGACCGCGCCCGGGGCGAGGCCTTCGCCAAGGCCCTCATCTTCCTGCCGATGGCGATCTCCATGGTCGGCGCGAGCATCATCTGGAAGTTCGTCTACCAGTACAAGCAGACCGAGCGCCCCCAGATCGGCCTGCTCAACCAGATCCTCAAGATGTTCGGGTTCGAGACGCGGCAGTTCCTCCTCGACGCACCCGTCAACACGCTCATGCTCATCCTCGTCATGGTGTGGATCCAGGCGGGCTTCGCGATGACGATCCTCTCCGCCGCGATCAAGGCCATCCCCGACGACATCATCGAGGCCGCGCACCTCGACGGCGTCTACGGCTTCCGGATGTTCCGCTACATCACCCTGCCGAGCATCCGCGCCGCCCTCGTCGTCGTCCTCACGACGATCGGTATCGGCACGCTCAAGGTCTTCGACATCGTCCGGACCATGACGGCCGGTCAGTTCGACACGTCGGTGGTCGCCAACGAGTTCTACAACCAGAGCTTCCGCTACGACGCCCCCGGGCTCGGTGCTGCCATGGCCGTGCTGCTCTTCGTCCTCGTCATCCCGATCGTCACCTACAACATCGTCCAGATGCGCAAGGAGGCCTGAGTCGTGAGCACCCTGCAACCGGCGGCCACGCCCGAGTCGGTCTCCGACGAGGTCACCCCCGCCCCGAAGGCCAAGAAGGCCAAGCGGTCCGCCACCGGCGACGCCGCCAGCGCCCTCAACTCGCGGTGGGCCAGCCTCGTCGCGGTCATCATCGCCGTGCTGTGGACGACCCCGACGGTCGGGCTCCTCGTCACGTCGTTCCGCTCGCAGCGCGACATCAACCGGGACGGGTGGTGGAACGCGTTCGCCAACCCCGGCGCCTTCACCCTCGAGAACTACCGCCAGGCCCTCGAGCCCGGCAGCTCCGCGAGCTTCACGCAGTACTTCGTCAACACGATCGTCATCACGATCCCGGCGGTCATGCTGCCGATCTTCCTCGCGTCGCTCGCGGCCTACGCGTTCGCCTGGGTGCCCTTCCCGGGTCGCAACGCGCTCTTCGTCGCCGTCTTCGCGCTCCAGATCGTGCCGCTGCAGATCGCGCTCATCCCGCTGCTCGACATCTACACCAACAAGCTCGGGCTCGGGAACTCGTACTGGTCGGTGTGGATATCCCACACGATCTTCGCCCTGCCACTGGCGACGTTCCTCATCCACAACTTCATGCGCGAGCTCCCGGGTGAGCTCATGGAGGCCGCCCGGGTGGACGGCGCCGGGCACGTGACGATCTTCTTCAAGATCCTCCTGCCCCTGCTCACGCCGGCGATCGCGGCGTTCGGGATCTTCCAGTTCCTTTGGGTCTGGAACGACCTGCTCGTCTCGCTCATCTTCATCGGCGGCACGCCCGAGGTCGCGCCGATCACCGTCCGGGTGGCCGAGCTGGCGGGCACGCGTGGCAGTGCGTGGTACCTGCTCTCGGCGGGTGCCTTCATCTCGATGATCGTGCCGGTCGTCGTGTTCCTCGCGTTGCAGCGCTTCTTCGTCCGCGGGCTGCTCGCTGGTGGTCTGAAGGGCTGACCGATGCCTGCTCCCGACCGCCGTCGGCGGATGAGCACCATCACGGATGTCGCGCGGGAGGCCGGGGTCTCCGTGGCCACGGTCTCCCGCGCGCTCCGCGGTCTCGACCGAGTCAGCCCGCGCACCCGGGAACGCGTCTTCAAGGTCGCGACCGAGCTCGACTACGTCGCGAGCCCGACGGCCACCTCCCTCGCCTCGGGTCGCACGCAGGTCGTCGGCGTCGTCGCGCCGTTCCTCACCCGGTGGTTCTTCGCCACCCTCGTGAGCGCGATCGAGAAGACCCTCCGGCGCCACGGCCACCACGTGCTCCTCTTCGACCTCGAGGACGAGTCCTACGACCGGCGCCTCCCGCTCTCGCAGAACATGCTGTGGAAGCGCGTCGACGGCGTCATCACGCTCAACCTCCCCATGACCGACGAGGAGCTCGAGCTCGTCGACCGCCTGGGCCTGCCGCTCGTGGCCATCGGCACCCCCGTCGCCGACCGGCCCAACGTCCGCATCGACGACGCACAGGCCATGCGGCTCGCGACCGAGCACCTCGTCTCCCTCGGGCACGAGCGCATCGCCTACGTGGGCGCCGTGCCGTCCAACGTCGCGCACATCCAGACCCCGCAGGCGCGTCTCGACGCGTTCCGCGACGTCATGCGGGTGCACGGCCTCGCCGAGCACAAGCAGTGGATCCTCGGCTCCGACTGGACCGCCGACAGCGCCGCCCACGACACCCGCACGCTGCTCTCCTCGCCCGAACGCCCCACGGCCGTCGCGGCCGCCTCCGACGAGATGGCGATCGGCGTCATGGCCGCCGCCCGCGCCGAGGGGCTGCGCATCCCGGAGGACCTGTCCGTGATCGGCATCGACGACCACGCGCTGAGCGCGGTGCTCGGGCTGACGACGGTGCGCCAGGACGTCGCCGCCCAGGGCCGCCAGGCCGCCGAGATCCTCCTCCACGCCCTCGGCGTCGACACCCCGGACGGCACCGAGACCGAGGTCGTCGTCGACACCGAGCTCGTCGTCCGGCAGAGCACCGCTCCCCCGCCCGCCGCGGGCTGAGCCCAGAACGCCGTCGTGCCCGCCGTGCAGGGCACGACGGGCACGACGACACGGGTTCGCTCAGGTGTGGTGCAGGTGGTCGGGGTCGTCGAGCTCCTCCGGGTCGCGCATGTAGGTCTTCTTGGCGAAGAAGAACCGGTTGACGACCCACGTCAGAGCCCAGAGCACGACACCGACGGCGAGCAGCCCGCCGGCGATCTTGTACTGCTCCTGCTGCTCCTCGCTGCGAGCCCACGGCCCGGCGAGGAAGGCGCACAGCGCCGCACCGAGGTAGGGCAGGACGCTCGGCGCCCGGAAGTGCGAGTGCGAGACGGAGTCACGTCGCAGGACGAGCACGGCGATATTGACGACCGTGAAGACGCAGAGCAGGAGCAGCGCAGTCGTGCCACCGAGCAGCGCCACCGTGCTCGCGCCCTCCTCGCTCGCGTTGGCCCGGACGACGTAGATGATGAGGCCGAAGGCGATCGCCGTCGTGAAGAGGATGGCGGCCCACGGCGTGCGACGTCCCGGGTGCACCTTGCCGAGGAACGGTGGCAGGACCTCCTGCTTGGCCATGCCGTAGAGCAGCCGGCTCGCCATGAGCATGTTGATGAGCGCGGAGTTGGCCACGGCGAACATGCCGATGAACGGGAAGACCTTGTCGAACGGGAAGTCCGGCGCGCCCGCCGCGACGACCTGCGTGAGGGCGGACCCCTCGTCGGGGTTCGAGAGCGTGCCGACGGGCACGAGGGCCACCGCGGTGATCGACACGAGGACGTAGATGAGGCCGGTGATCCCGAGGCCGGTGAGCATGATCCGCGGGAAGGTCTTCTCGGGGTCCTTGGTCTCCTCGGCCATGTTGACCGAGTCCTCGAAGCCGACCATCGCGAAGAACGCGAGCGAGGTCGCCGCCGTCACCGCGAAGAAGGCGCTCTTGTCGCTCGGAGACTCGAAGACCACGGTCCGGGAGAAGTCCGCCTTGCCCTCGGTCACGGCATACAGGCCGATGAAGATGACGAGGAGCAGACCGGAGAGCTCCACGAGGGTGAGCACGACGTTGGCCTTGACGCTCTCGCCGACGCCGCGGAAGTTGATCGCGGCTACGAGGGCCATGAAGCCGAGCGCGATGAGCAGCAGCGGCGTCGAGCCGGCCGGCCACTGCTCCTTGAGGCCGAAGCCGTCGCGCAGGAAGCCCGCGAAGGCGTTGGAGGCGGTCGACGCGGACGTGATGCCCGAGCACATGACCGCGAAGCAGACGATGAACGTGAAGAAGTGGATCCCGAACGCCTTGTGCGTGTAGAGCGCGGCGCCGGCCGCCTGCGGGTACTTCGTCACGAGCTCGAGGTAGGAGAACGCGGTGATCGTCGCGACGGCGAACGCCGCGAGGAACGGCGCCCAGGCCGCGCCGCCGACCTCACCGGCGACCGAGCCGGTGAGCGCGTAGACGCCGGTGCCGAGGATGTCACCGACGATGAAGAGGAGCAGGAGCTTCGGCCCCATGACCCGCTTGAGCTCGGGTTGGTCCCCCGCCGGTGCCTCCACGACTCCGGTCCTGCCGCGATCGTCGGTGGTCCCGCTCATCGTTGCCCTCCTCTATCAGGGCCCCGGGGATGCCGACGCCTGTTCCGGCCCACTGTGTCCCACATCACGGCTCAGGGCAACGACAGACGCGCCCGTATGCCGGGTGCTCCCGTCAGCGCCGTCGGTCGCCTCGGTGGGGCGGCTCCGCGCGTCCCGGCTGGTGCTCAGGCGTCGATGCGCTCGCGGTCGAGCTTGGCCGAACCCTGCACGATGAAGTCTCGCCGCGGGGCGACGTCGGTGCCCATGAGGAGCTCGAAGATGCGCTCGGCGTTCTCGGCGTCGGCCATGGTGACCTTGCGCAGGGTGCGGTGTCGCGGGTCCATCGTCGTCTCGGCGAGCTGGTCGGCGTCCATCTCACCGAGGCCCTTGTAGCGCTGCATCGGCTGCTTGATGGTGCGGCCGCGCTTGGTGAGGGAGGCGACCGTCCGGCGCATCTCGCCCTCGGAGTAGGTGTAGATGAGCTCGCCCTTGCGGGCACCCGCGCCGGCGACCTCGATGCGGTGCAGCGGTGGGACGGCGGCATAGACCTTGCCGGCCTCGACGAGCGGGCGCATGTAGCGGAAGAAGAGCGTGAGCAGCAGCGTGCGGATGTGGGCGCCGTCCACGTCGGCGTCGGTCATGATGATGACCTTGCCGTAGCGGGCGGCGTCGACGTCGAACGTGCGGCCGGAACCGGCGCCGATGACCTGGATGATCGCCGCGCACTCGGCGTTGCCGAGCATGTCGGTGAGCGAGGCCTTCTGGACGTTGAGGATCTTGCCTCGGATCGGCAGGAGCGCCTGGACGTCGGAGTCACGGGCGAGCTTGGCGGTGCCGAGGGCGCTGTCACCCTCGACGATGAAGAGCTCGGTCCGCTCGACGTCGTTGCTCCGGCAGTCGGCGAGCTTGGCCGGCAGCGACGAGGTCTCGAGCGCGTTCTTCTTGCGCTGGGTCTCCTTGTGCAGCCGCGCGCTGATCCGCGACTTCATCTCGGCGGTGACCTTCTCGAGCAGCGTCGCGGCCTGCTGCTTCTCGCCGCGCTTGGTCGAGGTGAGGACGGAGGTGAGCTCCTTCTCGACGACCTTGGCGACGATGGCACGGACGGCGTTGGTGCCGAGCACCTCCTTGGTCTGGCCCTCGAACTGCGGCTCGGCCAGCCGCACCGTGACGACGGCGGTGAGCCCGGCGAGGATGTCGTCCTTGTCGACCTTGTCGCTGCCGACCTTGAGCCGGCGGGCGTTGACCTCGAGCTGCTTGCGGAAGACCTTGAGCAGCGCCTGCTCAAAGCCGGCCAGGTGCGTGCCGCCCTTGGGGGTCGCGATGATGTTGACGAAGGAGCTGACCTTCGCGTCGTAGCCGGTCCCCCAGCGGACCGCGATGTCGACCTCGCACTCGCGGTCGACGTCCTGCGGCGTCATGTGGCCCTTGGAGTCGAGGACCGGCACGGTCTCGGTGAAGCTGCCGGTGCCCTGGAGCCGCCACACGTCGGTGACCGACGGGTCGGGCGCGAGGAACTCGGCGAACTCGCTGATGCCGCCGTCGTGGACGAAGACCTCCTCGTGCGGGCCGTGCTCCCCCGCCGTGCCGGGCAGGCCGCGCTCGTCGCGGATGACGAGGGTGAGCCCGGGGACGAGGAACGAGGTCTGACGGGCGCGTGCGACGAGACTGTCGTAGTCGAACTCCGCGTTCTTGAGGAAGATCTGCGGGTCGGCCCAGTAGCGGATCCGCGTGCCGGTCGCGCCGCGCTTGGCCTTGCCGACGACGGCGAGCTCGCTGCTCCGCTCGTAGGGCGTGAACTCGTGGTCGGGGCTCTTGTCGTGGGTCGCCACGTCCGGGAAGTAGCCGGGCTCGCCGCGCCGGAAGCTCATCGCGTAGGTCTTGCCGCCGCGGTCGACCTCGACGTCGAGCCGGGCGGAGAGGGCGTTGACGACGGAGGCGCCGACGCCGTGCAGGCCACCCGAGGCGGTGTAGGAGCCGCCGCCGAACTTGCCGCCGGCGTGGAGCTTGGTGAAGACGACCTCGACGCCGGTGAGACCCGTGCGCGGCTCGATGTCGACCGGGATGCCGCGCGCCTGGTCGCGGACCTCGACGGACCCGTCCTTGTGGAGGATGACCTCGATCCGGTCGCCGTGGCCGCCGAGGGCCTCGTCGACGGCGTTGTCGATGATCTCCCAGAGGCAGTGCATGAGCCCGCGGCTGTCGGTCGACCCGATGTACATGCCCGGCCGCTTGCGGACCGCCTCGAGCCCCTCCAGGACCTGCAGGTGGTGCGCGCTGTAGTCGGACGACGACTTGGTCGTCGCGGCCTTCTTGGCGGTGGAGGCGGGGCTCATGCGTTCCTATCGGGTCGTGCGTGGCGGTTGCCGGGAGTGCCCGGGGCGTCGACGGCGACCGTATGCCGTCCGCCCGCCGGGCGTCGCCTCAGGCTAGCCCCGTGGTCCGACGGCCCCGGCGAGGCGCGCTGTCGGACCCAGCGGCGAAGATTCCGTTGTGGCATCGGAACGGTCACATCACGGGCGCCTCCCACGCGGGAAGAGTCCGGCGTGTTTGACTGTTGCAACGCTTGACGCCCACGCAACCGCGTGGGCCCACTGACGAGATCAGCCGAGGAGGCCGATGTGACGACCGCACTGGCACCCACCCTGACCGCCGCGGACCGCTGCGACCGCTGTGGTGCCCAGGCCTATGTTCGCGCCACGCTCCACGTCGGCGGTGAGCTGCTCTTCTGCGCCCACCACGGGCGCGAGCACCTGCCCAAGCTCCGCGACCACGCGGAGATCGTCGACGAGAGCGACCGACTCACGGAGCCGCCCACCGTCGCGGACATCGACGTCTGACCTCGACCGCGTGAACCTCCTGCCGGAGGGCACCGACGTCTGGGTGCCGGCGATCCTCATTCTCGTGGGGATCGTCGGCATCGTCGTTCCGGTCATCCCCGGCCTGCTCGTCGCCGTGCTCGGGGTACTCCTCTGGGCCTACGAGACCGGCGGCGCCACCGCCTGGACCTTCTTCTTCGTCTGCCTGGCCATCTACCTGGCCGGCGTCGCCGTGCAGTTCCTCATCCCGGGACGGCGGCTCCGTCGACAGGGAGTCAAGACCTCGACGCTGCTGCTCGCGGTGCTCCTGGGCATCGTCGGCATGTTCGTCATCCCGGTCGTCGGCTTCTTCGTCGGGTTCGTCCTCGGCATCTACCTCGTCGAGCACGGGCGCAGCCGCGACCGCGCCCAGGCGTGGAGCCGCACCAAGCACGCGCTCAAGGCCATCGCGCTGAGCATGGGCATCGAGCTGTGCGCCGGGCTCGCGATCGCGACGACCTGGGTCATCGGCGTCCTCGCCACCTGACCAGGGTTCGACTTATTGCCCGAATGGGACACGGCCCGCCAGCCGAAGGCTGCCGTCAACGTGTCCCATTCGGGCAATAAGTCGTGGCGTGCGGGTCAGCTCCAGCCGTCGCGTCCGCGGCGGTCCCAGCGGTCGTCGAGCTTGTCCATGAACCCCGAGCCGCTCTTCTGCTTGCGCCCCGAGCTGGCAGGTCCGGTGGTGCCGTCGTCGCGCACGACCGCGAGCTTGCCGCCGCCACCCCGGCGCGGCGGATGGAGTGCGAACGCGACGGCGGCGACCATGACCGCGAAGCCGGCCGCGCCGACCCACATCGTCGTGTTGATGCCCACGAGGACGAGCCCGAGCCCCGCGAGCACACCGACGACCGCGACGACCCATCGCAATCGGGTCGGTCCACCCCGTCGGGACCCTTCCATGCTCGAGGCAAACTTCGGGTCCTCGGCAGCGAGGGCCTGCTCCAACTGCTCGAGCATCCTCTGCTCGTGCTCCGAAAGCGGCACGGCGTCCTCCAGGGTGTGCGGCGCGTGATCTGCGGCCTCAGTGACGATCTTCCACCAAGGACAACGATCGGCGCTGCGGTTTCGTTGCTTCACCAGCATCCGTGCTGGTCATCTCAGGATAGGTCGCGATCGCCGCGCGTGGAAGATCGGCCTCGACCGATCAGGCTGGCCGGTCGCACCGATCCCGCCCCGAAGCGCGCGCTGGCCCGGTCGACGGCCCGGTCGGCGTCACGCCAGCCATGGTCGGCCTCGCCGAGCATCCCCTGGATCGGCGCAGCCTCGACCCCGACGAGCTTCTCGAGCCGGACCCCGACGAGCCGGATCCGCGCTCGCTGGAGCCCGAGGGCGTCGAAGAGCGAGGTCGCCGTCTCGTAGATCTCGCGGCTCGTGTCTGTCGGCTCGCGCAGCGTGCGCGCCCGGGTGATCGTCGTGAAGTCCGAGAACCGCACCTTGATCGACACCGTCCGCCCCGTCATCCGGGCCGCCCGCAGCCGCGCGGCCACCTTGTCGCTCAGCTTGAGCAGGTGCCGGTGGATCTCGCGGGGGTCGTCGATGTCGTACTCGAACGTCTCGTCGGCCCCGATGCTCTTCTCGCGGCTCTCGCGCTGCACCGAGCGGGGGTCGCGGCCCCACGCGAGCTCGTGGAGGTGGTGGCCGGTGGCGTCGCCGAGCCCGCGCACGAGCGTGGGCAGCGGGGTGTGCGCGATGTCGGCGACCGTGCGCAGACCCAGCCGGAGCAGCTGCTCCTCGGTCTTCTCACCCACCCCCCAGAGTGCGCCGACAGGGAGCTGCTGCACGAACGGGATGACCTCGTCGCGGGGCACGACGACCATGCCGTCGGGCTTGGCCAGGCCCGAGGCGATCTTGGCCACGAACTTCGTCGACGCGACACCGACCGAGCACGTGATGCCCTGCTCGTCGTGGACGGTGTCGCGGATCCGCGCCCCGATGGTCGCCGGCGACCCGAGCCGGCGGACGGCACCCGACACGTCGAGGAACGCCTCGTCGAGCGACAGCGGCTCGATCTCGGGGGTCACGGCACGGAAGGTCTCCATGACGGCGGCCGAGATCGCGGCATACAGGCGGTGGTCGGGCGCGAGGACGGTCGCCTGCGGGCAGAGGCGGCGGGCGCGGGTCATCGGCATCGCCGAGGCGACCCCGAAGCGGCGCGCCTCGTAGGTCGCCGACAGCACGACCCCACGGTTGCCACCGCCGATGATGACCGGCGTCCCGACGAGCTCGGGGTGCGAGAGCAGGGTCGCCGAGGCATAGAACGCGTCCATGTCGACGTGGAGGACCGTGCACCCCGTGTCGTCCGGCGGCTCGCTCGACGAGCGCTCGGGAAGGCTGAACTGCCGACGGCTCACGGCCGCCTCAGGTGCGCGCGGCGATGACGTGCAGGGAGGTGCCGAGGTCGGCCAGGACGGCGAACTCGGGGTGCGCCACGACGGCCCGCTCGAGGTCGAGCAGCGCCGCGCGGTCGGCGTCGGAGTCGACGAGCGCGGACGGCACGAGGTCGCTGAAGATCCGTATGCCGTGTGCCACCGTCGGCGTGAGGCCGGCGGTCTCGAGAAGGTCGAGGACGGTGCTGCGGTCGAAGCGCCGCGGCACCGGGTCGGCGTCGCCCCATCGCCCGTCGGGGCGGTCGAGGGCGGCGCGGGCCTGCGCGAACTGGCCGGCGATGGCGCGGGCGAGGACGGCGGCGGAGCGCTGCGGCACGACGAGGCTGAGGATGCCGCCGGGCGCGAGCACCGCCGCGACGAGGCGGAGGGTCGCCCCCGGGTCGTCGACGTACTCGAGCGTGGCGTGGCAGAGGACGAGGTCGGGACGGTCGCGTCCGACGAGCGACTCGAGGGTCTCGGCGTCACCCTGGACGGCGCTGACCCGCGAGGACGCCTGGGCCTCGGCGGCCCGGCGCCGCAGCGAGGCGAGGGCGTCGGGACTGGGGTCGACGACGGTGACGTCGTGGCCGGCGACGGCGAGCGGGACCGCGAGGCCGCCGGTGCCGCCCCCGAGGTCGACGACCCGCAGCGGGCGGCCGAGCTCGGCGCTCCGCTCGCGCACGACCCCGTCGACGGCGGCCCACATGGCGGCGGTCCGTGGCGAGGTCGAGACGCCGGTGCGGCGTGCGGTCGTCGCGTCCTCGGTCATCCTGCAAGCGTAGTTGCCGTGACCGACACCTCCGCTCAGCCCACGGCCTTCCTCACGAGTGTCGCGATGAGCTTCTCGTCGGCCTTGCTCAAGGTGGTGATGGCGTAGGCAGTCGGCCACATCGTGCCGTCGTCGAGGCTCGCCTGCTCGTTGAAGCCGAGCTCGGCGTAGCGGGATCCGAACTTCGAGGCCGCCTTGAAGAAGCAGACGGCCTTGCCGTCGGCGTCGGCGTAGGCCGGCATGCCGTACCAGGTCTTGGGCAGGAGCTCGGGTGCGTGCTCGGTGACGATGGCGTGGATCGCCTCGGCGAGGACCTTGTCGGCCTCGGGCATCTCGTCGATCTTGGCGCGCAGGTCGGCCTCGCCCTTGGCCCGGTCCTTGGCGCCCTTCGCCTCGGCCCGGAGCTCCTTGGCGCGCTCCTTCATCGCGGCCCGCTCGTCGGCGCTGAAGCCCTCGGAGGTGGTCTTCGTGCCCGCCGAAGCAGGGGCCTTGGTGGCCTTGGTGGTCGCGGTCTTCGTGCTGCTCTTCGTCGTCATGCACCCACCGTAGGTTCGGGCGACCGGCCCGCGCTTCTCGATTCCTGACCACTCCCGCCAGGGCCCGCCGGGTCGTGGAAAGGCGTCTCAGAAGGCGTCTCAGAAGGCGTAGCGGATGCGGCACCCGGGAAGCCTCTCGGCGACGAGCTCCTCGAGCTGGGCCACCCACCGGCCCTTCCACCGGCTCCGGTAGCGGACGTTGTCCTGCCCGCTCTGGCTGCGCTTCGGCTCCTGCAGGTCGGGCCGCCAGAGCAGCTCCTCCCCGCGCGGGTGCCAGCCGAGGTTCACCTCGTGCAGGGCCTCGTTGTGGGTGAGGAAGATGATCTCGGCCGCGAGCTGTGCGCGTGTCCGGGAACTCGTCCCGTCGGCCAGCTGGTCGAGCAGGTGCGCCCACTCCTCGAGCCAGCCCTCGTGCACGATCACCGGGCTGAGGTTGAGGTGCACCTCGTAGCCGGCCTCGACGAAGTCGTCGATCGCGGTGATCCGCTCGGCGACCTTCGAGGTGCGGACGTCGACGACGCGGGACATCGCCTCGGGCATGAGGCTGAAGCGCACACGCGTCCCGCCCCGCGGGTCGAGGTCGAGGAGCTGCCGGTTGACGAGCTTGGTGGCGAAGCTCGCCTTCGCGTTCGGCAGCCGTGCGAAGAGGCCGACGAGGTCGGAGACGTTGTCGGAGAGCAGCGCGTCGGCGGAGCAGTCGCTGTTCTCGCCGATGTCATAGACCCAGTGCGTCGGGTCGCACTGGTTGGGCACCGTCTTGGGACCCTGACGGCCCGCGTGGCGCTCGAGGTAGCCGGTGATGCGGTCGATGTTGGCGAACACCGTCACCGGGTTGGCGAAGCCCTTGCGCCGGGGCACGTAGCAGTAGGAGCAGGACATGGCGCAGCCGTTCGCGGTCGACGGGGCGATCCAGTCGCTCGACCGCCCGTTGGGCCGGGCGGCGAGGGACTTCTTCTCACCGAGGACGAGCACCTCGCGCTTGGTCCGGACCCAGTCCACGACGTTGCCCTCGTTGCCGTAGAGGCCCGGGATCGCGGTGTGGGACGGCACGACGACCCGCTCGGCGTCGGGGTGACGGTCGAGGACCTCGCGGGCTCGGTCGAAACTCTCGATGCCGGGCTCGTGATAGATCGTGCGGATGTCGAAGAGCCGCTCGGCGAGTGGGACAGGGGCGGCACGGCGGGGTGTCATCAGTGGCCCGAGCTGCCGGGGCTGGAGTGCCACAGCTTGCGCGTCGGCGTGCCGTGCTCGGGCACGACGACCGACGCGACCCGGTGGCCGTCGCGCGCCGGCGATCCGGCGGGCTTGATGTCGGCGTAGGGCGACTGGCGGAACCCCGACGCATGCACGAGCACCCGGCGCCGGCCCCCGGTGTCGGCCTCGCGCTCCCCCGCCTCGGCCCTGGCGACGGCTTCGGCGTCGGCGGCCTCGAGTGCACGCACGACGGCGTCGTGCCCACCGTCGCGCCACGCGTCCCAGAGCCCGGCGAGCTCCCACGCGCCCGTCGCCCGCACCGAGATCCCGCGCGGCCCGGTGCGCCGGACGACACCACGGACGAGGAGGAGCCACGAGTGGAAGACCGTGGCGGCATACGGGCCCTGGACGTCCTCGAAGAACGTCGCGTCGACCGGACCGGTCGCGTCGTCGAGGGTGAGGAAGACGACGCGGCGACCCGAGCGGATCGGCGGGGTCTGGGTCGCGACCTTGACCCCGGCGACCCACACCTCGCTCCGGCTGCGTGACCTGAGCAGGTCGCGGCTGCGGACGACCCCGAGCGCGTCGAGCATCGGTCCGTAGAACTCGACGACGTGGGCCGACGCGTCGAGCCCGAGGACGTCGAGCTCGGCCCGGATCCGCTCGGTGCCGGTCATCTCGGGCAGCCCGGTCCCGGGCGTGAGCTCGGGCCGGTCGCCGAGGTCGAGGGTGAGCTGGACCGACTGGTCCGCGGCCGCGACGACCGGCCTTGCCGCCTGCGACTGGGCAGCTGCGCGTTCGCGCACCTCGGTGCCCCCGATGGCCGGCGGAGGCGTATGCCGTCCGCCCCCGACCGCGCGGCCCGACCGGCTGCCCCGTCCCTGCCGGGTCGCCCGCTCCCACCGGTCGAGCTCGCCGACGTGGAGCAGGAGGTCGCGGCGGGTGATCCGGCCGCGCCGGCCCAGGCCCGAGCCGGTGGCGCCGATGCCGTGCATGGCGTCGAACGCCCCGGCGAGGACGAGCCGCTCGACGACGGGACGGCTCACCGTGGCGCGGGACCAGAAGTCGCCGAGGTCCGAGTAGGGCTGTCCCGCAACGATGCTCGCGACCTCGGCGTCACTGATGCCCTTGACGTCGGTGAGCGAGAGCCGGATGCCGTAGTCGCTCGCGTCGGGCAGGTCCGGGTGCACCGGCGTGAACGACCGGTCACCGCCACCCTCGAGGCGCTCGATCCGGTAGGTGTCGCCGGAGCCGTTGACGTCGAGCCCGAGGACCGCGATGCCGAGCGAGCGGGCGTCGTCGAGGATGAGCCGCTTGGGATACATCCCCGGGTCGTGGGTGAGCACGCCGGCGAGGAACGCCGCCGGGTGGTGGGTCTTGAGCCACGCCGAGTGGTAGGTCGGCAGTGCGAAGGCGGCGGCGTGCGCCTTGCAGAAGCCGAACGAGGCGAACGACTTGAGCACCGCCCAGATGTGGTCGACGTCCTCGGGGGCGTAGCCGCGCGCCCTCGCGGCCGGTCGCCACCACGCCTCGATCTCCTCCTGCCCCTTGGGGGTGCCCATCGTCCGACGCACCTCGTCGGCCTGGGCGAGGGTGACGCCGGTCGTCTCGGCGACGATGCGCAGCACCTGCTCGTGGAAGACGACGACGCCCTCGGTCTCGGCGAGGGCCGGCTCGAGGGTCGGGTGGAGGATCCGCCGCTTGCTCCAGCCGTGTCGGCTCTCGAGGAACGGCGTGATCATGTCGGACTTCACCGGGCCGGGGCGGAAGAGCGAGATGTCGATGATGAGGTCGCCGAAGCGCTCGGGCCCGAACTTGCCGATGAGCTCGCGCTGCCCCGGGCTCTCGATCTGGAAGCAGCCGAGGGTGTGGGCGGTGCGGATGAGCCGGTAGGTCGCCTCGTCGTCGAGCGGCACCTGGGCCTCGTCGTCGAGGTCGACCTCTACCCCGTCGACCCGGCGCACCTCGGCGACGGCGTGCGCCATCGCCGACTGCATCCGGATGCCGAGGACGTCGAGCTTGAGCAGCCCGAGCGTCTCGACGTCGTCCTTGTCGAACTGGCTCATCGGGAATCCCAGCCAGCTCGCCTCGACCGGGGTGCGGTCGAGCAGGCCGGTGTTGGACAGGACGACACCGCACGGGTGCAGCGCGATGTGGCGCGGCAGCCCGTCGAGCCGCTCGACGAGCTCGAAGAAGGTGTCGAGCCGGGGCGCGTCGAGCCCGCGGGAGCGCAGCTCGGGCAGGTCGGCGATCGCGCTGCGGGCATCCTTGGCGCGGATGTGGGGGAACGCCTTCGCGATCTCGTCGACCTCGATGGGCGGCATGCCGAGCGCGGCGCCGACGTCGCGGATGGCGTGACGCACCTTGTAGGTGTCCATCATCGACACGCACGTCACCCGGTCGCCGCCGAAGCGGTCGAGCACCGCCTCGTAGATCTCGGTCCGGCGGGCCGACTCCACGTCGACGTCGATGTCGGGCAGCTCGGCCCGCAGCGGCGAGCAGAACCGCTCCATGAGCAGGTCGTGCCGGATCGGGTCGACGCCACTGATGCCGAGGAGGTAGTTGACGAGCGACCCGGCGCCCGATCCTCGCGCCGCGACCCGCACCCCGCGCTCCCTGATGAGGTCGGTGACCTCGGCGACGGTGAGGAAGTAGGTCGGGTAGCCGAGCTCGGCGATGACGCGCAGCTCGTCGTCGAGACGGGAGAGGACCGTATGCCGTGCCGCCTCACCCTGCGCGGGGAACCGGGTCGCGACCGCGGCGTGGCACCGCTCGGTGAGGACCCGGTGCGGGTCGACCCCGGCGTCGATGCCGAGGATCCCGGGCTCGGGCAGGTGGACCGCGCCGATGCCGAGGTCGGCCCGGCTGTCCAGGACGCACTCGTCGCCGAGTGCGAGGGTGGCACCGACGAGCTGGGCGGCGCGCCCGGCGTCGCCGGCCACCTCGAGGGCGCGGGCCCACATCTCCTCGCTGCTCGCGAGGTGCCCGGCGTCGGTGACCCGGTCGAGGTGGCGCGAGTCGAGGACGACGAGCCGGCGAGCGGCATCGAGGACGTCGACGGTGCGGACGCCGTCACGGTCGGCGTGCCGGACCGCCGCGGTGAGCACGGCCGGGACCCGTGCCTCGTCGGCGAGCCCGAGCATCCGGCGGGCGTGGTTGCGCGACCCGGGCGTGCCCTCGGGCCCGCCGCCCATGACGATCTCGACCGCGAGCGCCTCAGGGGGCAGGAGGCGTCGCCACGCCTCGAGCCGGGCCCGGGCCTCGCTCGTGCGCCGGGCGAGGACGGCCCGCCCGACGTCGGAGTCGGGCCCGAGCAGGACCCGCAGCCGGCTCGGCTCGGGGTGGCGCTCCCACTCGTCGCGACGCTCTCCCCCACGGCACCAGCGGGCGACGAGGTCGGGCAGCGTCACCGGCGTCCCGCGCTCACCGCGCAGGTGGGTGTCGGTGACGA
>NZ_AVPI01000009.1 GCF_000768675.1 Knoellia flava TL1 | reverse complement strand
TGTCCGCCGCCGAGGAGGCGCTCGCCCGGACGCCCGAGCAGCTGCCCTCGCTCGCGCAGGCCGGGGTCGTCGACGCCGGTGGCGCAGGGTGCCTGCTCATGGTCGAGGCGCTGCACCGCGCGCTCACCGGGGCGTGGACCGACGAGGGCACGCTCCAGCAGGCGACCGACGACCTCCTCCTCCCGCGCGCCTCGTGGCACCACACCACGCCGGCGGGGGAGGGCGGCGCCTCCACCGGCCCCACGCCTCGACGGCCGCACGGCGAGGACCCGCTCGACGCACTCCCCGTCGGGATCGAAGGACCGGCGTTCGAGGTGATGTTCCTGCTCGACCGCAGCGACGCCGAGCGGGTCGCGCAGCTGACGACGACCCTCGACGGCCTCGGCGACTCGCTGCTCGTCGTCGGCGGCCCCGAGCTGTGGAACGTCCACGTCCACGTCGACGACGTCGGCGCCGCGATCGAGGCCGGCATCGAGGCCGGACGCCCGCACCGCGTCAAGGTCACGCACTTCGCGACGCAGATGGCGGCCAAGGAGCCGCAGAAGTTCGCCGTCATCGCCTGCGCCGCCGGCCCCGGCATGGCCTCGATCCTCGAGGACGCCGGGGCGAGCGTCGTGCCGAGCGCGCCCGGCGCCCGGGCGTCCGCGGGTCAGCTCCTCGCCGCGATCCGCGAGACCGGCGCTGCCTCCGTCGTCGTGCTGCCCAACGACAAGGACACGCTCATGGCGGCCGAGGTCGCCTGCCGCGCCGCCGAGGAGGACGGCATCGTCACGGCCATCGTCCCGGCCCGCACCGCCGTGCAGGGACTCGCCGCGCTGGCCGTCGTCGACTTCGACCGCGGGCTGCGCGAGAACGCCATCGCGATGACCGGGGCGGCGGTCTCGACCCGACACGGCGCGGTCTCGATCGCCTCGCGCGAGGTGCTGACGTGGGCCGGCCCGGTCGCGGTCGGCGACGTCCTCGGCATCGTCAGCGGAGACGTCGCGCTCATCGGCGACGACCTCTCCGCGACGGCCAACGAGGTGCTCGACCGGCTGCTCTCCGGTGGCGGGGAGCTCGTCACCCTGGTCTCCGGGGCCGACGCCGATGACGCCCTTGTCGACGCCGTCGCAGCCCACCTCGCCAAGGAGCACGCCGAGGTCGAGGTCGTCCGGATCGACGGCGGCCAGCAGGTCTACCCGCTGCTCCTGGGGGTGGAGTAGCCCCGTGTACTCGGAGTCCACCCCGCTGAGCAAGGTCCTCGGCAAGCGGGAGGCGACGAAGTTCAGGACCGCCCGCGACATCACGACCGTCGGCGACCTCCTGGGCTACTGGCCGCGTCGCTACCAGTCGCCCGAGAGCAACCTCGCCGCCGCGACGATCGGCTCCTACATCGTCGCCGTCGCCGAGGTGAAGTCGGCGACGACGCGCACGATGAAGGCGCGTCGCGGTCGGATGCTCCAGGCCGTCATCACCGACGGCACCAAGGACCTCGAGATCACCTTCTTCTCGGCCCACGGCCACGAGGGCAAGCTCCTGCCCGGCACGCGCGCACTCTTCGCGGGCAAGGTGTCGTCCTTCAACAACCGGCTCCAGCTCGCCCACCCCGGCTACTCGCTGCTCAGCGACCTCGACCGCGGCGAGCGGCGTGACCTCATCCCGATCTACCGAGCCGTCGGCAACCTCCACACGTGGACGGTCACGGAGTGCGTCCGGATGGTCCTCGACCTGCTCGACGAGACGCCCGAGGCGATCCCGGAGCAGGTGCTCGACCGCCGCGACCTCATGGACCGCACCTCCGCCCTGCGCGGCATCCACACCCCGGAGTCGATGAAGGAGGTCGCCGCGGCCCGCCGGCGCATGTCCTACGAGGAGGCGTTCGTCCTCCAGGTCGCGCTCGCCCAGCGGCGGGCCAGGCAGTCGCAGGAGTCCACCCTTGCTCGCGTGCCCCGGCCGGGCGGGCTGCTCGACGCCTTCGACGCCCGGTTGCCCTTCGAGCTCACGTCGGGCCAGCGCGACGTCGGCGAGACGCTCGCCGCGGAGATGGCGCGCGACGTCCCGATGCACCGCCTGCTCCAGGGCGAGGTCGGCTCGGGCAAGACGGTCGTCGCGCTCCGCGCCATGCTCACCGCGGTCGACTCGGGCGGCCAGGCGGCCCTGCTCGCGCCGACCGAGGTCCTCGCCGCCCAGCACCACCGCTCGATCACCGCGATGCTCGGCGACCTCGCCGAGGGCGGGATGCTCGGGGGCAGCGAGATCGGCACCCGCGTCACCCTCCTCACCGGCAGCATGCCGACGGCGTCGCGCCGCAAGGCGCTCCTCGACATCGCGAGCGGCGACGCCGGCATCGTCATCGGGACGCATGCGCTCATCCAGGAGCACGTGAGCTTCCAGGACCTCGCGCTCGTCGTCGTCGACGAGCAGCACCGCTTCGGCGTCGAGCAGCGCGACGCCCTCCGCGGCAAGGCGACGCACCCGCCCCACGTCCTCGTCATGACCGCGACCCCGATCCCGCGCACGGTCGCGATGACGGTCTTCGGCGACATGGAGACCTCGACGCTGAGCGAGCTGCCGGCCGGCCGTGCGCCGATCACGACCCACGTCGTCCCCGAGGACCGACCCGGCTGGCTGCAGCGCACGTGGGAGCGCGTCGCCGAGGAGGTCGCCCAAGGGCGTCAGGCCTATGTCGTGTGTCCCCGCATCGGCGACGACGACGAGCCGGACGCCGACACCGAGATCTTCGACGCGGACCCCAGCCGCGGCGTCGTTGCGGACGGGGACGACGGTGACGACGGAGACGACGGCGGTCCCGACGACCCGACCGAGGAGGAGGCGCCGCCGCCGCGACCACTCGCCTCGGTGCACCGTGTCCATGCAGACCTCGTCGCCAACCCGGCGCTCGCGGGCCTGCGCGTCGAGATCCTCCACGGCCGCCTCGCTGCCGAGGAGAAGGACGCGGTCATGCGCGAGTTCGCGGCCGGCGACATCGACGTCCTCGTCTCGACGACCGTCATCGAGGTCGGTGTCGACGTCCCCAACGCCAGCATCATGGTCGTCATGGACGCCGACTGCTTCGGTGTCTCCCAGCTCCACCAGCTGCGCGGCCGCGTCGGTCGTGGCGGGCTGCCCGGGCTCTGCCTCCTCGTCCATCCCGGCGTCGGCGAGGCCCCGCACGAGCGGCTCGACGCGGTCGCTGCGACGACCGACGGCTTCGAGCTGTCGCGCATCGACCTGCGCCAGCGCCGCGAGGGCGACATCCTCGGGTCGTCGCAGCACGGCGTGCGCAGCCAGCTCCAGTTCCTCCACGTCCTCGAGGACGAGGAGCTCATCGAGGCGGCCCGCGAGGACGCGCTCGAGGTCGTCAGCGAGGACGCCGACCTCTCCGGCCACCCCCGGCTCGCGGCGCTCGTCGCGGCCCGCGTCGACGCCGAGCAGGCGGCCTACCTGGAACGAGGATGACGTGACGAGGATCATCGCCGGCACGGCGGGCGGCCGCGAGCTGCGCACCCCGGGAGGTCGTGGCACCCGTCCCACGAGCGACCGCGTGCGCGAGGCGCTCTTCTCGGCCCTCGAGGCGCGCGATGCGGTCGCGGGCGCCCACGTCATGGACCTGTATGCCGGCTCCGGCGCCCTCGGTCTCGAGTCCGCGAGCCGCGGCGCGGCCGAGGTGACGCTCGTCGAGTCAGACCGGGCCGCCGCCGCGGTCATCCGCGACAACGCCGGTCGCCTCGGCCTCAGGGTCACCGTGCTGCCGACGTCGGTCTCGTCCGCCCTCGCCGGGTCCGCGCGCCCGCTCGACCTCGTCTTCCTCGACCCGCCCTACGACCTCGCCGAGGCCGCGCTCGGCGGTGACCTCGAGGCCCTCGTCACCCGAGGCTGGCTCTCGGAGGACGCGCTCGTCGTCGTCGAGCGCTCGAAGCGCTCGCCCGAGCCGACGTGGCCCGAGGGCCTCGAGCCGGAGCGCCGCAAGGCCTACGGCGAGACCGTCCTCTGGTATGCCGGCCCATGCAGAGCATGGGACCCGCGGTCCGGTTCCTAGCCCCCCGAAAGGGACGCTGATCAGCCAAGATTGCGGCATGACCGACTACGAGATCCCCCGTCCGACCAGCGGTGACGTCCTCGACCTCATCCTGGCCGACCACCGTCAGTTCGAGGACCTCATCCGTGAGGCCCGTCGCAACGACTCCGACCGCGCCGCCGCCCGTGAGGCCCTCGCCGAGCTCATCGTCGCCCACGGCGAGGCCGAGGAGGAGAAGGTCTACCCCACGCTGCGGCGCAAGGGCGCGATCGGCGAGCACGAGAAGGAGCACGGCGAGGAGGAGCACGCCGAGATCAACGAGGCGCTCGTCGCCTTCCTCGAGGCCAAGGGGACCGACACCGAGAAGTACGACACCGCCCTCGAGGAGCTCGCCACCGTCCTCAACCACCACGCCAACGAGGAGGAGCAGACGATCCTCAACCCGGCGCGCGAGGATGTCTCGATCGACGCGCGGGAGGAGCTCGGGGTCGCCTGGGCGACCCGCCGCAACGAGCTGCTCGAGCAGGGCTGCGCCAGCCTCGAGCAGGTCCAGGCCCTCGTCACCCGCGCGGAGAAGGAGGGTGTCCTCGCCGCGCCCGAGGCACGCGAGGAGGCCGACCAGATCAAGGACGAGGCCAAGGAGAAGGCCAAGGAGGTCGAGGAGGCCTCCAAGGAGGAGGCGCAGGGCTGACGCCTCGGGAAGCGACCACGACGGCCCCGGGCGCGCGCCGAGCGCCCGGGGCCGTCCCATGTCAGTAGGGTGACGCGCGTGAGCGCAACGAGGCGGGCCGTCTGTCCGGGGTCGTTCGACCCGATCACGATGGGGCACGTCGACGTGCTCGTCCGCGCGGCGGCGCTCTACGACGAGGTCGTCGTCGCCGTCCTGCACAACCCCGCCAAGAGCGGCACCTTCACGGTCGAGGAGCGGATCGGCTTCATCGAGAGCTCGCTGCCCGAGTCGGTGTCGGCGCGCGTGCGGGTCGAGGCGTTCGCCGGCCGCCTGCTCGTCGACGTCTGCCGCGACGTCGGCGCGGAGGTCATCGTCAAGGGGCTGCGTGGCGGGACCGACTTCGCCTACGAGCTGCCCATGGCGCTCATGAACCGCCACCTCACCGGCGTCGAGACGGTCTTCCTGCCGGGGGCCCCCGAGTTCGAGCACGTGTCGAGCTCGCTCGTCAAGGAGGTCGCCCGCTTCGGTGGCGACGTCGCCGGGCTCGTGCCCGACATCGTCCACGCCGCCCTCGCCGAGCGCCTCGCCACCCCCTGACCCCAGAGCACCGCGACTTCTTGCCCGGATGCGACACGGCGAGCGGAGCGCGCCGTGTCGCATCCGGGCAAGAAGTCGGGAGGGGGCGCGGGTCCCATGCGCTGCACGGGCCGGCATACCGACCGCATTTGGGCAGGCGGCACCCCCTCCGGTACCTTTGATCTTCGGTCTGCGTCAGCCGTGACGACCGACCGAACCACCCGACCAAGGCAAAGGGCAATGAACCGTCTCGATCCTCGGTCTCCGATGGTGCTCGACACCAAGGAGGTCGGCCGGCGACCCGGCTCGATGGCGGAGCTTGTCCGCGAGGTCGGTGCACCAGCCGAGTTCGGCACGGAGGTGCTGCGCGTGGCCGAGGGGGACACCCTCGACATCGACGTGCGGCTCGAGTCCGTCGTCGAAGGAGTCCTGGTCACCGGTTCGGTCCGAGGCACGGCGACCGGCGCCTGCGTGCGGTGCCTGGACCCGGTGAGCCACGACGTGGACGCCAGGTTCCAGGAGCTGTTCGCCTACGCCGATCGCAACGCCCACCACCAGGAGGTGGGCGACGAGGACGCAGCCGAGGAGTACCTCATCGAGGACGGTCTCATCGACCTCGAGCCGGTGCTCCGGGATGCGGTGGTGCCAGCACTGCCGTTCCAGCCCGTGTGTCGCCCGGACTGTCCGGGGTTGTGTTCCGAGTGTGGGATGCGCCTCGAGGAGGACCCGGACCACGCACATGACGTGATCGACCCCAGGTGGGCGGCACTCACGGACCTCGGGTCCGAGCCGACCACGACGCAGACTTCAGATAGGACTTGACGTGGCCGTTCCGAAGCGGAAGATGTCGCGCTCCAACACCCGCTCCCGCCGGGCCAACTGGAAGGCCACGCCGGTCACCCTGACCACGTGCCCGCAGTGCAAGGCCCCGACGCAGCCGCACGTGGCGTGCCCGTCGTGCGGCAGCTACAACGGCCGCCAGTACGGCGTGGCCGAGCGCACCGAGCACCAGGGCTGAGCCCACCCTCATGGGGAGGGGCTCGCAGGGCCTCTCGGCCCTGACGCCGCGGCGCCCCGTCGGTGAGCTCCACCAGCACCTCCACGAGGTGACCGGTGGGGACATCGACGAGGCGCTGCTCGGTCGTGCCCTGACCCACCGCTCCTACGCCTACGAGGCCGGTGGCGTCCCGCACAACGAGCGTCTCGAGTTCCTCGGGGACTCCGTGCTCGGGCTCGTCGTCACCGACGCCCTCTACACGACGCACCCGGACCTCACCGAGGGCCAGCTCGCCAAGCTGCGGGCCGCGGTCGTCAACATGAGGGCTCTCGCCGCCGTCGGTCGCACCCTCGGACTCGGCGACTACCTCCTCCTCGGACGGGGCGAGGAGTCGACCGGCGGCCGCGACAAGGACTCGATCCTCGCCGACACCGTCGAGGCCGTCATCGGCGCGACCTACTCCAGCGCCGGCCTGGCTGCCGCGAGCGAGCTGGTCCACCACCTGCTCGACCCGCTCATGGCGCGTTCGGCGACCCTGGGCGCGGGCCTGGACTGGAAGACGAGCCTCCAGGAGATCTGCGCGCTGCACTCCGCCGGCCCCGTCGAGTACGTCGTCGAGGAGGAGGGCCCGGAGCACTCCAAGACCTTCACCGCGCAGGTCCTCGTCGACGGTGTCGTCCACGGCACCGGCAGCGGCCGCACGAAGAAGGACGCCGAGCAGCAGGCCGCCGCCACCGCGTGGCAGACCCTGCGCGACCGGCACGGTGACGGACTCTCCACCGCGCCGCTGCCCGACCTCTCCTGACCACCGGCTGACCGCCCGTGCCCGAGCTGCCCGAGGTCGAGGTCGTCCGTCGTGGTCTCGCCGACCACGTCGTCGGACGCCGCATCACCACCGCCGCCTTCACGGGCACCCGCGTCGCCCGCCGGCACGTGCCCGGCCCGGCCGACCTCGCCGACCGCATCGCGGGCTCGACCGTCGTCGAGGCACGCCGCCGGGGCAAGTACCTCTGGCTCGTCCTCGACGGGGGGCGCGATGAGACCGACCGTGAGCCGGCGCCGCCGATCGGACTCATCGCCCACCTCGGGATGAGCGGCCAGCTGCTCGTCGAGGCCGCAGACGCCCCCGACGAGAAGCACCTGCACGCGCGGTTCTCCTTCACCGACGGCGATCCCGAGCTGCGGTTCGTCGACCAGCGCACGTTCGGCGGGTTCGCGCTCGACGACCTCGACGACGACGGCGTGCCGCACCAGATCCGGCACATCGCGCCCGACCCGTTCGAGGCGGCCTACGACCAGGCCTCCGTGGTTCGGCGGATCAAGGCGAGCGACAGCGCCGTCAAGCGGATGCTCCTGCACCAGGGCGTCGTCTCGGGGATCGGCAACATCTATGCCGACGAGGCACTGTGGCGCGCGCAGGTCCACGGGGAGCGTCCCGGCAGCAGCCTCACCAAGCCGGCGATCTCGCGCATCCTCGACCACGCCCGCGACGTCATGGCCGCGGCCCTGCTCCAGGGCGGGACGAGCTTCGACGCGCTCTACGTCAACGTCAACGGTGCCTCCGGCTACTTCGACCGCTCGCTGCACGCCTACGGGCAGGAGGGCGAGCCGTGCGACCGTTGCGGCACCCCCATCCGGCGCGAGCAGTTCATGAACCGGTCGTCCTTCAGCTGCCCTCGGTGCCAACCCCGTCCACGCCGGCGGCGTCCTCCGACCGCGTGAGGCTCCCACTGCGGTGTCGTTGAGGCGTGCGTGCTGGCCGGTGCGTGCCGAACCCCACCCGGCAGCGCTCTGGGCGTTCGGTCGAACGGGTCACACGACCTCTGCGTCCGCCCTAGGCTCGGGAGAGGACGTCAGCGGCCCGCCTGCACACCGGGCCGTGGAGGAGAAGGTGGCGTGCGCAGACCCTCGTCGCAGCTCATTGTGGCCGTCATGCTGGCCGGGGTCCTCTGGGCGGTCGCCGCTGCTCCACCCACCGCGGCTGCCCTGACGCTCGCTCCGGGTTCGCTGCCGTGGATGTACACCGGCGCCGGGTCAGGCAGCCTGGGCACCTGGACGACGGCGATCCGGTCGACGTCGACGGACGCCGAGTTCGCCCTGGCCAGGTCGGGGGTGTGGGTCTATGGCGACTCGATCACGCGGGCGGACTACGGCCACCTGGCCGCCGGTCTCTCCGCCCGCGGTCTGCCGTCTGCCGTTGACGCCCAGGGCAGCCTGCCCAGCGTTCCCGCGGTGGAACGCCTGGCGGCGCGAGTCGCGAGACAGGGGCCGCCACGGGTCCTCGTCATGGCAACCGGCTCCAACGACATCTACCGTCCGACCTTCATCGCCGGCGCGACCCGGTCCGTGCGGGCGGTCGTCGGCCCGACGACGAGGGTGGTGTGGGTCAACGTCTTCGTCCGCCGCGCGTCCGTGGGCGCCACGATGCAGGCTGCAGACCTCGTCAACACCAATGCCGTCAATGCTGCGACGGCGCTCGCTCCGGCGGACGCCGTCGTGGACTGGTACGGCTACCTCACCAAGGATCCCGCCCGCTTGACGACCCACCTGCGCGACGGCGTCCACACGACGGCCGTCGGCCAGGCTGCCCGCAACGGGCTCATCCTCGCTGCGGTCCAGGGCTGATGGCCTCGGACATCAGCGCGACGTCCTCGCCCAGGCTCTCGCGACGAGCTCGCGCAGCACTGCCTCGTCGACGTCCGCGAGCCGCTTGACGTAGAGGCAGTCCTTGCCGGTCGTGTGCGGACCGAGGCGTTCGAGCAGGTCGGCGTGGGTGCCGTGGGCGGTGAGGCCGTAGAACGTCAGGGCGGCCCTGCGCGCGGCGAGCCCGACGGTGAACCATTCGCGCTCCTTGCCGTCGGCGGTCGTGTAGGGCCGGCGGCCGAAGCCCACCATCGAGGTGCCCCACAGCACTGGCTCGGCTCCGGTGACCTCGCGCACGAGGTCGAGGGCGGCAAGGGCGTCGTCGCGCCGTGCCGCGGGCTCGACACCCCGCAGGTGCTCCTCGACGTCGCCGGGGACCGGACGCGTCACGCGGTCGCCGTGGTCGGGTGGGGGAGCGGTCGTCATGGAAGTGGGAGCTCCTCTAGCGCGACGGCCTTGCCCGTATGCCGTTCGCTCAGGTCCGCGAACGCCTGCCGGATCGTCCTGGCATAGAGGTGGGCGCCCTTGAGCGAGGGGTGGATGCCGTCGGACTGGAGCTGTCCGCTCGTGCCCTCGAGGGCGGCGTCCCAGTCGGCGACGGCGACGTTGTCGCGGCCCTTCGCCAGCTCCTTGAGCGCCGCGTTGTCGGAGGCGATGCGGTTGATCCGGCCGTGGAGGGTGACGAGGACGACCATGCGGTCGGGCCCGAGAGCGTCGAGCGTCGCCCGGGCACGGTCGATGTCGGTGCCGGCGTTGGTGCCGAGGGCGAGCACCACGGCCCGACGCGTGCTCGCACCGCGCGCCTTGACGACGGAGAAGCCCTCGGCCCACTGGCGGTTGGAGCGTGCGTCCATCCGGATGCCGGGGAAGTAGTAGCGGAGGGCGTGGACGCTGCCGACCATCATCGAGTCTCCGACGCCGTCGATCTCGGCGCCGGTGGGCATCGCCCACGTCTGGACGACCTTGCCCGTTGCTGCGGGAGCCGCCGCGCCCGATGCCTGTGGCGTCGGCGTCGCGCCGCCGGGGAGGGGCACGGACGCGCTCGCGGTCGGAGCCACCCGGGCCGCGGCCGCGTTGGCGTCGAGGAGTGCCTCGACACGCGTGCGGGTGGGGGCGGTGAGCAGGACGGCGGTGAGGGCGATGGCGAGGACGGCGACGGACGACCACACGATGCGGGCGGTGCGGGTGCCGGCATACCGGATCGTGTGCAGCGCGTGCCGCGCCGTGCCGCGGAAGCCGCGCCGACGGACGGGCGACTCGATGATGCGGTAGGAGAGGTCGGCGAGGGCGACGGTGACGACGACGCACCAGAGGCGCGACCAGAGGTAGCCGTCGGACGAGCGAGCGGCCCACGGGAGGTCGGCCTCGACGATGAGGATGACCGGCCAGTGCCAGAGGTAGAGGCCGTAGGACCGCTCGCCGACCCACCGGAGCAGCGGGGCCTCGAGCACCGAGCGGAGCGGCGAGGGTCGCTCGACGACCGCGAGGACGAGGACGCTCGTCGCGAGCGAGGCGAGGAGGATGCCGCCGCGGAAGGTGAAGGACGTCGCCTCGTCGAGCAGCGCCACGAGGGCGACGAGCACGAGGGCCGATGCCGCGACGACGGGCACGCGGACCCGCTGCCACCGCGCGGTCGAGGTCCAGGCGCGGTGCGGGGCGGCCCAGGCGAAGGCCAGCGCGGCGCCGAGCATGAGGCCCATGAGGTGCGTGTCGGTGCCGTAGTAGACGCGGGTCGCCCCGAGCTCGGGGTCGTAGCGGACGGCCATGAGGACGGCGGAGGCGAGGGCGAGGACGACGGCCACGCCTGCCCGGGCGCGCGACGACGGGGCGAGGCGGAGCAGGGCCAGGGCGACGAGCGGCCACACGAGGTAGAACTGCTCCTCGACCGCGAGCGACCACAGGTTCATGAGGAGCTGCGGCGCGGTGCTGTGGAAGTAGTCGGAGCCGGCGGCGATCTCGAGCCAGTTGCTCGTGAAGGTCAGGGCGCCGAGGGCCTGGCGGCGGATGCCGACGAGCAGGTCGGCCTCGACGAGCCGGGCCAGGAGGATGACGCTCGGGACGAGCACGAGCAGAGCGGGGAGCAGGCGCCGTGCCCGCCGGGTCCAGAACCCGCGCAGGTCGACCCGGCCCTCGCGGGCGTGCTCGCGCACGAGCAGGGTCGTGATGAGGAAGCCGGAGATGACGAAGAAGACGTCGACCCCGAGGAAGCCGCCGGGCAGCCAGCGCGGGTCGAGGTGGAAGACGAGGACGGCGACGATCGCGGCCGCGCGCAGGCCGTCGAGTCCGGGAAGCCGGCCCCGTGGGCGCGTCTCCCTGATCCCGGACGGGGGTGCGGAGGTCGCTGCCCCGGGCCCGAGCGAAGGGCTCTCCACGCTCATGGCCTCAGGCTAAGGAGGTGCACCGACAGGGGCGTGGAGGCGCGCTGGAGGAGGGGCGACCTACGATCGGCGCCATGGAGACGAGCCTCGACCCAGGTGCCGAGGGGGTGCAGCCCGTCCGCGTCACGCTCAACGTGCGGGGGCAGGTGCAGGGCGTCGGCTTCCGCTGGTGGACGCGCGCCCGGGCGCTCGAGCTCGGGCTGGTCGGGCATGCGCGCAACACCGCCGACGGTCGCGTCGAGGTCGTCGCCCAAGGCCCTCGCGGTGCGGTCGACCGCCTCGTGCGGCTCCTCTCCGAGGAGCCGTCGACGACGCACCGTCCCGGCGCCGTGGTCTCGGTCTCGACGCCGCTGGAGAGCGAGCCCCGGCCGGACGTCACCGGCTTCGTCGAGAGGTGAGGGACGGTGAGCCGGGCACGGTCGCGGCCACGGGTCCCACGGTCTGCACGGGCCGGCATACCGGCAGTTGGGACGGGCGGCTCACGCGCGGGCGGCGTTCCTACGATGGGGCGATGAGCGACGTCCCCCCGGAGCTGGCCCGCCTCCGCTCGAGCATCGACAACATCGACGCAGCCCTCGTGCACCTGCTCGCCGAGCGGTTCAAGTGCACCCAGCAGGTGGGCGAGCTCAAGGCCGTCGAGGGGCTCCCGCCGGCGGACCCGGCCCGCGAGGAGCGGCAGATCGCCCGGCTCCGCGCGCTCGCGGACGAGAGCGGGCTCGACCCCGAGTTCGCCGAGAAGTTCATCAACTTCGTCATCGCCGAGGTCATCCACCACCACGAGTCGATCGCCAAGGGCTGACCCGGCCAGCACCACGAGCCCCACCTGTCACAGGCAACGCAGCCCGGTTCTCGCGTCCCCGGCCGGTAGGGCACGCGCCGGTACAGTGACGGCGTCGATCCCGTCCCGATGCCCCCAGAAGAACCGAGAGCCACCGCGTGTACGTCAAGAGCCTGACCCTCAAGGGGTTCAAGTCCTTCGCCTCGGCCACGACCATGCGCCTCGAGCCCGGCATCACCTGCATCGTCGGCCCCAACGGCTCGGGCAAGTCCAACGTCGTCGACGCCCTCGCGTGGGTCATGGGCGAGCAGGGTGCCAAGAGCCTGCGCGGCGGCAAGATGGAGGACGTCATCTTCGCCGGCACCGCGGGCCGCCCGCCGCTGGGCCGCGCCGAGGTCAGCCTGACGATCGACAACACCGACGGCGCGCTGCCCATCGACTACACCGAGGTGACGATCACCCGGACGATGTTCCGCAACGGCGGCTCCGAGTACGCCATCAACGGCACGCCGAGCCGGCTGCTCGACATCCAGGAGCTGCTGTCCGACAGCGGCATCGGCCGCGAGATGCACGTCATCGTCGGCCAGGGACAGCTCGACGCCGTGCTGCGTGCGACCCCCGAAGAGCGCCGCGGGTTCATCGAGGAGGCCGCCGGCGTCCTCAAGCACCGCAAGCGCAAGGAGCGCGCGCTGCGCAAGCTTGACGCGATGGAGGCCAACCTCACCCGCGTCCACGACCTCACCGGCGAGATCCGCCGCCAGCTCGGCCCGCTCGGTCGCCAGGCCGAGGCGGCACGCAAGGCCGCGGTCATCCAGGCCGAGGCGCGTGACGCGCGCCTGCGCCTCGTCGCCGACGACCTCGTCCAGCTCACCTCGACGCTCGAGCAGGAGGTCGCCGACGAGACCGCTCTCATCGAGCGCCGCACCACCGTCGAGAACGCGCTCGAGTCGCTGCGCTCGCGGATCACCGAGATCGAGCGCCAGGCCGCCGACGCCGCACCCGAGCTCGGGCGCTCGCAGGAGCGGTTCGTCCGGCTGCAGTCGCTGCGCGACCGGCTCGAGTCCACCGCCTCCGTCGCCCGCGAGCGGGTGCGCCTCCTCGGCCAGGACGACGTCGACGAGACGACCTCGGGGCGCGACCCCGAAGAGCTCCGCGCGCAGGCCGCGCAGGCCCGCGAGGCCGAGCAGAAGCTCGCCGCCGAGGTCGCCACCGCCGCCGAGCAGCTTGCCGCCGCCGTCACCACCCGCGAGGAGGCCGAGAGCGCGTATGCCGGTGAGCAGCAACGCCTGTCGCGTCTGGCTCGCGCTGCTGCCGACCGTCGCGAGGGCCTCGCCAAGCTCGCCGGCCAGGTCGGTGCCCGACGCAGCCGGATCGAGGCCGGCGAGGCCGAGATCGGACGGCTGCGCGGCATCATCGAGGCCTCGCTCGCCCGGGCCTCCGAGGCCGAGAAGGAGTTCTCGCGGCTTGAGGGCACGGTCGCCCACGACGAGGAGGGCGAGGAGGGCCTCGACAGTGCCTACGAGACCGCCGCAGAGGAGCTCGCGACGGTCGAGACCCGCATCGCCGAGCTCGAGGGCGTCGAGCGCGAGGCCGAGCGCGACCGCGCGTCCGCCGCCGCCCGGGTCGAGGCGCTCGAGCTCAGCCTCCGTCGCAAGGACGGGGCCGCCGCGCTCCTCGCCGCCTCCGAGAGCTCCGAGTCAGGTGACGGCCACGGGATCGTCGGCACCGTCGCCTCGCTCCTCCAGGTCAGTGGTGGCCACGAGGGAGCCGTCGCCGCGGCGCTCGGCTGGGCCTCCGAGGCGCTCGCCGTCGGCACCGCGCAGGACGCCGCCCGCGCCGTCGCCACGCTGCGCTCCGACGACCAGGGCCGCGCCACCCTCCTCGTCGGCGACACCGCCGCGCCGTCCGACCGCGCCTCGTGGCCGTCCCTCGACGGGTCGGCCGTCTGGGCGCGTGACGTCGTCGACGCCCCCGCCTCGGTGCGACCCGCCGTCGACCAGCTCCTCGACCTCGTCGCGCTGGTCCCCAGCGCCGAGCACGCCCTGGCCCTCGTCGCCCGCGGGGACGGCATCACCGCCGTCACCGAGGACGGCGACGTCTATGCGCCCGGCTGGGTGCGTGGCGGGTCGAGCAGCGGCCAGTCCCTCCTCGAGATCCAGTCCGCCCTCGAGGACGCGCAGGCAGCCGCCGCCGCAGCGACCACGCGCGGGGAGCAGACCCGGTTCGCCCTCGTCGCCGAGCGCGAGAAGGCAGCGGCGGTGACGCAGCGCGTCGAGGCGGCGCTCGAGGCCCTGCACGACAGCGACGCCCGCATGGCCGCCGTCGCCGAGCAGCTGGGCGGGCTGCAGTCGACGATCCGGTCGAGCCGTTCCGAGGTCGAGCGCACCGAACGCACCATCGCCGACGCCGAGGCGGCGCTCGAGGCCGACCGGGCCGAGCTCGCCACCCTGTCCGCGCGCCTCGACGAGGCGAGCGCCGAGCCGACCGAGTCCGAGGAGCCCTCGACCGACGAGCGCGACGCGCTCGAGCTCGCTGCGAGCCGCGCCCGCACCGCCGAGACCGAGCTGCGGCTCACCCTGCGCACCAAGGAGGAGCGGGCCCGCTCGCTCAAGGGCCGCGCCGACTCGCTCGAGGGAGCCGCCCGCAACGAGATTCAGGCCCGCGAGCGCCTGCGCCAGCGTCAGGAGCGCCGCCGCCGCGAGGCCTCCATCGCCGACGCCGTGAGCCAGGCCGCCGCCTACGCTACCGAGAGGATGGCGACAGCCCTCGTGCGCGCCGCCCGCCTGCGCGACGAGGCCGAGGCCGAGCGCACCCGCCGCGACACCGTCGTGCGTGGGCTGCGCGACGAGATGGCCACCCACCAGGACGAGCTGCGCGAGCTCACCGACTCCGCCCACCGCGACGAGGTGGCCCGGGCCCGGCAGGTCGCCCGCATCGAGCAGCTCCAGGCCAAGGCCGTCGAGGAGCTCGGCATGGACCCGGATGTCCTCATGGAGGACTACGGCCCGCACCAGCCCATCCCGTTCCTCGCCGGACCCGACCACGAGGGCGACGTCCCGATGCCGTCGGCGTTCGTGCGCGACGAGCAGGAGAAGCGCCTGCGCAAGGCCGAGCGCGGCCTCTCGGCGCTGGGCCGGGTCAACCCGCTCGCCCTCGAGGAGTTCGCGGCGCTCGAGGAGCGCCACAAGTTCCTCGTCGAGCAGCTCGAGGACCTCAAGAAGTCCAAGCGCGACCTCCTCGACATCGTCAAGGAGGTCGACGAGCGGGTTGAGCAGGTCTTCACCGAGGCCTACCACGACACGGCCGAGCAGTTCGAGCGTGTCTTCCAGCGGCTCTTCCCGGGCGGCTCCGGACAGCTCGTCCTCACCGACCCCGGCGACATGCTCACGACCGGCATCGAGGTCGAGGCGCGTCCTCCCGGCAAGAAGGTCAAGCGCCTCTCGCTGCTCTCCGGTGGCGAGCGTTCGCTCGTGGCCGTGGCGCTGCTCGTCGCGATCTTCAAGGCCAGGCCGAGCCCGTTCTACATCATGGACGAGGTGGAGGCCGCGCTCGACGACACCAACCTCGGCCGGCTCATCACCCTCTTCGAGGAGCTGCGCGACAGCAGCCAGCTCATCGTCATCACGCACCAGAAGAAGACGATGGAGATCGCCGACGCCCTCTACGGCGTGAGCATGCGCGGCGACGGCATCACGACGGTCGTGTCGCAGCGTATCCGCGACGTCGCCGCCACCGCCTGACTGCTTCCTTGCCCGACTTATTGCCCATTCGCGCCCCTCTCAGGGCAGGCCGGCTCTCGCGAAATGGCGCGAATGGGCAATAAGTCGGGGTTCAGTCGGCGTTGACGCGTCCGAACGTGTCGAGCGGCCAGATCCGGAAGACGACCGGCCCGACGAGCCGGTTCATCGGCACGAACCGCGCGCACCCATCGGACTCCGTCCCGCCACGGCAGCTCGCGACCGAGTCGGCCGACTGCGAGCGATGGTCACCGAGGACGAGCAGCCGGTCGGAGGGCACCCGGATCTCCGGGAAGCAGCGGGAGGATCGTGGCGTCGTGTCGCAGGTGAGCTCGGGGGAGCGGAACGTGTGGTCCTCGAACAGGTAGTCCTCCTCGAGCGCCTCACCGTCGACGACGACGTGGCCCGAGCTGTCGCAGCAGCGGACCCGGTCACCGGGCATCCCGATGACCCGCTTGACGGTGTAGGCGGTGCTCGACGGCCCGATCCCGGTGAGGTCGCCGACCTTGCGGACGCTGTCGGTGAGGACGTTGCCGGTGGGGCGCAGCCTGCTGTCCTGCCAGGTCTCGCCGTGGGAGAAGACGACGATGTCACCGCGCTCGACGGTGCTGTCCGTGCGGTCGACGATGATGCGGTCGCCGATGCGCAGGGTCTGCTCCATGGACTGGGAGGGCACGCCGAACGGCTTGGCGACGAAGCCCTGGACCAGCGCCACGACGACCACGGCGAGAATGACCTCGACGCCGACCGGAAGCCTGCGACGGCGACGCCCTGAGGCCTCCTGCGCGGTCGTCACGGTCACTCGGCGAGCGTACGCGGTGAGGGCGCCCGACGCCCGTCGGCGTCCACCGCGGCGGGGTGTCGTTTTGAATGCGGGCGGGCTCTAGGACACCCTTGGGACATGGTCGCGCTCATTCTCGGCATGCTCGTCTGTGTCGCCCTCGCCCTCGCCGTCGTCGCCCTCGTCGCGATTCCGGCCCGCCGGGACGGCCGTGGGGTCCTCACGCCCAAGGGCGAGGAGGTCGTCATCG
>NZ_AVPI01000008.1 GCF_000768675.1 Knoellia flava TL1 | reverse complement strand
CCCGCCAGCGCCTCGAGCGCGACGACGACGAGGAGGCCCCCGCCGAGGGCGCCAGCGCGTCGACGGCCGACGGGGCCGCCTGCGACGAGCACGCCGACGCGACCGGCCCGGCCGCTGCGACGACCCCGGCCGACGCCGGCGCGCGCTCCTGATGCGGTCGGGGATCGACCGGTCCGCCGGCGACGCCGCGGTCCGGCCCCAGGACGACCTCTTCGGTCACGTCAACGGTGGCTGGGTCGCCCGCACCGAGATGCCGGCCGACCGGGGTCGCTACGGCAGCTTCGACCGCCTGCGTGAGAACGCCGAGGAGCAGGTCCGCGACATCATCACCGGCGTGGCCGAGGGCGAGCCCGAGGCCGGCACCGTCGCCCGCAAGGTCGGCGACCTCTACACCTCCTTCATGGACGAGGCGCGGATCGAGGAGCTCGGCGCGACGCCGCTCGCTCCGCTGTTCTCCGTCATCGACGAGGTGTCGACCCCGAGCGACGTCATGTCCGCGCTCGGCCGCTTCCTGCGTGCGGGGGTCGACGGGCTCTTCCACCCCATCGTCAACACCGACGACCGCGACTCGACCCGCTACGTCGTCTACCTCGAGCAGGCCGGCATCGGCCTGCCCGACGAGGCCTACTACCGCGACCCGCAGCACGCCACCATCCGCGCGGCCTACCCCGGTCACGTCGCGCGCATGCTCACCCTCACCGGCGTGTATGCCGGTGACGAGGGCGCCGCGGCCGCCGAGCGGATCGTCGACCTCGAGACCCGGATCGCGGCCTCCCACTGGGACCAGGTCGCCAACCGCGACGCCGTCAAGACCTACACGCTCGTCGACCGGCAGGAGCTCGAGGAGCTCACGCCGGGAGTCGACTGGACGGCATACCTCGTGGGCGCGCAAGCGCCCGAGGGGGCGTTCGACCAGGTCATCGCCCGCCAGCCCGACCACCTCCGGTCGATCGCGGCCGCGCTCGCCGAGGTCGACGTCGCCGTCTGGCAGGACTGGCTGCGCTGGCGGGTGGTCCACGCGCTCGCTGCCTACCTCGCCGACGCCGTCGTCGCGGAGAACTTCGACTTCTACGGGCGCACCCTCTCGGGCGTCCCGCAGATCCGTGACCGCTGGAAGCGTGGCGTCGGTCTCGTCGAGGACGCCCTCGGTGAGGCCGTCGGCCAGCTCTATGTCGAGCAGCACTTCCCGCCGCACGCGAAGGAGCGGATGGTCGAGCTCGTCGACAACCTCGTCGAGGCCTTCCGCCGCGACTTCCTCGGCCTCGAATGGATGGGTCTGGAGACCCGCCGCGAGGCGCTGGCCAAGCTCGAGTCGTTCACACCCAAGATCGGCTACCCCGAGAAATGGCGCGACTACTCCACGCTCGAGGTCGACGCCACTGACCTCGTCGGCAACGTCGCGCGCGCCTCGGCCTTCGAGGTCGACCGCAACCTCGCCAAGCTCGGCGGACCGGTCGACCGCGACGAGTGGTTCATGACGCCGCAGACGGTCAACGCCTACTACAACCCCGGGCTCAACGAGATCGTCTTCCCGGCGGCCATCCTCCAGCCACCCTTCTTCGACGTCGAGGCGGACGACGCGGTCAACTACGGCGGCATCGGCGCGGTCATCGGTCACGAGATCGGCCACGGCTTCGACGACCAGGGGTCGCAGTACGACGGCGACGGCAACCTGCGCAACTGGTGGACCGACAGCGACCGCGCGAACTTCGACGGCCGCGCCCAGCGGCTCATCGCGCAGTTCGACGAGCTCGAGTCCCGGGACGCCCCCGGCCACAAGGTCAACGGCGCGCTCACGGTCGGTGAGAACATCGGCGACCTCGGCGGGCTCACGATCGGGCACGCGGCATACCGGATCTCGACCGAGGGGAGCGAGGCGCCGGTCCTCGACGACCTCACCGGCGACCAGCGGTTCTTCTTCGGGTGGGCCCAGGTGTGGTGCGGCATGGCGCGCGAGGCCGAGGCCGTGAGGCTGCTCGCGATCGACCCGCACGCGCCCATGGACCTGCGCGCCAACGCGGTGCGCAACCTCGTCGAGTTCCACGAGGCGTTCGACGTCCAGCCGGGTGACGGCCTGTGGGTCCCGGAGGACGAGCGGGTCCGCATCTTCTGAGCCCGGGTGCGAGGATGGCGACGTGAGTGCCATCGACACCTTCTGGGAATTCCTCGCCGTCGCGATCGGCCTGCTGGTCGTCCTCGGCGGGCTCGCCGCCACCTTCCTTCGCGGGAGGGGCGGGGCGACCAAGGAGCTGCCGCGCGAGCAGCCGACCGCGCCCGCACCGCCCCGCGCCGGCACGGACGAGCGGGTCGAACGTGACACCAGGAGCCCGGTCGACACGCTGCCGGCGCCGACCGACGACACGGTCGAGGAGACCCTGCCGCCGGTCACGGTCCCTGAGGTCGAGCGCCCGGAGGCACCGCAGACCAGGCTCCAGCGGCTGCGCGCCCGGCTCGCCCGGTCGAACTCCGCCCTCGGGCAGGGCCTGCTCGCCCTGCTCTCGCGCGGCGACCTCGACGAGCAGGCGTGGGAGGACGTCGAGGACACCCTGCTCACCGCCGACCTCGGCGTCGAGGCCACGACCGAGCTCGTCGACTCGCTGCGCACCAGGGTCAAGGTGGCCGGCAACGCCGACGAGGCTGCCGTCCGCGGCTGGCTGCGCGAGGAGCTCGTCGCGCTCGTCGACCCGTCGATGGACCGCACCGTCGCCTCGTCGCGCGTCGACGGCCGCCCCGCCGTCGTCCTCGTCGTCGGGGTCAACGGCACCGGCAAGACGACGACGGTCGGCAAGCTCGCCCGCGTGCTCGTCGCCGAGGACAAGGACGTCGTCCTCGGCGCCGCCGACACCTTCCGGGCCGCGGCCGCGGACCAGCTCCAGACGTGGGGCGAGCGCGTCGGCGTGCCGACGGTCCGCTCCGACCGCGAGGGCGCCGACCCCGCGGCCGTCGCCTTCGACGCCGTCAAGGGCGCCGCCGAGATGGAGGCCGACGTCGTCATCGTCGACACCGCCGGACGCCTGCACAACAAGGTCGGGCTCATGGACGAGCTCGGCAAGGTCAAGCGGGTCATCGAGAAGCAGAGCCCCATCGACGAGGTCCTCCTCGTCCTCGACGCGACGACCGGCCAGAACGGCCTGCGCCAGGCCGAGGTCTTCAGCGAGGTCGTCGGCATCACCGGCATCGTCCTCACCAAGCTCGACGGCACCGCCAAGGGCGGCATCGTCGTCGCCGTCCAGCGCAAGCTGGGCGTGCCCGTCAAGCTCATCGGCCTCGGCGAGGGTCCCGACGACCTCGCGCCGTTCGACCCCGAGGGCTTCGTCGACGCGATCCTCGACTGACGATGGCGCTGTCCGCCCTCGACGACCGCGCCCGGCTCACCGACGCGCTCGTCGCCTGCACCCGCACGAGCATTGACCTCGCCGCCCACGAGGAGGTCCGGGACGCGTGGGAGCGCGACAGTGCCTGCGCCGGCATGACGGTCGGCGGGCTGGCTCACCACCTGCTCGCCCAGACGGGACACCTGGTCCGGGGGCTGCGCGTGGCGGCTCCGACCGACGCACCGGTCATCGGGCTGCTCGACCACTATGCGCAGGCTCCGTGGGTGGCGGCCTCGCGCGACGGCGAGACCGACCCGGACCAAGACGAGAAGGACAACGCCGCCGCGACCGCTGGTCACGAGGCCGTGCTCGCGGGTGCGCGGCAGGCGCTCGACGACCTCCCCGGCGCCCTGGCCCTGGAGCGTGACCCGGACGTCGTCCACATCCCGTGGCAGGGCTGGTCGCTGCCGACGCCGGACTTCGCGACGACGCGGATGATGGAGATGGTCGTGCACGGCGACGACCTCGCCGCGAGCGTGGGCCTGCCCACCCCCGAGCACGACCCGCTCGTCGCCGACGCCGTCCTCGACCTGCTCGTCCACGTCTCGCTGGCGCGCCACGGTCAGGTCGCTCTCGTCCGTGCGCTCAGCCGCCCGCAGCGCTCGACCGGCGACGTCTCCGCCTTCTAGCGTCGGCCCGGACGCGGCCGACCGCGCCGGGTGTCGGAGATCCGGGCCCTCGCGGTGTCCCGCGACCCCGGAACCCCGACACTGGTATGCCGGCCAGCCGCCTTGCGCGTGTCCGGCGCGCCCACCCTTCGCGTACTTGGGGCCCGCGCGCGGACGGCATACGCGGGGTCAGGGGCGGACGGCATACGCGCGTGAAACACACTTCTTACGCGTGGGGGGAACGTGCAACGTGGCCGTAACACGACGCGCGGCGAGGTGAAACGGCGCGCTCCCAGACTCTTCGGTCATGAGCCCAACTCTCCTCCCCGTCGCGGCCGAGCCCGCAATCGACGCATCGGCGACGGCCTTCGTCCTCATCTGCGCCTCCCTGGTCCTGCTGATGACGCCCGGCCTCGCCCTCTTCTACGGCGGCATGACGCGCGCCAAGTCCGTCCTCAACATGATGATGATGTCGTTCGGCGCCATGGGCGTCGTCGGCGTCGTCTACGTGCTGTGGGGCTACTCAATGTCCTTCGGTGGCAGCAACATCGGCGGCATCATCGGCAACCCGTTCGAGAACTTCGGACTCAAGGGGGTCGTCGGTGACGCGGCCGGCGCCACGGTCGACGCCAACGGCACGGCGATCGTCGACGTGTTCGGCGCGGACGTGTGGATCCCCGAGGTGCTCTTCGTCGGGTTCCAGCTGACCTTCGCGATCATCACCGTCGCGCTCATCAGCGGTGCCATCGCCGACCGAGCCAAGTTCTCGACCTGGCTGCTCTTCTCGGGTCTGTGGGTCACCCTGGCCTACTTCCCGGTCGCCCACATGGTGTGGGGCGGCGGCCTGCTCAGCGGCTCCGAGGACGGCCTGTCCGCGATGCTCTTCGGAGCGACTGACGGCGTCGCCAATGTGCTGCCGATCGACTTCGCCGGTGGCACGGTCGTCCACATCAACGCCGGTATCGCCGGTCTCGTCCTCGCCCTCATCGTCGGCAAGCGCCTCGGCTTCGGCAAGACGGCGATGCGCCCGCACAACGTCCCGCTCGTCATGCTCGGCGCTGGTCTGCTGTGGTTCGGCTGGTTCGGCTTCAACGCCGGCTCCGAGCTCGCCGCCGACGGCCTCTCGAGCCTCGTCTGGGTCAACACGACCGTCGCGACCTGTGCGGCGATCCTCGGCTGGCTCGTCGTGGAGAAGGTGCGTGACGGCCACGCCACCTCGGTCGGCGCCGCCTCGGGTGTCGTCGCCGGTCTCGTCGCCATCACCCCGGCCTGTGGTGCGCTCTCCCCGGTCGGCTCGATCGTCCTCGGCGCCGTCGCCGGTGCGCTGGCGGCTCTCGCGGTCGGCCTCAAGTTCCGCTTCGGCTACGACGACTCGCTCGACGTCGTCGGCGTCCACCTCGTGGCTGGCCTCTGGGGCACCGTCGGTGCCGGTCTGCTCGCCACCGAGGGTGGCCTGTTCTACGGTGACGGTGTCCGCCAGCTCGTCGTCCAGGTCGTCATCGCCCTCGCGTCGCTGATCTTCTCGGCGATCGTCACGGCGGTCATCGGCCTCGCCCTCAAGGCGACCGTCGGATGGCGGGTCAGCGACGACGACGAGGTCGCCGGCATCGACCAGTCCGAGCACGCCGAGTCCGGCTACGACCTCGTGGCCCGCGGCGGACGTCTCGGTGTCACCTCGACCGGTCCGCAGACCGACGCCCGTCACGCCGACGAGCTCACCTCCGAAGGAGTCAAGGCATGAAGCTCATCACCGCCATCATCAAGCCCCACCAGCTCGACGCGGTGAAGGAGGCCCTGGAGGCCTACGGCATCTCGGGCATGACGATCAGCGAGGCGTCCGGCTACGGCCGCCAGCGTGGTCACAGCGAGGTCTACCGCGGTGCCGAGTACACCGTCGACTTCGTCCCGAAGATCCGCCTCGAGGTGCTCGTCGACGACATGGACGCCACCAGCGTCGCCGACGTCGTCCTCAAGTCGGCCCAGACGGGCCGGATCGGCGACGGCAAGATCTGGATCCAGCCGGTCGAGGAGGTCGTCCGGGTCCGCACCGGAGAGCGCGGCTCGGACGCCATCTGACGATCCACCACCACTCGACTTCTTGCGAATTGGGGACGTATGCCGGTCGGTTCCGGCCCGCGGACCGTCCCCAATTCGCAAGAAGTCGCCATGAGGGCACCACCTGGGGAGGAACCTCGCATGACCGACATCGCCGACGTGGCCGCCCGCCGGCTCGACCTCGCGGGGACGCGGGCCTTCGAGCAGGTCGGCTCGGGCACCGAGCGCCGTCGCCGCCTGGCCGAGTTCAACGAGCAGTGGCTGGGCGAGCTCTGGGACGAGGCAGTGCGGGGCCAGCGGGTCGAGGGGGTCGCGCTCGCAGCCGTCGGCAGCGTCGGGCGTGGCGACGCAGGCCCGCTCTCGGACTACGACCTCGTCCTCCTCCACTACGGCCGCACCCTGTCGGCCGACGAGGTCACGCGCCTCGCCGACCGGATCTGGTACCCCATCTGGGACGCCGGGGTCCGGCTGGACCACAGCGTCCGCACCGTCAACCAGTGCCGCACCGTCGCCGCCGACGACCTCACCGCCGCCGTCGGCCTGCTCGACATCGTGCCCGTCGCCGGTGACCCCGAGGTCGTGGCAGCGGCCCGGGCCACGGTGAGTCACGACTGGCGCGCCCACGCCCGCAAGCGGCTGCCGCAGCTCACTGAGGCGATCGCGGTGCGCCACCACCGCCACGGCGACCTCGCCCAGTCGATCGAGCCCGAGCTCAAGGAAGCCCACGGCGGCCTGCGCGACATGACGATCCTCAGCGCCCTCGCCGAGGCTTGGCTTGCTGACCGTCCGCGCGGTGAGGTCGACACGGCATACGGGCTGTTGCTCGACGTGCGCGACGCGGTCCACGTCGTCACCGGTCGCGGGCGCGACCGGCTCGGTCGCGAGGACCACGACGCCGTCGCGGCCCTCCTGGGCTACGGCGACCCCGACGACCTGCTCGCCGACGTCTCCGACGCCGGGCGGGCCATCGCCTACGCCCTCGACGGCACCGTGCGTCGAGCCGGGCAGTCGCAACGGGCCCGGGTGCTCCGCGTCGGTCCCCGCCGACCGCAGATGGCGCCGCTCGGCTACGGCCTCTTCGAGAGCGACGGGGAGGTCGTGCTCGGCGCCGGTCGCACGCCGGAGTCCGACCCCCACCTGCCGCTGCGTGCCGCGGTCGTCGCCGCCCGAGCCAACCTGCCGATCTCGCCGACGACCCTCGAGAACCTCGCCACGCGCTGCGCGGACCTGCCGACGCCGTGGACCCCCCTGGCCCGTGGCCTCTTCAGCGACCTCCTCGCCGCCGGCCCCGGCCTCGTCACCGTCTGGGAGGGGCTGGACCAGCAGGGCATCATCGAGCGCTGGCTGCCTGAGTGGGCAGCGGTGCGGTCGCGCCCGCAGCGCAACGCCGTCCACCGCCACACCGTCGACCGGCACCTCATCGAGACGGTCGTCCACGCCACCGGTCTCGTCCGCGGGGTGGGGCGCGCCGACCTGCTCCTGCTCGCGGCGCTGCTGCACGACATCGGCAAGGTGCCGGGGGCCCACGACCACTCCGCCGCGGGTGCGCCGATCGCCGAGGCCGTCATGCGCCGGCTCGGGCACCCCGAGGCCGATGTCGAGGTGGTCACGGCACTCGTCCGCGAGCACCTCACGCTCATCGAGCTCGCCACCCGCCGGGACCACTCGGACCCCCGCACCATCGACGCGGCCGTCGCCGCCGTCGGTGGCGACCGGGCGCGCTTCGACCTCCTCCTCGCCCTCACCGAGGCGGACGCCGTGGCCGCCGGCCCGAAGGCGTGGACCGACTGGCGCGCGGCCCTGCTCGCGCAGCTGGCCACCGAGGTGCGGGACCGCCTCGACCACTCGGGTGCCGCTGCCGGCCCGGCCACTGTGGCGCCGCCTGCGGACATCGGCCAGGGCGTCGTGCCGGAGCACCTCGTGCGGGCGCTCGCGACGGGGGAGCCGCACGTCGAGGTCGTCTCGCACGGTGGCTCCTACCGGATCGACATCGCCGACCGCGACCGGCTGGGCCTCTTCGCCGACACCGCCGGCCTGCTCGCCGCCGAGGGTCTCGTCGTCCGGACCGCGATCCTGCGCACCGTCGACGGGGTCGCCGTCAACGAGTGGCACGTCGAGTCACCGAGCGGCAACGAGCCCGAGCACGACCGCCTGCACCGAGGCCTCGCCCGGCTCGCGACCGGTGACCGGGGACCGCTCGGCCTGCTCGACCGCCGTCGCCAGTTCGCCGCACGGCCCGCCCGCGAGTCGACCATCGGCACGCCGGGCCAGCCACGGGCGCTCGTCGTGCCCGGCGCGAGCGACGACGCCACGGTGCTCGAGGTCCGCGCCGAGGACCGCCCCGGCCTCCTGCACGAGCTCGGCATGGCCCTGGCCAAGACCGGTGTCTCCGTGCGCTCCGCGCACATCGCGACGTATGCCGGCCAGACCCTCGACACCTTCTATGTCACCGACTTCTCGGGACGTCCCCTCAACCCGGCCAAGGTGGCACAGGTCGTGGCCGTCGTCATCGACACGTGCGACGGGAGCACCTGAGGACCGCCGAACTGCCCGCCGTGACTCGACCGCGACCGGACCGCGACCGGAGCGCGGTGCACTGGCTGCTCCACACACAGAGAGGGGATGTCATGGGACATCAGGAGCAGGGGGTGCCCTCGACGGCACCTGTCGTGGTGGGCGTCGTCCCGCCGGTGGCACAGCGGGCGGACGGCATCAAGGCCGCCGTGAGCAAGGCCGGTCCGGTCACGGGTCTCGCCGGCCGTCTCGGCAAGGGCGACGGTGAGCCGCCCAAGGACCCGCCGAAGACCGGCGAACCGCCCAAGGACCCGCCCAAGGGTGAGGACCCGCCCAAGGAGCCGGAGAAGAAGGACCCGCCGAAGGACCCCAAGCTCGGGCGGATCGGCCGGCTCGACCGGATGGGCCGGGTGCTCGCCGACAAGGACGTCGCGACGCCGCCCAAGCCCCCCAAGGGCCTGGCCGACGGCTCGCTCGTGCAGGACCGGGTCGGCCGTCTCTGAGTCTGCATCCGGCCGGGCCGCTCCTGCGGTCCGGCCGGACCAGTTCGAGGCGTGCCCTCACGTCCGGGGCGGTGGACCCGTCGTCCGAGTGCCGGCGGCACGGGGTGCGTCGGGCGGCGGTTAACCTTGTGCGGTGTTCACGAGCCTCTCCGACCGCCTGACGTCGACCTTCAAGAACCTCCGCAGCAAGGGGCGTCTGTCCGAGTCCGACGTCAACAAGACCGTCCGTGACATCCGGATGGCCCTGCTCGACGCCGACGTCGCGCTGCCGGTCGTCAAGGAGTTCACCTCGTCGGTGCGTGACCGCGCGCTCGGCGCCGAGGTCTCCGAGGCGCTCAACCCCGCCCAGCAGGTCGTCAAGATCGTCAACGAGGAGCTCGTCGACATCCTCGGCGGGCAGACCCGCACGATCCGCTTCGCCAAGAGCGGCCCGACGGTCATCATGCTCGCCGGCCTCCAGGGCGCGGGCAAGACGACCCTCGCCGGCAAGCTCGCATACTGGCTCAAGGAGCAGGGCCACACGCCCATGCTCGTCGCGGTCGACCTCCAGCGCCCCAACGCCGTCACCCAGCTGCAGGTCGTCGGCGAGCGCGCCGGCGTCCCGGTCTACGCCCCCGAGCAGGGCAACGTCGGCGGCCACGACGCCGTCGGACCCACGGGGGAGGGCACCCGCAGCTTCGGTGACCCGGTCGCGGTGTCTCGGGACGGCATACGCGAGGCGGTCTCCAAGCAGCACGACGTCGTCATCGTCGACACCGCCGGCCGCCTCGCGGTCGACGCGGACCTCATGCAGCAGGCCGGCGACATCCGCGCGGCGATCAACCCCGACGAGGTCCTCTTCGTCATCGACGCCATGATCGGCCAGGCAGCCGTCGAGACCGCCGAGGCCTTCCTCGAGGGCGTCGACTTCACCGGTGTCGTGCTCTCCAAGCTCGACGGCGACGCCCGCGGTGGTGCCGCGCTCTCCGTCGCCGGGGTCACCGGCCGCCCGATCATGTTCGCGAGCACCGGCGAGGGGGTGAAGGACTTCGAGGTCTTCCACCCCGACCGCATGGCCTCGCGCATCCTCGACATGGGTGACGTCCTCACCCTCATCGAGCAGGCAGAGAAGGCGTTCGACCGCGCGCAGGCCGCCGAGATGGAGCGCAAGTTCCTCGCAGCCGAGGACTTCACCTTCGACGACTTCCTCCAGCAGATGTCGGCCATCAAGAAGATGGGCTCGCTCAAGTCGATGCTCAAGATGATGCCGGGCATGGGCCAGATGTCGGCCCAGCTCGACAACCTCGACGAGCGCGAGTTCGACCGGGTCGAGGCGATGGTCCGCTCGATGACGCCCTTCGAGCGCAACCACCCCAAGCAGATCAACGGCTCGCGTCGCGCCCGCATCGCCGGCGGCTCGGGCGTCACGGTCTCCGAGGTCAACCAGCTGCTCGAGCGCTTCGGCGAGGCGCAGAAGATGATGAAGCAGCTCGCCCGCGGCGGCGGCCTCCCCGGCATGCCGGGCATGCCCGGCATGGGCGGCGGCAAGAAGGCCCGCCAGCAGCAACAGCAGGTGCGCGGCAAGAAGTCGAAGTCGGGCAACCCCGCCAAGCGGGCGGCGGAGGCCCAGGCGGCGGCCCAGCGGGCCTCGTCGAAGCCGGCGGGCTCGTCGTTCGGCGGCGGGGCCGGTGCCCCGGGCGGGTTCGACCCGGCCGCGATGGACCCGGCGCAGCTCCCCAAGGGCTTCGAGAAGTTCCTGGGCAAGTGACCTCGGCGGCCGGCGTCGTGGGGCCGCTGCACACGCTGTCGGTCGGGACCGCCGGGCCGCGCGTCGCGTTCCTCCACGGGCTCTTCGGGCAGGGGCGCAACTGGTCGACGATCGCCAAGGCGCTCGCGGGCCCGTCGGGCGAGGGAGCTCGTTGCACACTCGTGGACCTGCCGGACCACGGTCGCTCGCCGTGGACCGAGACCTTCTCCTTCGAGTCGTATGCCGCGTCCGTCGCGGCCACGCTGCGGGCGGTCGACGAGGGGCCGTGGGTCGTGGTCGGGCACTCGCTCGGTGGCAAGGTCGCGATGACGCTGGCGCTCACCGACCCCACCCTCGTGGACAGACTCGTCGTCGTCGACATCGCGCCCAAGGACTACGTCAACCTCGACCGGTTCACCGGCTACATGGACGAGATGCGGCGGCTGCCGCTCGGGGAGCTGCGCGACCGGGCCGATGCCGAGGCGCGGTTCGAGGAGCCCGACCCGGGGGTCAAGGCGTTCCTCCTGCAGAACCTCCGGCGCGAGGGCACGTCGTGGCGCTGGCAGGCCAACCTCGAGCTCTTCGTCGCCGACGCGGCCCGTGGTCACCACTCGGTCATTGCCGACTTCCCCTTCGAGCCGGGCATGGTCGAGCCGTATGCCGGCCCCGTCCTGTGGATCGCCGGCTCGGAGTCCCGCTACATCAAGGACGAGGACGGCGAGCGGATGCGCGCGTTCTTTCCGCGCACGCGCCAGCTCACCGTCAAGGGTGCGTCGCACTGGGTCCACTCTGACGCGCCGGCGGTCGTCATCGAGGCGCTGCGTCGCGTCCTCGCCGCCCCCGCCTGACCCCGCTCACTGGCTCCGCCCCAGCTTTTGCTCCTGGGGAGGGAACCTTGAGCATCCGGAGGGACATGTTCCCTCCGGACCCTCAACCTTCCCTCATGGGGAGCAAAAGCTGGGGTGTTGGAGCGGGTCGCTAGGGTCGGGTGGCATGACGGCATCGGTGCTGCACCTGGTCGGGGAAATCCTGCTCGGACCCGAGGACGTGCGCCCTGAGGCGTGGGTCGTCGGGGGCCGGATGACCTATGAGCGCCCCACCGGCGCCGGCCACGACGTCGAGACGCTGCGCGGCTGGTTCGTGCCCGGGCTCGTCGACGCGCACTGCCACGTCGGCCTCGACCGCCACGGCGCCGTCGACGAAGCGACCGCCGAGCAACAGGCGACGACCGACCGCGACAACGGCACCCTCCTCATCCGTGACGCAGGCTCACCGGCCGACACCCGCTGGATCGACGAGCGCGACGACCTGCCCAAGGTCATCCGAGCCGGCCGCCACATCGCCCGGACCAAGCGCTACATCCGCAACTACGCGTGGGAGGTCGAGCCCGAGCAGCTCGTCGAGCGGGTCCGCATCGAGGCGCGCGCCGGCGACGGCTGGGTCAAGCTCGTCGGTGACTGGATCGACCGCGAGACCGGCGACCTCATGCCGTGCTGGCCGGCCGACGTCCTCAAGGAGGCCGTCGCCGCGGCCCATGAGGAGGGGGCCCGCACGACCGCGCACTGCTTCGGCCCGGACTCGCTGCGCGACTTCGCTGCCGCGGGCACCGACTGCATCGAGCACGCCACCGGGCTCGAGGCCGACACGATCGACTCCTTCGCGTCCCAGGGCATCGCCATCGTCCCGACGCTCGTCAACATCGCCACCTTCCCGGCCATCGCCGAGCCCGCCCGCGAGAAGTTCCCCGAGTACCACCGGCGCATGCTCGACCTGCACGCCCGGCGCTACGAGACGTTCGGCGCGGCGCGGGAGGCCGGCATACCGATCTATCTCGGGACCGACGCGGGAGGCTCGATCGCCCACGGTCTCGCAGCGGAGGAGGCGGTCGAGCTGACCCGCATCGGCTTCAGCAACATCGAGGTGCTCACGGCAGCGACGTGGGGAGCGCGCGAGTGGCTCGGCCGACCGGGTCTCGAGGAGGGCGCCGACGCCGACCTGCTCCTGCTCGACCGCGACCCCCGGCAGGACATCACCGCGCTGGGCGAACCCAGCGCGGTGGTCCTGCACGGTGTGACCTGGTGACGCGGGCGGTCGCGGCCCAGAGGCTCACACCGGGTCGGGCGTGAGCGACTCCTCGTCGCGCTCGGCCACCGGTGAGAGCGCGGCGTCGCTGCGGTGCTCCGAGACCGACCACGCGATCGCCCCGGCCCACGCGGCCGCGATGGCGACGTAGACGATGCCCTTGGTCGTGTCACCTGCGTTGACCCACGACGACCCGAGCAGGGTGCGGACGTTGGTGAGGATGATGAGGCCGCCGACGGCGGAGCCGAGGACCCGCGGGGGCAGGTGGCGCACGATCCAGGCCGCGATCGGGGCGGCGACGAGTCCGCCCAGCAGGAGCGCGACGACCCACGCGAAGTCGATGCCCTGCGAGCCCAGGGCGAGGAGGAAGCCGATGCTCGCCGCCACCGAGACGAGGAACTCGCTCGTGTCGATCGAGCCGATCGTCTTGCGGGGCTCGATGCGGCCGGAGGCGAGGAGGGCCGGCGTGCCCACGGGACCCCAGCCGCCCCCACCTGTGGCGTCGACGAAGCCCGCGAAGAGCCCGAGAGGGCCGAGGAAGCGCGCCCGCAACGGCTGCCCGAGGCGGTCGGTGCGCAGCCCGCGGACGGTGAACCGCACGAGGATGTAGACGCCGAGCGTCACGAGGATGAGCGACATCACCGGCTTGGCGGTCGCGGTGTCGAGTGAGGAGAGCGCGGTCGCACCGAGGAAGGCTCCGACGGCTCCCGGCACGCCGATCCGCACGACGACACCCCAGTCGACGTTGCCGAAGCGCCAGTGCGACGCGCCGGACGCGAGCGTCGTGCCGATCTCGGCGAGGTGGACGGTGGCCGACGCGGCCGCGGGGTTGGTGCCGATGAGGAGCAGGAGGCTCGTCGTCGTCACCCCGTAGGCCATGCCGAGGCTGCCGTCGACGAGCTGGGCGAGCAGCCCGACGATGGCGAGCAGGGTGAGCTTGCGCATGAGGTCTCCTGGACGAGATGAACTTGACGGCGTATGCCGTGTGTCGTCACTCTTGTGCAACCTCACGTTATGGGGCAACAAACGTTTTGTTATGTCTCGCATCGTGGATGCGAAGGAACGCCGGCGTGAGACGGCCGGGCGGCCCGTAGCTCCCGTCGATTCGGACCTCCCGGGCGAGGTGGGACAGAATGCTCGCCGTGGAGCGCAGCGGACCCGTCGAGGAGCACCCGACGGACAACGACCCCGAGAACTTCGGCCCCGGTGTCGACCCCGAGGACATGGCGACCGTCTTGCGCGTGCTCTCCCAGCTGCCCGAGCTCGAGGCGGGGCACCCCGACGTCCAGACCGTCAAGCGCGCGACCGGCCGGATGTACAAGCAGGTCCGCAAGGCCCGCCGCCGCGAGGCGAAGCAGCCGCAGATCGACCACGACGAGGCGATCCTCGCGCGCACCGCCACCGGGTCGCCCATGCGGATCGACGACGAGACCAAGGGCATCCTCCTCGAGGTCCCGCCGGTCGGCACGACCGCCGGCGAGCTGCTCAAGCCGCGCGGCTGCTACATCTGCAAGGCCGACTACACGACCGTCGACGCCTTCTACCACTGGCTCTGCCCGACCTGCGCGGCCAAGAGCCACCTCAAGCGCGAGCAGCGGGCCGACCTCACCGGCAAGCGCGCCCTGCTCACCGGTGGCCGCGCCAAGATCGGCATGTACATCGCGCTCATGCTGCTGCGCGACGGCGCCCACCTCACGATCACGACGCGGTTCCCGCACGACGCCGCCCGCCGCTTCGCCGCGCAGGAGGACTCGGCCGACTGGATCGACCGGCTCAAGGTCGTCGGCATCGACCTGCGCGACCCCACGCAGGTCGTCGCCCTCGCCGACGAGGTCGCCGCGGCGGGCCCGCTCGACATCCTCATCAACAACGCCGCGCAGACCGTGCGTCGCAGCCCCGGCGCCTACTCGCACCTCGTCGACGGAGAGCAGGTGCCGCTCGAGCAGCACGTCCGCTACCCCGAGCTCGTCACGTTCGACCGGATCAGCGAGGCGCACCCGGCCAACCTCCTCGGCACCCTGCGCGACACCAAGGTCGCGCACCACGAGGGGGAGTCCGAGGAGGACGCGGCCCGCGCCCTCGCCCAGCGCACCGCAGCCTCGATGACGGAGATGGCGCTCACCGCCGGGCACGCCAGCCTCGACGCGCACCTGGCCGGGACCGCGGTCGACGCGGGCGGCCTGCTGCCCGACACCCAGCGCAACAACAGCTGGACCCAGGTCGTCGACGAGGTCGACCCGCTCGAGCTGCTCGAGGTCCAGCTCTGCAACTCGACCGCGCCGTTCATCCTCATCTCCCGCCTGCGTCCGTCGCTGCGCGCTGCAGTGGCCGCGGGGGCGCGGCGCGCCTACGTCGTCAACGTGTCGGCGATGGAGGGCCAGTTCTCGCGCCGCTACAAGGGCCCCGGCCACCCGCACACCAACATGGCCAAGGCCGCGCTCAACATGCTCACCCGCACGAGCTCGGGCGAGATGTTCAAGACCGACCGCATCCTCATGACCGCCGTCGACACCGGCTGGATCACCGACGAGCGGCCGCACCACGAGAAGCTCCGCATCGCGGCCGAGGGCTGGCACGCCCCGCTCGACCTCGTCGACGGCGCCGCCCGCGTCTACGACCCGATCGTGCGGGGCGAGGCCGGCGAGGACGTCTACGGCTGCTTCGTCAAGGACTACGAGCCGAGCCCCTGGTAGGCGAGCGGACGGCATACGGACAACCCCGTCGTATGCCGTCCGCCCGCCGCTCGCCGGCCGGTCCCCGTCCGCTCGTGGTCCGGACCACCCTCCCGGGTCTGGCAGAATGGTCGGCTGTACACCTTTCGGCCGGCAGACCGGCCGGATGCCTACCCCGGGCATCGGTACCCCGCGTGATTCCTGACCGCGGTCTCGCCGTGCCCACAACAACTGGAACGGAGACCACACACGTGGCCGTCAAGATTCGTCTCAAGCGGATGGGCAAGATCCGCACCGCCATCTACCGCGTCGTCGTCATGGACTCGCGCACCAAGCGCGATGGCCGCGCGATCGAGGAGATCGGCAAGTACGACCCCAACCAGGAGCCGTCGCTCATCGAGATCGACATGGACCGCGCCAACTACTGGCGTGGCCAGGGTGCGCAGCCGACCGAGGCCGTCGCCGCCCTCCTGAAGATCATGGACGAGGGCACCCTCAAGGTCGCCGAGCCCAAGGCCAACAAGAAGGACCTCTACGAGGCCGCCCTCGCCGCCGCGGGCAAGTCCGAGGGTGCTGACACCTCCGGCGCGACCACGGCCAAGAAGAAGGCCGCCAAGAAGGCCGACGCCGAGGCCCCCGCGGTCGAGGAGAAGGTCGAGGAGCCCACGGCGGACGAGGTCGCCCCGGCGGCCGACACCGACTCGGGCGCTGCTGCCGCCGAGAGTGCTGAGGAGCCCGCCGAGGGTCCCGACACCGAGGCCACCGAGGACAAGGCAGGGGCCTGACGATGCTCGAGGAGGCGCTGGAGCACCTCGTCACGGGGATCGTCGACCACAAGGACGACGTCGCCGTGAAGCGCAAGGAGCTCCGTCGCGGCGAGATCATCGAGGTCCGGGTCCACCCGGACGACCTTGGTCGCGTCATCGGCCGCTCCGGCCGCACGGCGAGCGCCCTGCGCACCGTGATGACCGCCCTCGCGAGTGGCCGCCCCGTCCGGATCGACATCGTCGACACCGACCGGGTGCGCTGAGCCACCACGCACGTCACTCGAACGCGCCGCGTCCCCACGAGGGGGCGCGGCGCGTTCGCGTGCCCGCCGTCCTGAGAGGATTCGACCCATGGCCAGCACCGACTCCCTGCTCGTCGCCCGCGTCGGCAAGCCCCACGGCCTGCGCGGCGAGGTCACCGTGCAGACCCACACCGACGACCCGGAGGGGCGCTACGTCCCCGGGACGGTCTTCGCGACCGAGGCGGCGGCCGGCACCGGGGTGCCCCGAGCCCTCACCCTCGCCAGCGCACGCAAGCACCGCGAGACCTGGCTGCTCGGGTTCGAGGAGATCCCCGACCGCACCGGCGCCGAGTCGCTGCGCGGGACCCGTCTCCTGCTCGACCCCGAGGAGCTCGACGAGGACACGGACGACGACGAGGGCTGGTACGAGCACGACCTCGTCGGCCTCGCCGTCGTCGACCCGTCCGGCGCCGCGCTCGGCGAGGTGACCGGGCTCGTCGTCGGCGCCGCGCAGGACCTGCTCGAGGTCCGTCTGACCTGCGGCCGCGAGGCGCTCGTGCCCTTCGTCGAGGCCATCGTCACCTCGGTCGACGTCGAGGGTGGCCACGTCGTCGTCGACGCCCCCGCGGGCCTCTTCGACCTCGACGAGGCCTGAGGGCGCCATGGCACAGCAGCGACTCGACGTCGTCACGATCTTCCCCGAGTACCTCGCGCCGCTCGACCTCTCGCTCATCGGCAAGGCCCGGCGCGACGGCCTGCTCGACCTGCACGTCCACGACCTGCGCGACTTCACCCACGACCGTCACCGAACGGTCGACGACTCGCCCTACGGCGGCGGCGCCGGCATGGTGATGAAGCCGGGTCCGTGGGCCGAGGCGCTCGAGCACGTCGTCGCGCAGGGGAGCGCGGGCGAGGCGGGCGGGGCTGCCACGACAGGCGCGGGGGAGCCGGCGCGCGTGCCGACGCTCATCATCCCGGGACCGGGCGGCGAGCGCTTCACTCAGCAGGTGGCGCGCGAGCTCGCCGACGAGCCCTGGCTCGCCTTCGCCTGCGGACGCTACGAGGGGATCGACGAGCGCGTCTACGAGTGGGCCGGCGAGCGGATGCCGGTGCGGGTCCTCTCGCTCGGCGACTACGTCCTCAACGGGGGAGAAGTCGCCGTCCTCGCCATGGTGGAGGCGGTCGCGCGGCTCCTGCCCGGCGTCATCGGCAACGCCGAGTCGCTCGTCGAGGAGTCGCACGAGGACGGGCTGCTCGAGTACCCCGTCTACACCAAGCCCGCCGAGTGGGGCGGCCGCCACGTGCCCGACGTCCTCCTGGGCGGCAACCACCGGGCCATCGCCGAGTGGCGCCACGAGCAGCGCGTCCAGCGCACCGCCGAGCGGCGCCCCGACCTGCTGCCCCCGGCCGCGGCCTCGACCGCACTCGTCGACCTCGAGGAGCGGGTGGCGACCCCTGCCGACGCCCCGGACCTCCAGGTCCTCACCCGGGCCTGCTGGGCGCCGGAGTTCGCCCGCTACGGCATGTTCGGCGCGGGCGAGGAGGACCTCGAGACCGTACGGGCCGGCATACAGGAATGGGACACGCGGGTGTGGCGGCGCGACGGCCAGCTGCTCGCGTCGTTCCGGGTGCGGCCGCACCCCACGCAGGAGGCGACGTGGCAGATCGGGCGGCTCATGGTCGCGCCCTACCTCCAGGGGCGCGGCCTCGGACGTGAGCTGCTCGCGTATGCCGAGTCGCTGGCTCCCGAGGACGTCGGCACCTTCTGGCTCAACACCGGCGCAAAGAGCACCGAGAACCTGCGGATGTACAAGAAGGCGGGCTACCGCGTGCGGCCGGGCGAGGGTGAGTTCCCCGGCACCGTCGACCTCACGAAGCGTCGCAGCCCGGCCTGAGCGGGGGCCCGATGAGGGCAGGGGTGCACGAGGGCGCTCAGTGGGATGCCGGCACGCGGGGACGGGGTCCGAACGGGCTGATCCGGACCGGGCCGTCCGGGGGCCGTCCCGGCCCCCCGCACGGCGTGCCCCGTATACCCCACAAAGCGCGGTTGACCTCCTCTTTCACCAAAGAGGTCCGGGCCATGCACGCGATAACTAGCCTCCGGAACGAGGGCCGCACCCGGGCCCTCGGAGTCCTGAAGAGAGGCCATCACCCCATGCACGTCCCTGTCCCTGCCTCGCGCGCCTCCGCCCGACGCGCCGCCCTCCTGCTCGTCGCCCCCGCGACCTTCGCAGGCATGCTCCTCGTCGCCGGTCCCGCCCGGGCGGCCACGACCACCCCGACCGCCGGGAAGGGCATCTGCAACGGCGTCGTCAACCAGCTCGCGCACCGGGGGAGCGTGCAGGAGAACCTGCTTCGCGCCGCAGCCCGCAGGAACGCCGACGCGATCGCCGCCCTCACCGCGCAGCGCGACGCGCTCAGGGCCCAGGCGGGTGCGCTCCTCGCGGACATTACGGCGATCGATGGCCAGATCGCGGCCCTCGACGCCGAGGGTGCGCGCCTCACGTCCGAGCTCGAGACCGCCCAGGCCTCGCTCGTCGCCCTCGAGTCGCAGCGAGCAGCGGCGGCCGACGCCGTCGCGGCCGCGACGAAGTCGCTCGCCGACGTCATGGAGGACCGTGACGCGACCCAGCAGCAGGTCGACGAGCTCCAGGCGCAGCGCACTTCGGCAGAGGCCGCCCAGGCCGAGCTCGAGACCGCGAGGTCGCAAGCGGCAGCGGAGCTGAGCGACACCCAGGACGCGCTCGACGCCGCGAAGGCGCAGCTCGCCTCCCTCGAGGCCGAGGCGACCAGAGCCGCCGAGGCGCTGGCCGCCAAGCACGCCGAGATCGCCGCGGCGAGGGCGCAGCTCGCCGACCTCGAGACAGCCGCCGGTGCGGCCGCCGACGAGGTGGACCGCGCTGCGCAGGCCGTGGCCGATGCCGAGGCCGAGCTCGCCCGGCTCGAGGCCGTGGGCGAGGCCGCGCAGGTCGAGCTCGACGCCCAGAAGGCCCGCGTCGCCGACGCGCGATCGAAACTCGACGGGCTCCGGGACGACGCGGCTGCGGCCGAGGCCGCTGTGACGGCGAAGCAGGGCGAAATCTCTACGGCGCAGAGCCAGCTCGCCTCGCTCGAGGACGCAGCCGGGACCGCCGCGAAGGCCCTTGCGGCGAAGCAGGCCGAGGTCGCCACCGCCCAGGCCGCGCTCGTCACGCTCCAAGGGCAGGTCGAGCAGACCCGTGCGGCGATCACGGCGAACGAGAAGTCGCTCGCAACGCTGGCGGGCCAGATCACCTCGCTCCAAGGGTCGATCGCCACGGTCACGTCCCAGGTGACCGCGAAGCAGTCGGCGCTGGCGACCGCACAGAGTGAGCTCACCGCCCTCGTCCAGTCGAAGGCGACCCTCGCCTCCGAGATCGCCGCCCTGCAGGCCCGGATCGACACCGAGTTCCCGCCGACATCCAACTCCAAGGAAAAGCGCGATCTGGTGGCCCTGCGCGACGTCAAGCAGGCCCAGCTCGCCACGCTCGACACCCAGATCGCTGACAAGAACACGGTCATCAGCGGCCTGCAGGGTGACCTCGCGACGCTCCAGACACAGGTCAACACCCTCAACGGTCAGCTCCAGGCCAAGCAGGCCGAGAGCAGCGCCCTCCAGACCGAGGGGTCACGCCTGCAGGAACAGCTCGCGAACCAGCAGGCCGCTGTCACCCAGAAGCAGTCCGAGATCGCGACACTCAAGGCCCAGCTGCCCGCGCTGACCACCGCCGTCGGCGACGCCGATGCCGCCGTCACCGCCAAGAACGGCGAGCTCGCCGCGCTCCGGGCCCAGCTTCCGGCACTCGAAGCCGCCGCGTCCTCCGCCGCAGCCGCCGTGAGCGCGCAGGAGCAGGTCGTGGCCGACCTCGAGGCCGCCCTGCCCGGTCTCAGCGAGGGTGTGGAGCAGGCCCAGAGCGACGTCGAGGCGCAGCGCGACGTGCTCGCCGGACGCCGCGCCGAGCTCGCCGGTGCCGAGGAGGCCCTCATCACGGCTCGGGCCGCCGTCGACGCGAAGCGGGGCGAGATCTCCTCCCTCGAGGGCGAGGTCCCAGGGCTCGAGGCCGCGGTCCGTGCGGCGGAGGCGGCCGTGGCGGTGAAGCAGGACGAGGTCTCGGGGCTGAACGGCGAGGTCGACGCGCTCGTCGCCCGGCTCGCCACGCTCAACGCCCAGATCACGGCCAAGGAGGCCGAGGTGCTCGCCCTCCAGGCACGGGTCGCGCCACTGCTCGACCAGCTCAACCGGCTCAACGAGGAGGTCAGTGCCACCGAGGCCCAGCTCAAGGCACTCCAGGGGCAGCTGACCACCCTCGACACGAAGATCACCGACGCCCAGACGCTCCTGCGCTCGCTCGAGTCGCAGAAGAAGGCCAACAAGGACGCGGTCGCCGCCCAGAAGGCCGTCGTCGTCGGTCTCCAGGGCCAGCTCGCCGAGGTCCAGAAGCAGGTTGCCGCCCTCGACGCGACGATCGCCCTCGGCGGCTGCGTCGTGTGACCTGCCCGCCCTTCGGGCACCAGAGCACGGGAGGTCCCGGACCCACGAGGGCTCGGGACCTCCCGTGCTGGGGAGCGACCGACCGCTAGCGTTCGGCGTGTGACCACCCAGCCGCTCAACCCACCCGACCTGCGCCGGGCCCACGAGTCCCAGACGCGCCAGTTCCGGGTCGGCCGGATCGCCGCCGTCGCTGTCCTCGCCGGGGTCGGTGTCCTCACGGGTCTCGTCGTGTGGGCCGGAGTCGGTGGACTGTCCGGACTCGTCGCCGGACTGCTCGTGCTGCTCGGGTTCCTCCTGCTCCTCGGTGTGCCCATGGCGATCTCGTCGGCCAAGGAGCAGAAGCACGACGGCCCCGCGGGCCGGGGCCCCTCCGCCTTCGGGCAGGTCACCACGACCGCACCACCCGCTCAGGTCTGGGAGTCGGTGTATGCCGCCTTGGCCGCCGAGGGGTTCGGCCCACCACGCCCGACGGACCCGCAGACGGTCGTCTCGTCGCGCTCGCTCTCGATGGCGAGCTGGGGCGAGAGCGTCACGGTGAGGCTGCAGGCGCACGACGGCCGGGGACTCGTCACGGCGTGGTCGCGGCCGGCATACCCGCTGCAGTGGCTCGACTACGGACGCAACCGCCGCTACGCCAACGCCGTCCTGCGGGCCATCCCCGGAGCCACGCCCGTCAGCTGAGTCCGGCGATCCGCGGACTCGCGGGTCCTGCCCGCCCTACAGTGCAGGCATGGCGACCCCCGCGGCTCCGGTGCGTCCTCCCGTGGGCCTCGCCGACCTCGACGCCGCGCAGCGTGACTGGCAGCGCAGTGCTCGCCAAGGTCTCTGGGTCGACCACGGCTGGCTGGTGGCGATGACGTTCCTGTTCGCGTCCCAGACGTGGATGGGTCTGTGGTCGCCCAGGTCGGCAGGACTCATCGTCCTCGTTGTCGTCGCCTTCCGTGGGGCCATGACCGCATTGGGCCGCCTTCGCGACCATCGCGCAGGTGAGCCTGCCGCACCGGGTCCGTCGAGCCTGACGACCGTTAGGTCCATGGCCACCGGCCCCGAGCTGTGGTCCGTCGTGACGCACGCCCTCACCGACTCGGGCTTCTCCAGCCGGTGGCTCGTGGACCGGCAGACGCTCAACTCCACGCGGTCCGGTGGCTGGGGTGGCCAACGGCTCGTCACCGTCCGCCTCATCGCTGCCGAGGGCGGTGGTGCCTGGGTCACGGTGTGGTCGCGGCCTGCGGCGAGCTGGTGGCAGCGGACGACACCCGACTTCGGCCGGTCGCGTCGCGACGCCAACGCGGTGCTCCGCGCCGTCTGCGGGGCGACGCCCGTCGCTGAGCGTGGCCAGTCGGGGGTGGTGTGACGAGTCGGGCCATCACCTCTCCCCGACTCGTCACGGACCTCCCGACAGGTGAGGCGCGTCAGGGGCGGAGGCGGGCGCGCAGGTCGTCCGGCAGCAGCCGTGCCCCCGCGATGAGCCGCCCGGCCACGACCGCCGTCGTCGTCTGCGCGGCCATGATCCCGAGGAGCACGAGCACCTGCGCGGCCGCGGCCTGGGCCGGTGAGCCGCCGCCGAGGAGCACGCCGATGAAGGCGCCCGGGAGCGTGACGACCCCGGCCGTGCGCACCTGGTCGAGGCCGGGGATGAGCGCCTCGGGCAGGCGCCGGTGGACGACCTCGTCGATGGCCTGCGCGCGGGTGAGGCCCAGGGAGAGGGCGGCGTCGTACTGCCCGGTCTCCTCCCGCAGCGCCGCGAAGGCGCGCCGCCCGACCAGGGTGTGCCCGTTCATCGTGTTGCCGAGGATGATGCCGACGACGGGGATGAGCGCGATGCCCTCGAGCGGCACGGTGCGGGTGAGCAGGACGATGGCGACGACCGGCAGCAGCCCGGTGAGCATCGCGACCGTCGACCACGGCCAGGCGGCCGTCGCCTCCACCCTCCGGGTCGTCGTGACGACCGCGACTGCGAACATGAGGCACAGCAGCAGCACCGACAGCCCGAGGTTGCGCGCCACCGCCGTGATGACGAGCGCCGCGACGCCCAGCTGGACCACGGCCCGCCCGGCCGCGAGCAGCGTGGAGGCCGGGTTCGGGAGCCGCCCCACGGCATACATCGTCAGGGTGAGGGAGAGGAGCGCGACGCACGCCAGCGCGACGGGCCAGCCGGGATCGATGCTCACGCCGTCACCGTATGCCGGGCGGTCGCCGTGCCGCTGTCGGCGCGCCTTGGCAACCTTGGCGCCTGACGACGTCCGGGTTGTAGAGGATGATGGAGACGAGCCACCCGAGAGGAGTCGTCGATGAGCGAACGCATCGTCAAGGTCACCCGTGACCAGATCGAGTCCGCCAAGCTCCTCATCCGGCTGCGTGGCGGTGAGGACAAGGTCGACCCCGACATCGTGCTCATCGCGAACGCCCGGCGGCGGCCACGGTCCACACCTCCGGAGCCGGTCACCCCCTAGCCACCGTCGCGCGGCCCGATTTCTCGGTATGCCGGGTGCTCTGGCAAACTTGCTCCTTGCGTCCGTCGACACAACGCCCCCGCCACAGGGGGAGTGCGCGGCACCCGGCCTTCCCGGTCAGCCGCGCATGAGGCCACGACGCGCGCACCACCTCCAGACAGAGCACGACATCACCGTGGGTGACCTGTGGCACCGCACAAGAAAGCGAAGCAGTCATGCAGCGTTTCGACGAGATCGACAAGGCCTCCCTCCGCGACGACATCCCGGAGTTCCGCGCCGGTGACACCGTCAACGTCCACGTCAAGGTCATCGAGGGCACGCGCTCGCGCGTCCAGGTCTTCAAGGGCATCGTGATCCGTCGCCACGGTGGCGGCCTCGGCGAGACCTTCACCGTCCGCAAGGTCTCCTTCGGCGTCGGTGTCGAGCGCACCTTCCCGCTCCACACGCCGGTCATCGACCACATCGAGGTCGTCACCCGCGGTGACGTCCGTCGCGCGAAGCTCTACTACCTGCGCGACCTGCGCGGCAAGGCCGCCAAGATCAAGGAGAAGCGCGAGACGACCCCGGCTTCCTGACGCCGACCAGGTCGACGCGCCCTGCGTCTTTCGAGGTCGGGCGACTAGCATCGCCTCGATGACGTCCCCGGCCACCCACGACACCGACCCGGCCCCCGCCCCCACGGCGGCGGCCGGGTCGCGTCGTGCTCAGCGGGTTCCGGTGCTCCTCGGCGCGGGAGTCCTCGCCGTGCTGCTCGTGCGCGCCTTCCTCGCCCAGCCGTATGCCGTGGCGAGCGACGCGATGCACCCGACCGTCGTCGAGGGGGACCGGGTGCTTGTCGGCAAGGTCGGGGGAGCGGACGTGGGTGACCTCGTCGTCGCCGACGTCACGTCCGCGTGGCCCGGTCCGGACCGCTCGACACACACCGACGACGGCGCCATCGGTCGCGTGCTCTCCTCGGCGTCGGCCGCCGTCGGCATCGACCTTGGCGAGAAGTCCGTCCTCGCGCGGGTCGTCGCCGGCCCCGGTGACGAGGTCGAGTGCTGCGACGCAGGACGGGTGAGCGTCGACGGCACGGCCGTCGGTCCCCGGCTCTCCGCCAACGCCGCGCCGTTCCGGCTCACCGTGCCACCGGGACGTCTCTTCCTCCTCGGCGACAACGCCGCGACGGCCATGGACTCGCGCACTCACGTCGGTGCCGGGTCCGAGACCACCGACGGGACGGTGGCGCAGGACGCGGTCATCGGTACCGTTCTCACACGCATCTGGCCGCTCGACCGGCTCGGCGCCCCGACCTCCCCCTCCACCACCCAGTCCCGAGAGCGCGGAAACCAGTGATGACGAGCCACGAGGCCCGGTTCGAACCGGGTCAGTACGACCCCGATGCGCCCCAGCGGACGCTCGACGACGGCGTGGGCACCGACGACGGTGCCCACGCCGGCGCGCCGGGTCCCGGTGGGCGAGGTCGTGGACGGGCCGCTGCCGGTGCCGCCGGCGCCGCGCTGCGCGAGTTCGTCGTCGTCGTCGCCATGGCGCTCGCGCTGTCCTTCGTCGTCAAGACGTGGCTGATCCAGGCGTTCTACATCCCCTCCGGGTCGATGGAGGACACCCTCATCCTCAACGACCGGGTCGTCGTCAACAAGCTCGTGCCGGACGTCGTCGACGTCCAGCGGGGCGACGTCGTCGTCTTCCAGGACCCGGGCGAGTGGCTGTCCTCGGTCCCCGAGGTGAGCCACGGACCGCTGCGCGACGGTGTGGAGAGGGTGCTGTCGTTCGTCGGCCTCCTGCCGGACACCTCCGACAACCACCTCATCAAGCGGGTCATCGGGCTTCCGGGCGACCACATCGTCTGCTGCGATGCCCAGGGCCGCCTCACGGTCAACGGCGTCCCGCTCACCGAGCCCTACGTCAAGCCGGGCGACGTCGCGAGCTCGATCACCTTCGACATCACCGTCCCAGCGGGCAAGATCTGGGTCATGGGCGACCACCGAAGCGACTCCGAGGACTCGCGCTTCCACGACCCCGACGGGACGGGCGCGCAGGGTTCGGTGCCGATCGCCGACATCACCGGCCGCGCCGTGGCCAAGGTCTGGCCCCTGGACCGCGCCGGGTGGTTGAGTCGTCCCGAGTCGACGTTCAGCGACGTCCCGGCCCCCGGTGCCTCGTCGGGCACGTCGCGGGGCGGGTCGTCCGGGACCGCGACACCGAGCACCTCGACGAGCCCCTGACCACGCCGCACCCGAAGGACCGCACCACCCGCCATGCCCGCACCTCCCCGCTCCAAGAAGCCGAACCTCCGGGTGGAGCGAGCCCTCCAGCGTGACGGCTACCGCCTCCTCGCCGGCATGGACGAGGTCGGTCGCGGGGCGCTCGCCGGTCCGGTGACCGTCGGCGTGGTCGTCATCGACGAGACCTGCCGCTCGGCCCCGCAGGGCGTGCGCGACTCCAAGCTCCTGCCTCCCCACGTCCGCGAGTCGATGGTGCCGCGGATCCGGCGCTGGTCGCTCTCGCACGCCGTCGGGCACGCGTCCCCGGCAGAGATCGACGAGATCGGCATCATCGCCGCGCTGCGGCTCGCCGGTCGTCGCGCGTTGGCCTCGCTCGACGTCGTCCCCGACCTCGTCATCCTCGACGGCAACCACGACTGGCTCACCGCGCCCGACGAGGTGGGGCTCCTCGCGTTCGCCGCCGATGAGGTCCACACCCCGCCGGTGACGACGATGATCAAGGCCGACCTCAAGTGCTCCTCCGTCGCCTCGGCCAGCGTCCTCGCCAAGGTGGCGAGGGACCGGATCATGGTCGACCTCGCACCGGAGCACCCGGCATACGCGTGGGAGCTCAACAAGGGCTACTCGGCACCGGAGCACCTCGACGCGCTGCGCGAGCACGGTCCCTGCGACCTGCACCGACGCTCGTGGCGACTGCCCGGGACGATGACCGATGATGGAGGGGCCTTCGCCGGACTCGAGGATGCCGAGGTCGCACCCGAGCTGGTGCCGGCGAGCGCCGGACCACCCACGGACCACCACGAAGATGGAGCTGTCAACGCATGAGCGCCGAGGACCTCGAGAAGTACGAGAGCGAGATGGAGCTCGCCCTCTACCGCGAGTACCGCGACGTCGTGGGGCTGTTCTCGCACGTCGTCGAGACCGAGCGCCGCTTCTACCTGTGCAACTCGGTGGACGTCAAGGTCCGCAGCGACGGCGGCGAGGTCTTCTTCGACGTGACGATGCAGGACGCGTGGGTGTGGGACATCTACCGTCCGGCGCGCTTCGCCAAGCAGGTGCGGGTCGTGACGTTCAAGGACGTCAACGTCGAGGAGCTGGCCAAGTCCGAGCTCCAGCTGCCCAAGGGCGACTTCTGACCCGCTGAGCACGCCGCGCCGTCCACAGGCGGCAACGGAGACTCCACTCGTCCACAGGTGGCCGGGTTCGCCGTGGCCCGGTGTCCGGGTCCCGGTCGATGCTCCTCGCCATGGATGCACACCTGGCCTTGGGCCGATACGGCGAGGAGCTCGCGGCTCGCTACCTGCGGGAACGAGGTCTGCGGGTCCTCGAGCGCAACTGGCGCTGCCCCGAGGGCGAGATCGACATCGTCGCCCTCGACGGCGACTGCCTCGTCGTCTGCGAGGTCAAGACCCGCGCCGGCACGGGTGTGGGTGACCCGGTCGAGGCGGTGACCCGGGAGAAGGCCATGCGGCTGAGGCGCCTCTCCGCCGCCTACCTGCGCACCCGGACCAGTCCGGTGGCCAGCGTGAGGGTCGACGTCATCGGCGTGCTCGCCCGGCGCGGACGGCCTCCGGTCGTCCGTCACGTCGAGGCGGTGGGCTCGTGAGCGCCAAGCTCGGCCGGACCCTCGCCGTCGCCCTCACCGGGCTCGAGGGCCGGCTCGTCGACGTCGAGGCGCACATCTCCGCGCAGCTCCCGCACTTCAGCGTCACCGGGCTGCCCGACAAGGCGTGCGGCCAAGCTCCCGACCGGGTGCGCTCGGCCGCGGCCACGACGGGGGTGCCCCTTCCGCCCCAGCGGATCACCGTCAACCTCTCGCCGGCCTCGATCCCCAAGCAGGGCACCGGGTTCGACGTCGCGATCGCCCTTGCCGTGCTCGGTGCGGCGGGCGTCGTCGACCCGCGCCGGATCACGGGCATCGTCCACCTCGGCGAGCTCGGACTCGACGGGTCGGTGCGCGGCGTGCGCGGCGTGCTGCCCTCGGTGCTCGCAGCCGCACGCGCCGGGGTGCGCCACGTCGTCGTCCCACCCGAGAACGTCGCCGAGGCGCAGCTCGTCGACGGGGTCACCGTGCACTCCGCACCCACCCTCGGGACCCTCGTCCACTGGTATGCCGTTCGCGCCGGTGTCGACCCGCTGCCGGTCGCGGACCGGGTCGTCGCCGTCGAGGCGGCGACGCGCTCGCGAGCCGTCGACCTCGGGGACGTCATCGGACAGGCCGAGGCACGCCTCGCCCTCGAGCTCGCTGCGGTGGGCGAGCACCATCTGCTGCTCAGCGGACCGCCCGGCGTCGGCAAGACGATGCTGGCCGAGAGGCTCGTGACGATCCTGCCGCCGCTCTCGCGCGAGCTGGCGCTCGAGACCCACGCGATCAGGTCGCTCACCGGCGACGTCGTCGCCACCACGGAGCTCGACCGCACCCCACCCTTCGTCGCGCCCCATCACAGCGCGTCGATGACGTCGATCACCGGAGGCGGCTCCGGCGTGGTCGTGCCCGGCGCGATCTCCCGCGCGCACGGCGGCGTGCTCTTCCTCGACGAGGCTGCGGAGTTCAAGACGTCCGTCCTCCAGCAGCTGCGCCAGCCGCTCGAGTCGGGCGAGGTGACGATCTCGCGGGCCAAGCAGATGGTCCGCTACCCCGCGCGGTTCCAGCTCGTGCTGGCCACGAACCCCTGTCCCTGCGGTCGGGCCTACGGCAAGGGCATCGACTGCGTGTGCTCGGCGATGGAGCAGCGCAGCTACGCCAACCGCCTCTCCGGTCCCCTCATGGACCGGATCGACATCCAGGCCAACGTCCCACCCGTGTCGCGTGCCGCCTTCGCCGACGAGCGGGGGGAGCCGAGCGAGGTCGTCCTCGCGCGAGTGCTCGCGGCACGCGCCGCGCAGCGCGAACGGTGGTCCTCCCGGGGCTGGCAGACCAACGCGAGGGTGCCCGGTCACGCGCTGCGGCGCAGCCCGCTGCGGCTCCCCGGGTCCGTCACCGCACCGATCGACCGGGCCTTGGACCGCGGCCTGCTCACGTTGCGCGGATACGACCGCACCCTTCGGCTCGCCTGGTCCTCGTCCGACCTCGCCGGGCGGCTCCGTCCGACGGTCGACGACGTCGGTCTGGCCCTCACCCTGCGCGGTGGCGTGGAGGCGGCGGCATGAGCAGCCCTGAGCCTTTCGGCATCCCGGGAGGGGGAGCGTTGTCGGACGAGCGGTGGGCACGCCTCGCCTGGAGCCACATCGTCGAGCCCGAGGACGAGAAGGTGGCGAGGTCGATCGCGACCCACGGAGCGGTCGACGCCCTCGAGCGCTTCGTGTCCGGACCCGAGGCGCGGGGTGACGCTCATGCGGCGCGGGTCGGGGCGATGGACATCGACCGGGCGCGGCACGTCCTCGACCGGCTGCGCGTCCGTGTCGTCGTGCCCGGTGACGAGGAGTGGCCCACGGGACTCGACCAGCTGGGTGTCCCTCCGGTGTGCCTCTATGCGCGCGGCGAGTGCGAGGTCTCCGTCGCCGAGGGGAGCGTGGCGATCGTGGGCTCACGGGCCGCCACGGCCTACGGCCTGTCCGTCGCCGCTGACCTGGGCGAGGGTCTCGCTCACCGCGGCGTCACCGTCGTCTCGGGGGCGGCCTTCGGGATCGACGCGGCGGCCCACCGAGGCGCGCTGGCCGGAGGCGGTCCCACGATCGCCGTCCTCGCGCGCGGGCTCGACCGTGCGTACCCCCAGGCGCACGAGGGGCTCCTGCGCGAGGTCTCGGCCCACGGTGTCGTCGTCAGCGAGCTGCCGCCGGGGTGGGCGCCGCACCGGCACCGGTTCCTCGCCCGCAACCGTCTCATCGCGGCGTTGACCGTCGGCACGGTCGTCGTCGAGGCGGGCCTGCGCTCCGGGTCGCTCAACACGGCGAAGGTCGCGCGCGAGCTCGTCCGCCATGTCGCGGCCGTCCCCGGTCCGGTGACCTCGGTCCAGTCCGCGGGGTGCCACCAGCTCGTGCGCGAGCGCGGCGCCACCCTGGTGACGGACGCCGCCGAGGTGCTCGACCTCATGGGCCGGCTCGGTCTCGACGCGGTCGGTGTGGCCCGGGCACCCGAGACGCCGGAGTCGGAGCTCGACCCGGTGGCGCTGGCGGTCTTCTCCGCAGTGCCCGTGCGAGCCGGCGCCGACCTCGCGCGGCTCCAGGCGCACACCGCCCTTGACGCGAGGACGCTGCTCGCCGCCCTTGGACGGCTCGGTCTGCTCGGACTCGTCTCCCGCGACGGCGACCGCTGGCGCAAAGTGCCCTCACCGCGGCGCGAGGCCGGTGGAGGAGGAGCCCGGTGACGCGCCGCGGCCAGGCTGCGCCCTCGCGGCGCGGCTCGACAGGACACGACTGACCCGCCGCACCGGTGTTTGATCGCGCCCGCGGGTGATGAGACGGTGCTGGGTGTGAGTCTCAGCCGCCAGGCCACGGTCGACGCCTTCGAGCGTCACCTGCGCGCTGAGCGGGGACGCTCCCCCCACACCATCCGGGCCTACCTCGGGGACCTGCGCGAGTTCTTCGCCCACGTCGACGGGGCCGTGACCGAGGAGCACCCGCCGCCCGAGACACCGTTGACCGCCGTTCGGCTCGCCGACCTGCGCGAGTGGCTGGGTGCGCTGGCGTCGGGTGGCGCCGCCAGGACGACCCTCGCCAGACGGTCGGCCACGATGCGGACCTTCTTCGCCTGGGCGGTCCGGGAGGGTCATGTCGACGCCGACCCGTCGCTGCGCCTCGTGGCGCCCAAGCGTCATCGCACCCTGCCGCCCGTGCTCGCGAAGGACCACGCGGCGGGACTCCTCGACGTGGCCACGGTGGCCGCGGACGACGGCGACCCGGTGCACCTGCGCGACCGCGCGGTCCTCGAGCTGCTCTACGCCACGGGAGTGCGGGTGGGTGAGCTCACGGGCCTCGATGTCGACGACGTCGACGACGAGGCCGGCGTGATCCGAGTCATCGGCAAGGGCGACAAGGAACGTCGCGTTCCCTTCGGTCGGCCCGCTGCCGCGGCACTGACCGACTGGCGCGAGCGCGGTCGTCCGCGTCTCGTCACGACCAGAAGTGGCGCAGCTCTCTTCCTCGGGCGGAGGGGTGGGCGACTCGACGCCCGCCAGGTGCGTACCCTCGTGCACGACATGTTGACCCACGTTCCAGACGCGCCGGACCTGGGGCCCCATGGGCTCCGCCACAGCGCGGCGACCCACCTCCTCGAGGGCGGGGCGGACCTCCGGATGGTGCAGGAGCTGCTGGGTCACGCCTCACTCTCGACGACCCAGATCTACACGCATGTTTCCATCGAACGACTCACCGCGTCGTACGCGCAGGCGCACCCCCGTGCCTGAGGACATCGACCTCCCCGACTGGGTGAGCGAGCCGCGACCGGGCGCCGCTCCCCGCGAGGAGGGTGCTCCCACGCGCCGTGCCGACCTGCGCCGCGTCGCGGAGGACCAGCGACGGTCCGCTGCTCGGCGGGCCGCCCGGCACGACTCGGGGCGTCACGACGGCAGGGCCCCGGGACGTGCCGGCGCACACCAGGGGCAGCCCGAGCACCATGAGGAAGCGGCGACACGCGCCGACCGTCGTCGCATGGTGCACGACGGCGTCCGCAGGAGTGTGCCCGAGCAGCGACGGACCGCCGTGGAGATGGTGCCTCCGGAGTCCGCGGCGGAGACCCGCCGTGCGGCCCGGCGTGCGACCCCCGACCGGGCCCGGCGCCGGCGGGCCTCCACGACGACCATCGCGCGGCGGCGGGCGGTCGCTGCCCTCGCCATGGCCTCGCTCGTCGCGCTCGCGCTCTGGACGCTGTGGCCCAGTGAGGAGTCGAGCAGCCCGGTGCGGAAGACGGCCGACCTCGCTGCGTCCGTCGCGGGCTCCGGGTCCGATCCCGTCCCGGCGGCCGAGGACCTCCCGCCGGAGCCGACGGTCGCGCCCTCCTCCGCCGGCGCCGTGCCGAGGGCCGGGTCGGGCAAGCGCGTCCCCGTCGCCCTTCCCGCCATCGCCGCACCCACCGTCAACCCCACCCGCACGATCCGCGTGGCGTTCGAGGTCGAGGACGGCGCGGGCGTCGACGCGCAGGAGGCCGCCAACATCGTCTCGACGACCCTCGGCGACGCCCGAGGCTGGCAGACCAAGGACCGCGTGCGGTTCCGGGCCGTGGACGCCGACGCGGTGTCCCGGGGAGAGGTCGACATCACCATCGTCCTGGCGAGCCCGACGATGACGGACGCGCTGTGCAAGCCGCTGCGGACCAACGGCAAGGTGTCCTGCTTCAACCTGCGCAGGGTCGTCCTCAACACGGCTCGCTGGACGCTCGGCGTCGCGGGCTACGAGGGTGCGCTCCCGGCATACCGGCAGTACATGGTCAACCACGAGATCGGCCACGGTCTCTACCACGGTCACGTCGACTGCCCCGGGGACGACGAGCTGGCGCCGATCATGCTCCAGCAGTCCAAGGGGCTCGACGGGTGCCGGCCGAACGCGTGGCCGACCCTGCCCTGAGGCAGTCAGCGGCGCCCGCCGAGGGGCAGCAGGATGACCGCGCCACCTTCGAGCAGGGGTCTCGGGTCGACGTAGCCGGCGCCGCGCACTGCTCCCAGGTGCAAGCAGGCGCCGCCGCAGTGCGTCCGGCCGGTGACGATGCCGAGCACCGCACCGCGACCGACACGGGCGCCGACCGTGACGGCCCCGTCCACCGGCTCGTAGGTGCTGCGCAACCCGCTGGCATGGGTCACGCTCACGGTGCCCCGGCCCGCGACCACGCCGGCGTGGGTGACGAGGCCGTCGTCGACGGCGAGCACCTGCTGGCCCGCGCTGGCGGCGAGGTCGAGACCCCGATGTCCCGCGCCCCACGTCGAGGCGGGCGCCACGAAGCGTGACCTCACCGCAGGCCTCGGCTGCAGCGGCCACGCCCAGGTCCGCCGTAGGTCGTCCACGTCGAGCGACCTGAGCGGCAGGGCGACCGCCGGCGTCCCGGCCCCAGGACTAGGGGCCACGAGGGTGGGCGGCGGGGGAGGCGCCACCCCCGGCAGGACGCTGCCGGCGACACCGAGGACGGCAAGGGCGCGGCGGACGGCTGACGAGGTCGACATGGCTCGAGCATCGGCCCCACCCCGGCCCGGTAGCCACCCGCACCCGCGCAAGCTGTGGACGACCGCCACCGGAACCGGGCGCTGTTGACGAGCCGACGAGCGGGGGCGAGCCGGACGAGCCGCTTGGGCGGAGCGTGGCGCACCCAACGTCCCCGCCACGCCGGCCAGGCCCACCCGCGCTGCCAGAATCGCCGCCATGGCCTACTCCGTGAAGCAGCGCCACCGCGCGCCGGCCGTCACCTCGCCCGTCCCGGTCGACCCGACACTGCCACGGGCCTGCGTCGTCGGCGCCGGCTCCTCCGGCATCGCGGCCGTGAAGGCGCTCGCGCAGGCCGGGGTCCCCTTCGACTGCTTCGAGCAGGGCAGCGTCGTCGGCGGCAACTGGGTTCTCGACAACCCCAACGGCCAGTCGGCCTGCTACGACACGCTCGAGATCAACACCTCGTGCCCGCGGATGGCCTACTCCGACTTCCCGATGCCCGCCGACTACCCCGCATACGCACGCCACGACCAGGTCGCCGCCTACTTCGAGGCCTACGTCGACCACTTCGCCCTGCGCGACCGCATCGCGTTCGACACGACCGTCACCGACGTCACGCCCGCACCCGACGACACGTGGTTGGTGACCGTCGAGGGCCCGGCCGGTCGCGAGACCCGGACCTATGACGCCGTCCTCGTCGCCAACGGGCACCACTGGGACCCCCGCTGGCCCGAACCCGCCTATCCCGGCACCTTCGCCGGCGAGCAGATCCACGCGCACGACTACCGCTCCGCAGCCCAGCTCGAGGGACGCGACATCGTCGTCGTCGGCTCGGGCAACTCGGCGCTCGACATCGCCGTCGAGGCCGGCCGCGTCGCCCGCTCGACGGTGCTCTCGCAGCGGCGGGGCCAGTGGGTGCTGCGCAAGTTCACCCTCGGACGCCCGTCCGACCAGGTCGCGCTGCCGGGCTGGCTGCCGTGGTGGGCGACCGCCCTGCGGCTGCGGCTGGGCGCCCTGACGTCCGGCAATGTCGCGCGGCTGGGCCTGCCCCAGCCCGCCCACAAGCCCGGCCAGTCGCACCCGGTCCAGTCCGAGGGCATCCGCGCCGCGCTGCGCTCGGGCGCCGTCACACCGAAGCCGGGCATCGAGCGCCTCGACGGCGACCGGGTCGTCTTCGTCGACGGCTCGAGCGCACCCGCCGACCTCGTGGTGTGGGCCACGGGCTACCGAGTGACCTTCCCCTTCCTCGACGCCTCGCTCGTCTCCGCCGACGACAACGACCTGCCCCTGTGGAAGCGCACCGTCCACCCCGACCTGCCCGGTCTCTTCTTCATCGGACTCCTCCAGCCGGTGGGTGCGGTCATGCCGCTCGCCGAGGCGCAGGGCACGTGGGTCGCCCAGATGCTCGCCGGCCGCTACGCGCCGCCGCCCGTCGACGAGGTGCGGCGCCAGATGGCGGCCGAGCACGAACGCAACCGGCGACAGTTCTACGCCTCGCCGCGCCACACGATGGAGGTCGACTTCGACCACTACCTGTGGGACCTCGAGCGCGAGCGTCGCCGTGGTGCTGCCCGCGCAGCCCGGCGCCGTATGCCGTCCGCCCCCGGGCCCGGGGTCGCGCACGACGCGTCGGAGGCGCGTTCGTGAGCCTCCACGGTGGCGCCGTGGTCACCGGTGCCGGCAGAGGGCTCGGCAAGGAGGTCGCCGTCCGTCTCGGTGCCGCGGGGTTCCACGTGATCGTCACCGACGTCGACGAGGCGGCCGCTCAGGACACCGCGGCCGAGATCACCCGCCGCGGTGGCAGGGCGACGGGACGTCGGCTCGACGTCCGCGACCAGGACGCGGCCCGGGACGTCGCGCGGGTCGCGGTCGAGCGGGCCGGGTCCGTCACGCTGTGGGTCAACAACGCCGGGATCCTCGTCACCGGCCCGGTGTGGGACCAGGACGACGCGCAGCGCCGGTTCATGTTCGAGGTCAATGCCCTGGGCACGATGCACGGCACCGTCGCGGCGCTCGAGGTGATGCGACCGGCCCACCGCGGGCACATCATCAACGTCGCCTCGCTCGCCGGCCTCGTGTCGGTACCCGGCGAAGGCGTCTACGCCGCGACCAAGCACGCCGTCGTGGGCCTGAGCACCTCGACGCTGGCCGACCTCCGCGCAGCGGGGGAGCGCGACATCCACATCAGCTGCCTCTGCCCGGACGGCATGTGGACGCCGATGCTCCACGACCGGCTGGACGACCCGAGTGCCTCCATGTCGTTCTCGGGGCAGCTGCTCCAGCCGACCGACGTCGCCGATGCGGTCCTCGCGCTGGTCGACCGGCCCCGACCGGTGCTCGCCCTGCCCCGGTGGCGCGGCGTGGAGGTCCGGCTCTTCGACCTCTTTCCGGGCCTGGCCATGCGGGCCGTACCCCTCGTCGTGCGGCTCAGCCGCGTCCAGCAGAGAGCAGCCGCCAGACGTCTGCGTCGCCGGTAGGGACGCAGGTCAGGCGCGCAGTGCCGACAGCCGCACGGCGGCTTCACGCAGCACGTCGTCCTGCTTGCAGAACGCGAACCGCACGAGGGTGCGCGCCGCGCCGACGTCGTCGTGGAAGACCGAGACGGGCACGGCGGCGACACCGGCACGCGCCGGCAGCTCGCGGCAGAACGCGAGGGCGTCGGTGGCACCTAGCGGCGCTGCGTCGGCGACGACGAAGTAGGTCCCCGAGGGCACCGCCACCGAGAGACCGATGTCGCGCAGCGCCGTGACGAGCAGGTCGCGCTTGCCCTGCAGCGAACGCGAGAGGCCGGCATACACGTCGTCGGGCAGGCCCAGCCCCACCGCGACCGCAGGCTGGAAGGGGCCGGAGCCGACGTAGGTGAGGAACTGCTTGACCGTGCGCACCGCCGCGACCGCCTCGGCGGGGCCGGTGACCCAGCCGACCTTCCACCCGGTCGTCGAGAACGTCTTGCCTGCGGACGAGATCGTCAGCGTTCGCTCCCACATCCCCGGCAGCGTCGCGACCGGCACGTGCTCGACGCCGTCGAAGACGAGGTGCTCGTAGACCTCGTCGGTGACGACCCACGCGTCGTGCTCGCGCGCCAAGGTGCAGATGAGGTCGAGCTCCGCGCGGGTGAAGACCTTGCCGGTCGGGTTGTGCGGTGTGTTGAGCAGGACGAGCCGGGTCCGCGACGAGAAGGCCGCCCGCAGCGACTCCTCGTCGACCGCGAAGTCGGGGAACCGCAGCACCGATGTCCGGCGCGTGGCGCCCGCGAGGGCGATGGACGCGGCATACGAGTCGTAGTAGGGCTCGAAGGTGACGACCTCGTCTCCCGGCTCGCAGAGCGCGAGGACCGTCGCGGCGATGGCCTCGGTCGCACCGACGGTGACGAGGACCTCCCGACGCGCGTCGAGGTCGAGCCCGTAGAAGCGTTTCTGGTGGGCGGCGACCGCGTCGAGCAGCTCGGGGACACCGGCGCCCGGCGGGTACTGGTTGCGGCCGCCGTCGATGGCAGCCTTCGCCGCGTCCAGCACCTCCTGCGGCCCGTCGGTGTCGGGGAAGCCCTGGCCGAGGTTGAGGGCCCCGTGCTCGTGCGCGAGAGCCGACATCTCCGCGAAGATCGTCGAGCCGAAGCCCTGCATGCGGTGCACGAGAGGCGAGTCCATGTCTCGCAGGCTAGCCGTCAGGGGTCGGCCCTACGCTCGGCGACATGACCGACCCGGGACCCGAGCTCGTAGACGCCCTGCGCGCCGCCCTGCGCACCGGCGCCGACCCCGAGCGGGCGGCGGGGCAACAGCGCTACATGAAGAGCGCGATGCCCTTCCTCGGTCTCACCTCGCCGCGGCGCCGCGAGATCGTGCGCCCGCTGCTCGCCGACCCGGGCCTGAGGCTCGAGACGCGCGCCGAGCTCGAGCGCGCCGTCCGCACCCTCTGGGACGACGCGCGCTTCCGCGAGGAGAGGTATGCCGCCCTCGACCTCCTCCGCCACCGTGCCTACCGCGCGTGGCGCGACCCCGACCTCATGCCCCTTGTCGAGGAGCTGGTCGTCACCGGCGCGTGGTGGGACGTCGTCGACGAGCTGTCCAACGTCGTCGGCGAGGTGCTGCTCGTCGACCCCGAGGGGGAGGGCCTGCGGATGCGCGACTGGGCCGAGCGCGACGACCTCTGGCTGCGACGGTCGGCCATCATCAGCCAGCTGCGGCACCGCGAGCGTACCGACACCGACCTGCTCGCGTCGGTCATCGAGGTCAACCTCGACGACCGTGAGTTCTTCGTCCGCAAGGCGATCGGGTGGGCCCTGCGTCAGTACGCCCGGACCGACCCGGTGTGGGTCCGGGCCCTCGTCGACCGGCACTCCGACCGTATGTCCGGCCTGAGCCGGCGTGAGGCGCTCAAGCACCTGTGACGACCGATCGGGCAGGGTCGCGCGACGAGTCGGGCCTCCGGTGACGAGTCGGGGGCCGCGGGATCCCCGACTCGTCACACAACCCCCGACTCGTCGCAGAACTCGGCATCGGGGTCGTCGTCGCCGGCGTGTGCGATCGAGTCGAGCTGCCGCCAGACGAGGGCCAGCATCACGGCCGTGCCGGCGAAGGCGAACCAGAACGGTCCGGTGAGCCCCCACTGCTCGGCGATGGGTCCACCGATCGCCTGCCCGATGACCAGGCCGAGGAACAGCCCGGTCATGTAGACCGACCCGACCCGCCCCTGGTAGGCCGTGGGCACGGCACGCTGCCGCACCGTGTTGCTCACCGTGCCCCACGTGAACGCATAGGCGCCGAAGACGAACATGATGACGATGGCCACCCAGCCGGTGCTCGTCAGCGCGAGCGCGAGGTGGGTGAGGACCTCGGCGAGCAGGCAGACCTTCATGAGCAGCGCGAGCGAGAACCTGCTCGAGATCCGGTCGAACGACAGCGTGGCGATCACGCCCCCGACGGCGCTCGCGGTCGTCAGCAGGCCGAAGCCGACCTCGCCCATGTCGAGGTGGTCGAGCGAGTAGAGCACGAGCACCGACCACGCCGCGCCCCACGTGACGTTGAACGTGAGGATGACGAGCGCGAGCGTGCGCATGGCGGCGTGGTGGCGGATCCACCGCAGCCCCTCGCGGATGTCGGCCCGGACGTGGGTGTCCACGGCGCCGCGGACACCACCGCGGGGGAGGTCCACCCGCGCCACGAGCCCGATGGCGAGGACGACGAGCAGCACCTGGGTGACGAAGGGCCACGCCATGCCCGCGGCGAAGAGGAAGGCCCCGATCGGCGGCCCGACGAGCTGGTTGGCGGTGAGGAAGCCCGCCTGGAGGCGCACCTGCCCGGTCCGCAGGTCGTCGCGCCGGACGAGCATGGGGAGGAGCGTGCCGGCCGTGGAGTCGGCGAAGACCTCGCACACGCCGTAGAGGCACATCGTCACGAGGACGACGGCGATCGACACGTGGTCGCTGACGATGAACCCGCACAGGGCCACGACGACGAGGGCGCGCAGGGTGTTGGCGGTGACGATGATCCGCTCGCGGTCGAGCCGGTCCGCGATCGCGCCGGCCCACAGCCCGAGCAGCAGCCACGGCAGCCGCTGGAGGAGGGCGGCCATCGCCACGAGGGTGGGGTTGCGGGTCTGCGACGCGACGAGCAGCGGCCCGGCGGCGAGCGCGATGCCGTCACCGATGTTGCTCGTCCACGACGCCGCCATGAGCCACCGGAACGGTCGCCCGAGGCGCGACGGCGCGAGCACTTCCCCCAGACGAGACACGAGGGACGACCCTAGCCCCGCGCGGCCCGTAGCGCGTCCCGCTCTGCGCCCCGCACAGCCCACCCACCCCGTATGCCGTTCGCCCACCTCGAGCGGGCCGCTTGACTCGCGTGCGTGCGGGCGACCGGATTTCTCGATCCCTGCTCGTCACCCGTAGGATGGACCGCGGTTTCGTGTGCTCGCACCCGGAACCAAATTCGCGCGTTCCACCGCCGCTGACTGGATCACCACGAAGCGGGGACGCACCACGACAGTCCGGAGCCACACGGCATACGGCGGGGTGTGTCAGGACGCCAGGCAGGTGCCCGCAATCCGTGGGTCACCGACGCAACTGAAACCACGCACAAGGAGAACACGGCATGGCCGTCGTCACCATGCGCCAGCTCCTCGAGAGCGGCGTCCACTTCGGGCACCAGACCCGTCGCTGGAACCCGAAGATGAAGCGCTTCATCATGACCGAGCGCAACGGGATCTACATCATCGACCTGCAGCAGTCGGTGACCTACATCAACAACGCCTACGAGTTCGTCCGCGAGACGGTCGCCCACGGTGGCTCGATCCTCTTCGTCGGCACGAAGAAGCAGGCGCAGGAGCCCATCGCCGAACAGGCGACGCGCGTCGGCATGCCCTACGTGAACCACCGTTGGCTCGGTGGCATGCTCACCAACTTCCAGACGATCTCCAAGCGTCTGACCCGCCTCGTCGAGCTCGACGAGATCGACTTCGACGACGTCGCCGGCTCCGGCCGCACCAAGAAGGAGCTCCTGCTCCTCAAGCGTGAGCGCGACAAGCTCGACAAGACCCTCGGTGGCATCCGCGGCATGTCCAAGGTGCCGTCCGCCGTGTGGATCGTCGACACCAAGAAGGAGCACCTCGCGGTCGACGAGGCTCGCAAGCTCGGCCTCCCGGTCATCGCGATCCTCGACACCAACTGCGACCCCGACGAGGTCGACTACAAGATCCCCGGCAACGACGACGCGATCCGCTCCGTCACGCTGCTGACGCGGGTCATCGCCGACGCCGTCGCCGAGGGCCTCATCTCGCGTTCGGGTGGCAACGCCGCCGCGGACACCGAGGGCGCCGACGAGCCGCTCGCCGAGTGGGAGCGCGAGCTCCTCGGTGGCGACGCCGAGGCTGCTGCCGAGACCGCCGAGGCCGTGGCCCCCGAGGCCGGCGCGACCGCCGCCGCGGACGCCACCGAGGCCGCTCCGGCCGAGGCCGACGCCTCCGCCGAGGCCGCCCCGGCCGAGAAGGCCTGAGCCTTCCCCCTCCTTCCTGTCCGTCTTTCCACAGAAAGAAGCGCACATCCACATGGCGAACTACACCGCCGCTGACATCAAGGCGCTCCGTGAGTCCACGGGCGCGGGCATGCTCGACGTCAAGAAGGCCCTCGACGAGGCCGACGGCGACCAGGCCAAGGCCACCGAGATCCTTCGCGTCAAGGGCCAGAAGGGCGTGACCAAGCGCGAGGGTCGCACCACCTCCAACGGCCTGGTCATCGCCAAGGCCGAGGGTGGCGTCGGCACGCTCGTCGAGGTCCTCTGCGAGACCGACTTCGTCGCCAAGGGCGAGAAGTTCATCGCCCTCGCCGACCAGGTCTTCGCCCAGGCCGTCGAGACCAAGGCCTCCAACGCCGAGGAGCTGCTCTCGAGCACCCTCGCCGACGGCAAGACCGTCAAGGAGCTGCTCGACGACGCCAACGCGACGATCGGCGAGAAGATCGAGGTCAAGCGGGTCGCCCGCGTCGAGGCCCCGGTCGTGGCTGCCTACCAGCACAAGACCAGCCCGGACCTCCCCGCCCAGATCGGCGTCCTCGTGGCGACCGAGGGTGGCGACGAGCAGGTCGCCCGCGACGTCGCGATGCACGTCGCGGCGTTCAGCCCGACCGTCCTCACCCGTGACGAGGTCGACGCCGAGACGGTCGAGAACGAGCGTCGCGTCGCCGAGGCCACGGCCAAGGAGGAGGGCAAGCCCGAGGCTGCGCTCCCGAAGATCGTCGAGGGTCGCGTCAACGGCTACTTCAAGGAGAACGTCCTGCTCGAGCAGCCGTTCGCCAAGGAGCCGAAGAAGACCGTCGCCAAGGTCCTCGAGGAGGCCGGCGCCAAGGCCACGTCCTTCGCCCGCTTCCGCGTCGGTGGCTGACCCTCACGTCTGACCCCCCGCTGGCAACAGCACCCGGTATGCCGTCCGCTCACGAGAGCGGGCGGCATACCTACGTTTCCGGCACCTCACGGACGACGACTGATTGCCAGTTCCAGCGGTCGACGCTGCCCTCCTCCCCGCTGGAACCGGCAATCAGTCGGTGGCCTGGCCGCGGGTGAGCCAGGGCTGGAAGAGCCGCGTCATCCTCGGCAGGACGAGGTAGGTCATGAGCGGCGTCGCGACGAGCGTGGACAGCAGCACCCGGGCCCAGGTCGGCCAGCCGCCGGTGAGCGGTGCGAAGAGGTAGCCCAGCGCCACCGACGTCGGGAAGAACGCCAGCCAGATGACGACCATCTGCTTCCAGCGCGGGGGAGCGGGAGGTGCGATCGGGGCCGAGAGGTCGGTGGTGTCGCGCTCCTCGGGCTCGTCGAACCAGCCCTCGATGCCGGTGCGGTGCTCGATCCGCGTGTCCTCGACGAGGTTGCTGCCCGCGGTGAGCCAGCGGTTGCGCTCGGTGGACCCCTGCCAGGTCGCGAGGGAGTCGCGCGAGTCGAACCGGTAGAGCATGTGCCAGTCGGTCGACTGCGGCGACGGGCGGACCCAGCCCGACCCGAGGAAGCCGGGGAAGTGGCTGGCCATCTGGGTGCCGGCGTCGGCCCAGGCCCGCATGAGCAGCTCGTCCTCGGGACGCACCCGGCGGGTGATGGCGACGGTCACGGGACCTCGGCCCGGTGGGGTGGGCGCGGGGGTGTCGGTCACGTCCCCAGTGTGCCAACCCGGAAGCGTCGGGCCATGACGCGGTGTGCGAGGATTCGGGGCACCGCCAGCAACCCCGCCGAGGAGGCACGGTGACCACTGACGTCCAGACGCAGCTCGCTCCGACGACCACCGCAGGACGGCCCCGACGGGTCCTGCTCAAGCTCAGCGGTGAGGTGTTCGGCGGTGGCCGCATCGGCGTCGACCCCGAGGTCGTGCGCGGCATCGCCCGCCAGATCGCCGAGGCGATCCGCCAGGGGACCCAGGTCGCGATCGTCGTCGGAGGTGGCAACTTCTTCCGCGGCGCCGAGCTGCAGCAGAAGGGCATGGAGCGCTCGCGCGCCGACTACATCGGCATGCTCGGCACGGTGATGAACTGCCTCGCCCTCCAGGACTTCCTCGAGAAGGAGGGCATCGACACGCGGGTCCAGACGGCCATCGCCATGGGCCAGGTCGCCGAGCCCTACATCCCGCGTCGCGCGATCCGCCACCTCGAGAAGGGGCGCGCGGTGATCTTCGGCGCGGGAGCCGGTATGCCGTACTTCTCCACCGACACGGTGAGCGCCCAGCGGGCGCTGGAGTGCCAGTGCGACATGGTGCTCATGTCCAAGAGCGGCGTCGACGGTGTCTACGACTCCGACCCGCGCACCAACCCCGACGCCCGCAAGCTCGACACGGTGACCTACGCAGAGGCCCTCCGACGCGGCCTCAAGGTCGTCGACGCGGCGGCGTTCAGCCTCTGCATGGAGAACGGCCTGCCGATGATGGTCTTCGGGATGGAGGGCGAGGGCAACATCACCCGGGCCATCCAGGGAGAGCGCATCGGCACCCTCGTCACGGCCTGAGGCCCGGCCACTGCGGCGTTCGCGCCATTGTTTGACAGACTGGACCCGGCCGCCCCACCGGGCGGCACGGCATACCGAAGGAGACCTGCGCCCATGATCGACGACACGATGCTCGAGGCCGAGGAGAAGATGGAGAAGGCCGTCGAGGTGGCCAAGGACAACTTCGCCGGCATCCGCACGGGCCGCGCCCACCCGGGCATGTTCAACAAGGTCGTCGTCGACTACTACGGCGCGCCGACCCCGCTGCAGCAGCTCGCGTCGTTCCAGACGCCCGAGGCCCGCACGATCCTCATCTCCCCGTTCGACAAGGGCGCGATGTCCAACATCGAGAAGGCCCTGCGCGACGCCGACCTCGGCGTCAACCCCTCCAACGACGGCAACGTCATCCGCTGCATCCTCCCGCAGCTCACGGAGGAGCGGCGCAAGGAGTACATCAAGATGGCGCGCGGCCAGGCCGAGGACGCCAAGGTCGCCATCCGCAACATCCGCCGCCAGGCCAAGGAGGCCATCGAGAAGCTCGTCAAGGACGGCGAGGTCGGCGAGGACGAGGGCTCGCGCGCCGAGAAGGACCTCGAGGGCCTGACGAAGAAGTACGTCGACACCGTCGACGAGGTGCTCAAGAGCAAGGAGACCGAGCTGCTCGAGGTCTGACCTCGGGCAGACGTTGCGCGCATGAGCGACTCCTCCACGACCGACGGCCCGGCGGCTGCACCGGCGCCGGCAGAGGCCTCCGCCACGGCCGCTGCGGCGGCCGCGGGCGGCACCGACGGCAAGGGCAAGACGAAGGCGGGACGCAACCTGCCGGCGGCGATCGGTGTCGGCGTCGGCCTCGCGCTCGTCGTCATCGGCTCGCTCGTCTTCCGTCGCGAGCTCTTCCTGCCCGTCCTCGTCGTCGCCATCGTCATCGGCGCGTGGGAGATGCGGCGGGCGGTGCGCCAGGCCGGGGTCGAGGTGCCGTTCGTGCCCGTCGTCATCGGCGCGGTGTCGATGCTGCTGTCCGCGTTCTACCGCGGGCCGGAGGCGCTCGTCCTCACCTTCGGGCTCACCTGCGTCGGCATCCTCGTCTGGCGCGTCGCCGACGGGCTCGACAACGCCATGCGCGACATCTCCGGGGCGCTGTTCGTCGCGCTCTACCCGTGCTTCCTCGGCGGGTTCGCCTCGCTGCTGCTCGCCGCCGACGACGGGCACCTGCGCATCATCTACTTCGTCCTCGTCACCGTCGCCTCCGACATCGGCGGCTACGCGTTCGGGGTCTTCCTCGGCAAGCACCCGATGGCGCCCTCGCTCTCACCGAAGAAGTCGTGGGAGGGCTTCGGCGGCTCGGCGTTCACGTGCGCGGTCGTCGGCGCCGTCGGACTCGCGACGCTCCTCGACGGCGTGTGGTGGCAGGGCGCGGTGATCGGCGTCGTCGTCGCCGCGGCGGCCACGATCGGCGACCTCATCGAGTCGAGCATCAAGCGCGACCTCGGCATCAAGGACATGGGCCGACTCCTGCCGGGCCACGGCGGGCTCATGGACCGGCTCGACTCGCTCCTCGTGTGCATCCCGGTCGTCTGGGCCCTGCTGCTCTGGGCCGCCCCGGTCACCTGACCTCCGGAGAGGCTGCCGCCTCCCGCAGCCGAGCAACGCCCACGCGGGTTCGGAGCCAGTGCCCCGCGAGTGGGACACTGGACGCGATGACCTCGCTCCCTGAACCCACCGTCGGCCGACCCGCGCCCGGCCAGCTGACCTTCCAGGCTCCGCGTCGGGGCAAGCCCCCGCGCCACCTCGCCGACCTCAGCCCCGCCGAGCGCAAGGCCGCCGTCGAGGAGCTCGGCCACAAGGGCTTCCGCGCCAAGCAGCTCTCGACGCACTACTTCGAGCGGCTCGTCGAGTCGCCCGACGAGATGACCGACCTGCCCAAGGCCGTGCGCGACCAGCTCGTCGCCGACCTCCTGCCGCCGCTGCTCACACCGGTCCGCACCCTCGAGGCCGACCGTGGAGCGACGCTCAAGTCGGTGTGGCGCCTCCACGACGGCGCGCTCGTCGAGTCGGTGCTCATGCGCTACCCGCGGCGCGTGACGATTTGCATCTCCAGCCAGGCCGGCTGCGGCATGAACTGCCCGTTCTGCGCCACCGGGCAGGCCGGACTCACCCGCAACATGTCTGCCGGCGAGATCGTCGAGCAGGTCGTGGACGCCAACCGTCGGCTCCGCAACGGCGCCCTCCCGGCGATCGGCGCGACGCACCCGGCCGAGGCGGGTCTGGGCGACGAGTCCGACGAGCACTACGGCGACGACGAGCCGGCCTCGGGGCCGGGGCCGCAGCGCGTGTCCAACGTCGTCTTCATGGGCATGGGCGAGGCGCTCGCCAACTACAAGGCGGCGATCGGCGCGATCCGCCGGCTCACCGACCCCAGCCCGGACGGCCTCGGCATGAGCGCGCGCGGCATCACGATGTCGACCGTCGGGCTCGTGCCCGGCATCGACAAGCTGGCCGCCGAGGGCATCCCGGTGACGCTGGCGCTGAGCCTGCACGCGCCCGACGACGAGCTGCGCGACGAGCTCGTGCCCATCAACACCCGGTGGAAGGTCGACGAGGCGCTCGACGCGGCCCACCGCTACTACGAGGCCACCGGTCGTCGCGTGAGCATCGAGTACGCCCTCATCAAGGACATCAACGACCACGCCTGGCGGGCCGACCTCCTCGGCGAGAAGCTCGTCGCCCGCGGCAAGGGCTGGGTCCACGTCAACCCGATCCCGCTCAACCCGACGCCCGGCTCGAAGTGGACCGCGTCGCGCCGTGGCGTCGAGCAGCAGTTCGTCGAGCGGTTGCGCGCACACGGCATCCCGACGACGGTGCGCGACACCCGCGGCTCCGACATCGACGGCGCCTGCGGCCAGCTGGCGGCCACGACAGCCTGACCCAGCGCGGTCGCGAACGGGAGCGAACGGCATACCGGCTCGTCGTCGTATGCCGGCCGCCCACCTCCGTCAGGCCGGGTTGCCCCGCGAGTCACGGACGACCCTTGCGGCGCTCAGCCGGGCACCGGCACGCCCTCCTGGTCGCGCAGCGTGATCGGTGTCGGGAGGCCCTCGCGCTCGACCGCCCAGACGTCGACGGTGCGCGGCGCCCATCCGCAGTTGGTGTCGGAGTCACGCTCGATGACCAACCGGAGGGACGAGCCGTCCCGCTCGACGTGCGACTTCTCGGTGCACTTGTTGTAGACACCGACGACGAGCACCTCCTCGTCGAGGTCGACGGCCTCGACGGGCGCCCGCTCGTCCGGGCCGACGACCGAGGGTAGCGACGCGAGCAGCTCGCGGCGCTGTGCGTCGTCGGCGACGAGCCTGGTCCGCAGCTGCGCGTCGCCCCACTCGTCCCGATCGGCCCGGCTGTGAGCGGTCGACTCGCTCCACGTGACGACGAGACGGGAGGTGGGGTCGCCGCCGGTCAGGCCGGGCAGCACCCCTGCGCCACAGCCCGCGGTGGCGGACGCGGCCGCGGCAGCGAGGGCGAGGAGGGGCACGACGCGTGCGGTTCGGCGGGCGGGCGCACGACTCGGGAGCCGGGTCATGCCACTGTGACGTGCGCCGGTGTCGTGCGGTTCCACCCGGGCCTCTCAGCCAGCGCGACTACTCTGGGGCGATGCGCCTGCGTCTCGCTGCGGCCGGCATCGTCGCCGCGCTCACCCTCACCGCCTGCGGCGGCACCCTGCCGGACAACCTCCGTGGCGAGGACACGCACGGCAGCAGCCACGGTGCGTCCTCGTCGCCGGAGAAGGCGGCCGCCGGCTCGAAGCCGGCCAAGCCCGAGAAGCCGGACGTGCCCCTGCGCAAGGGGGAGGCCTTCCAGGACATCTCGATGGCGGCGAAGTACACGCCCAAGGCGCCGTTCGGCAGCGGGACCGACGACTACCGCTGCTTCCTCGTCGACCCGAACTTCGCCCAGGACATGATCGTCAGCGGCGTCAAGGTCATGCCCGACAACCCCGACGCCGTCCACCACGTCATCCTCTACAAGGTCGAGCCGCAGGACGTCGCCGCGGCGAAGGCGCAGGACGCGCAGGACGAGGGCGACGGCTGGACCTGCTTCGGCGGCACGGGCATCAAGGGCGGGGCCGCCTCGCAGATCAACAGTGCCGAGTGGGTCGCGGCCTGGGCGCCGGGCGGGGGCGAGCGGGTCATGGCCGAGGACATCGGCATCCCGCTGGCCAAAGGCTCGCAGCTCGTCATGCAGATGCACTACAACCTCCTCGTCGGCGACGGCCCCGACCAGAGCAGCGCCCGGCTCCGGCTCACCCCGGCGGCGGCGGGCACGAAGACCCCGCTCCAGACGATGCTCCTGCCGGCCCCTGTCGAGCTGCCCTGCCGCAAGGGCACTCCCGGCGAGCTCTGCGCTCGCACGCCGGCCGTCGCCGACATCCGTGCCCGCTTCGGCGAGCAGGTCGCGACGGCCGACCTGCTGCACCTGCTCTGCGGCGAGCTCAAGCCCGGCCCGACGCAGTCCTGCACGCGGCCGGTGACCGAGGCCGGTCAGATCCGGGCCGTCGCCGGGCACATGCACCTGCTCGGCAAGTCCATCACCGTCGACGTCAACAAGGGCACGCCGCAGGCGAAGCGTGTCCTCGACATCCCGGTGTGGAACTTCGACGACCAGGACGCCGTCCCGCTGCCCAAGCCGCAGCCCATCAAGAAGGGCGACACCCTCACCGTGACGTGCACCCACGACCAGGCGATGCGCGACGTGCTGCCCGCCTACGAGGGCACGCGCGAGCGCTACGTCGCTTGGGGCGAGGGCACGACCGACGAGATGTGCCTCGGCGTCGTCCTGCTCACGCGCGGCTGAGCACGACCTCGGCGGCCTCCTCGACGGTGTCGACGAGGTGCACGACCTCACCGAGACCGCGGTCGCGACCGAGCGCCTCGATGGCGTTCCAGACGGGCACGGCTCGGGACCAGTGGTCGACGCCGACGAGGACGAGTGGCGGCAGGGTGCGCTCCGCCTCGGCGTAGTAGAGCGGCGTGACCGACTGGAAGATCTCCTGCACCGTGCCGGCCGCGCCGTGGAGCACGACGAGCCCGGCGGTCGAGCGCGCGAGCAGTCCGTCCTCGCGCACGGCGTTGCTGAAGTACTTCGCGATCCCGTTGCAGAAGACGTTGGGCGGCTCGTGTCCGTAGAACCATGTGGGGATGCCGATCGAGCGCACGCGGCTGTCCGCGACCGGCTGCCGCAGGACGTCGTCGTGGACCTCGAGGGCGATGCCGGCCCAGTCGTCGATGGACGGACGGAACGACGGTATGCCGGCCAGTCGCCCGAGCGCGTCGCGCAGGACGTCCTCGGTCGGGCACAGCGCACCGAGGTTCGCGGCCTCCATCGCCCCCGGCCCGCCGCCGGTGGCGACGACGAGCCCCGCGGAGGCGAGCCGGTGGCCGAGACGGGCGGCGCCGGCATACGCCTCGCTCTCGCGCGAGAGCGCGTGCCCGCCCATGACGCCGACGACGGGCGAGTCGCCGAGGAACTCGGTGAGGGCGTCGCTCACCGAGTCGTCGTGGATGGCGCGCAGCAGGCTGACGAAGACGTCGTGGCGGAGGGTGGCGTCGCGCGACCAGTGGTAGGCGAGGGCGTCGGGGGTCCGTTCGTAGCCGCGCTCGGCCAGGCCGGCATAGAGCTCGTGCGGCTGGTAGAGCGTGGCGCGGTAGGGGTTGACCGGTGCGTGCGGGTCGGTCGGGAAGACAAGGGCTCCGTGCAGCCGGAGGTGGGCGTCGAGCGCGGGGGACAGTCGGCCGCCGAGGACGACGAGCGCCTCGAGGTCGGTGCGGCCGAGCAGCTCGTCCTCGTGGCCGGTGAGGTCGAGGTCCTGGATCCGGCGGCCCGCGAGGGGTGCGCCGCTCGACAGGGCCGCGTCGAGGTCGCCCAACGTCTCGATCTCGTCCATGCCGTTCATCCTGCCCCGCGGTTAGGGTCGAACCATGGCTCCCGTGACGCAGAAGTCCGTCCTGTCCACCGTGCCGACCCAGCTGTTCGTCGGCGGCGAGTGGCGCGACTCGCTCAGCGCGACCACCTTCCCCGTGCACGACCCGGCGACCGGCGGCGTGCTCGTCGAGGTGGCCAACGGGACGGTCGCCGACGGTGAGGCCGCGCTCGACGCAGCCGTTGCGGCACAGGCCGACTGGGCGGCGACGCCCCCGCGCGAGCGCGGCGAGATCCTCCGCCGGGCCTTCGAGCTGCTCACCGAGCGCACCGACGAGTTCGCGATGCTCATGACGCTCGAGATGGGCAAGCCGCTGGCCGAGTCGCGCGGAGAGGTCGCCTATGCGGCGGAGTTCTTCCGGTGGTTCTCGGAGGAGGCCGTGCGCATCCACGGCCGGTATGCCGTCAACCCGGCCGGCGGGTCACGCCTCCTCACGATGCAGAAGCCGGTGGGCCCGACGTTCATGATCACGCCGTGGAACTTCCCGCTGGCGATGGGGACGCGCAAGATCGGCCCGGCCGTCGCGGCAGGATGCACGATGGTCGTCAAGCCGGCCCAGGAGACGCCGCTGTCGATGCTCGCCCTCGCCGCGCTCCTCGAGGAGGCGGGTCTGCCGGGCGGGGTCCTCAACGTCGTCGCGACCTCGGACACCGCCGTCGTCTCCGAGCCGATCATCCGCGACCCACGCCTGCGCAAGCTCACCTTCACCGGGTCGACCGCCGTGGGCCGCAGGCTCGTCGAGCAGTCGGCTGAGCAGCTGCTCCGGGTGTCGATGGAGCTCGGCGGCAACGCGCCCTTCCTCGTCTTCGACGACGCCGACCTCGACGCCGCCGTCGAGGGGGCGATGCTCGCCAAGATGCGCAACATCGGGGAGGCATGCACCTCCGCGAACCGCTTCCTCGTCCACGAGTCGGTGGCCGAGGACTTCGGCCGGCTGCTGGCGAAGCGCATGGGCGGGCTCACCGTCGGCAAGGGCACGAAGCCGGGTGTCGAGGTCGGCCCGCTCATCACGGCCAAGGCCCGCGACGGTGTCCACGAGCTCGTGCAGGAGGCCGTCGACAAGGGCGCCCGGCTGCTCACCGGCGGCGAGCCGGTGGCCGGCCGCGGCCACTTCTACGCCCCGACCGTGCTCGTCGACGTGCCGGCCGACGCGCGGGTCCTCGCCGAGGAGATCTTCGGACCCGTCGCGCCCATCACGACCTTCTCCGACGAGGCGGACGCGGTGCGGCAGGCGAACTCGACCGAGTACGGCCTCGTCGCCTACGCCTACACCCGCGACCACGCCCGCGTCATCCGGGTGAGCGAGGGCCTGGAGTTCGGGATGGTCGGCATCAACACCGGAATCGTGTCGAACGCCGCTGCCCCCTTCGGTGGCGTCAAGCACTCCGGCTTCGGCCGAGAGGGCGGGTTCGAGGGCATCTCCGAGTACCTCGAGACGACCTACGTCTCGCTCAACCCCTGAGCCCCGTCGGGGCAGGGACGTCAGGTGTCGATGCGCAGCGCCTCGACCGGGGCCACGGCGACGGCCCGCCGGGCCGGACCCTGCGACGCGACGAGCACGAGCACGACGCCGGCCGCGGCGATGCCGAGGAGGGCACCGAACGGCATACCCCAGACGAGGCCCTCGGTCGGGGCTCCCACGAGAGCCTGCGCGCCCGCCGACCCGTAGACGAGACCGAGCACCGCGCCGAAGGCGACGGCCGATGCCGACAGCGCGACCGACTCCTTCGTGATCATCGTGCGGACCTGGCGGCGGGTGAACCCGAGCGAGCGGAGCAGGCCGATCTCGCGGTGGCGCTGGATGACGCTGAGCGACATCGTGCTCACGAACCCGACGGCGGCGATGACCGACGAGACGACGATGATGCAGACGAGCACGGTCGAGGTCACGGCATAGACCTGGTCGGCCTGGGCGCGCTGGGCGGCATCGACGTCCCACGAGGCGACGCTGTCGCGCAGTGCCGACATGCCGGAGGTGAAGGTCGTCACGAGGGCGACGCCGATGACGAGCCCCATCGTCGACCGCGTCGTCCGCAGCGGGTCGAGCAACGCGTTGCGACGGGCCACGACGCTCGCCGGGTCGTTGCCGAGCACCCTGCTCAGCGCCCCGACGACGCCGGGGATGACGAACCGCGCGCCGACGAGGAACCCCGTGCCGGAGCCGGCGGCTCCGACGAAGGCGAGGAGGAAGCCCGCCGCGGGGTTCGACTCACCGAGAACGGCCCCGAGGGCGAGGACGAGCAGCCCACCGACGATGCCGGTGCCAGCGATCACGGCTCGCCACACCGACGCCGACCGCGGGGGAGGGGTGTGCGCGGCGGTCCCGGCGAGGGCGGCTGCGGGCGACACCCGGAGCACGCCGCGCGACCCCAACCAGCCGGCGACGGTCGCCGACGCGACGATCGCCACGAGCGCGCCGCCGAGCTGCCACGTCGCCCACAAGTAGTCGGCCTCGGGCAGCGTGCCGCGGGCGACGAGCACGACCCGGACGACATGGGTGAGCGACGTCCCGAGGGCGACACCGGCGAGCGCCCCGAGCGCCCCGACAGCGGCGGTGCCGCGCATGACCGACGACCTCAGCTCCCGGCCGCGGGCACCGAGGAGCCGGAGCAGGGCGATGTGGCGCAGCCGACCGGCGACGACCGTGTCGACCGCGCCGACGATGACGATCGCACCGACGTAGAGCGCGATGAGGACGAAGACGCCGGCGACGATCCCGAGCAGGAGGCCGACCGAGCCACCGGACGCGCGGCTCACGGTCTCCAGGATCGACGACGTCGTCATGAGCGTCGCGGCGTAGGCGCCGCACAGACCGGCGACGAGGCCGACCGTGCCGAGCTCGCGCAGGCTCCCGAGGACGAGGTTGCGCCTCATGCCGCGCCCACCTCGAAGCCGATGAGCAGGTCCGAGATCTGCTGCGGCGACAGCGGTCCGTGGTCGCCGACGAGCCGTCCGTCGGCGAGGACGAGGATGCGGTCGGCGTAGGACGCGGCCACCGGGTCGTGGCTCACCATCGCGATCGTCTGGCCGTACTCACGCGCCGCGGTCCGCAGCAGCGTGAGGACCTCGCGCGACGAGCGCGAGTCGAGGTTGCCCGTGGGCTCGTCGGCGAAGATCACCGACGGCCGCGAGGCGAGAGCCCGGGCGATGGCGACCCGCTGCTGCTGGCCACCGGAGAGCTCGCTCGGCCGGTGCCCGATCCGCTCTCCGAGACCGAGGGTGAGGACGAGGTGGTCGATCCACCGTTGCTGCTCGGCGCCGACCTGCCGACCGGCGAGCTCGAACGGCAGGAGGATGTTCTCGCGGGCCGACAGCGTCGGGACGAGGTTGAAGGCCTGGAAGACGAAGCCCACCTCCTCACGCCGCAGCCTCGTCCGCGCGTCGTCGTCGAGGTGGGTGAGCGGCCGGCCGGCGAGCATGACCTCGCCGCTCGTCACGTCGTCGAGCCCGGCCGCGACGTTCATGAGCGTCGACTTGCCCGAGCCGGAGGGGCCCATGATGGCGGTGAACCCGCCGCGGTCGATGTCGACGCTGACCTCGTCGAGGGCGGCCACCCTGCCGGTGCCCTCGCCGTAGGTCCGCGAGACCCGTCGCAGCGAGACGACGGCCGATGCGGACTGTTCCTGGTGTGGTGTCGATGTCATGCGAACGACGCTAGGAACGGCGTCCCCCGGACCACATCCGGCTCGAGAGGCATCCCGGTCCGTCCGGCGATGTATCCGCCCGACCCTCGCGCGGATGACCACAGGTGTATGCCGTGCGCCGACCGCCGCTCGGCCCTCACCACCCCGGTCCGTAGGGTGCGTGGCATGAGCGAGACCCCCGCGACCTTCACCGACCCCGCGACCATCGACGCGCTGTCCCACACCGTCCGCGAGTCCGGCGGCGCCCTCGGCCCGCAGACCGCCCTCTGGCGGGCGATGTTCGGCCTCGAGCGCTGGTTCTTCGTCGCCCGGGGGAGCATGCCCGACGTCGGCCCGCTCGTCGGCACCGTCGACGAGGTTCCGTGTCTCCTCGCCTTCACGACCGGCGCCCGGGCCCGCGAGTTCGCGCTCGCGAACGGGTTCAGCGAGGAGCAGGCCAACCAGGTCCTCGCCGTGCCCAGCGACAACATCCTCGCCCTGTGCGACCAGCTCGCCGAGCACGGTGTCAAGCGAGTCGTCGTCGACCAGGGCGTGCTCGGGTTCTTCGCGCCCCTCGAACAGCTCCGCCCCATCCACGACTTCATCGACCAGCACCCGCCGCAGGGCTGAGCCGCACTCCTCGCCCGCGGGCCGGATTCAGAGCAGGCCGTGCTCGTAGGCGTAGACGACGAGCTGCACCCGGTCCCGCAGCGCCAGCTTGGTGAGGATGCGCGACACGTGCGTCTTCACCGTCGCCTCGGAGAGGAACTCGGCCGCCGCGATCTCGGCGTTCGACAGGCCCTGGGCCGCCCGCAGCAGGATCTCGCGCTCGCGCGGGGTGAGCCGCTCGAACTCCGCTCCGGGGGTGGCCGTCGTCCGCTGACGGAAGCGCTCGAAGACCGCCCGGGTCGCACCCGCCGCGACGACCTGGGTTCCCTCGGCGACGGCCCGGATCGCGGCGAGGAGCAGCTCGGGCTGGGTGTCCTTGAGGACAAAGCCGGAGGCGCCCGCCTCGATGGCGTCGGCGGCGAGCTCGTCGAGGTCGAAGGTCGTGAGCACGAGCACCCGTGGTGCCTCCTCGCCGAAGCGGGCCAGCAGACGGCGGGTCGCCTCGACCCCGTCGACGCGGGGCATCCGGACGTCCATGAGGACGACGTCGGGACGGCAGTGCTCGACGAGGGCGACGACCTCGCTTCCGTCGCCGGCCTGACCGACGACCTCGAGGTCGTCCTGGCTCGAGACGACCATGGCGATCCCGGCCCGGAAGAGGGCCTGGTCGTCGACGAGGGCGACCCGCACGCTCACGTGCGGCCCTCGCCGTCCGAGGACGTCACGACGTGCGGTAGGTGCGCCTCGACGACCCATCGGTCCCCGTGCCGCGCCGAGGCCAGCGTGCCCCCGGCGACGAGCGCTCGCTCGGTCATGCCGGCGATCCCGTGCCCACCGCCCGGGAGGGGTGGCTCGGTCGCTCCGACGGTGTTGGTCACCCTGAGACGGTAGCCGTCGGTCCAGTCGACGTTGACCTCCACCGGCCGGGTGAGGTCCCCGTGCTTGAGGGCGTTGGTGAGCGACTCACCGAGGAGCCGGTATGCCGTGAGCGCGACGAGCGGGGACACCTCGGCCGGGCCGGTCTCGGACATCCGGAGGTCCATGCCCGACGCTCGCATGCGGTCGAGCAGCGCTTCCTGCTGCGCGGGTCCGGGGGTCGTCGGCCGGAGCTCCCGGTCGCGGAGGCGGGCGACGAGGAGGCGTAGGTCGCCCATGGCCGTGCGGGCCGTCTCGCCGATGACCTCGAGTGCGCGCTCGGCCTCGGCAGGCCTGTCCCGCAACGCATACCGTGCACCGTCGCTCTGCGCGGCCACGACCGCCCAGGAGTGGGCGACGACGTCGTGCATGTCGGCGGCGATGCGGCGACGCTCCTGCTCGAGGTCGTAGAGCTCGGTCACCCGGCGCACCTCGAGGGCCTCGAGCTGCGCGTCGACACGGGCCTGCACCGCCTGTCGCTGCTGCCACCGCACGTAGCCCCCGCCCCAGCCGCCGAGGCACACCACCGCGGCCGTCGACCCGAGGCCGACGGTGGCGACTCCTCGCTTGAAGCCGCCGAGGTCCGGCGCACCGCGGGTCGCGCCGTAGGCCGCCGCGCAGAGCACGGCGACTCCAGCCGCGGCGAGGCCGAACCGCCGGACCCGAGAGTCGCGGTGGGCGCCGAGCGTGAAGAAGAGGACGGCATACGCGATGTTGGCGAGGTAGGCGATGTCGTCGCCGACGACCTGCGCGACCGACCCCGCGACGGCGAAGGCCGACATGAGCGGCCACGAGACCCGGCGCAGCCCGAGCGCCACGGCGAGCAGGACCGCCGCGAGGACCGGCCACGCGCCGATCGCGACGTGGACGGCGAGCATGAAGAGGCCGAAGCCGACGGCCACCGCGACGTCGGCGAGGACCTGCCGCCGGGTCGGCCGATCGTCGCCCCACACGTCGCTCATGCGGCAAGGCTAGGCGGCGACCACGCTGCCCGCGTCCGTCGCAGGACGGACCCGCCTACACCGCACGGCGTATGCCGTCCGCCCACGGCACAATGGCGGCGTGACCTCACCCGTGGCCGGACGCCGCTCGAGCCTCATGTGGCTCGCGCCGCTCGCCGTGGCCGTGCTCGTCGCGCTGCTCTGGTGGACGGGGAACAACGGGACCACCGATGGCGGGGGCGACCGGGGTGCCCGGCCCACGGCGACCGCGCAACCCAGCCCGACGGCATACCCCACGGTCCCCGCCACGCCGGACTCGGGACTGGCCACGATCCCGGAGTCGGCCCTGCCCGCCGAGGCGCGCACGACGCTCGACCTCATCCGCATCGGCGGGCCCTTCCCCCACGAGCAGGACGACAAGACGTTCCAGAACCGCGAGGGGATCCTGCCCGAGCAGAAGCGCGGCTACTACCGGGAGTACACCGTCGAGACACCGGGGTCGGACGACCGCGGTGCCCGCCGGATCGTCAGCGGGACCGCCGGCGACCGCTTCTGGACCGACGACCACTACGCCAGCTTCCGGCAGATCAAGGAGGGCCAGTGATGCGCGTTCTCGGAGACCGCGTCGACCTCGAGGGGCTCGTCGCCGACGCCGTCGAGGAGGGGCGACAGGTCCAGGTCGTCCACGGCCGGGCGACGAAGGAGGAGACGCTCGAGGCGTTCTCGGAGGCGCTCAACTTCCCGGAGTGGTTCGGCATGAACCTCGACGCGCTCGCCGACTGCCTCGACACGATCGCCCGCGAGAGCGGCAGCGACTGGGAGATCGTGTGGGACGACGCCGCCGAGCTCCGGCGCGCGGACCCGCGCGCCGCCACCGGGATCGAGTCCGTCCTCGCCGAGCTCGACGAGGTCCACCCGGGCGTCCACGTGACGATTATCGACCGCTGACGAGCGTCTCGAAGGCGCCATCGACCCGCTGGCAGGATGGGTGCGTGACGACACCCAGCGAGACCCGCGTCAACCTGTCCGAGATCATGCGCGCGACCGAGGCCAACCTCCTCGGCACCGTGCACGGCGGCAACATCATGAAGGCCGTCGACAGCATCGCCGGCGTCGTCGCGAACCGCTATGCCGGTGGACCGGCGGTCACGGCCGCCCTCGACGAGATGTCCTTCCTCACCCCGGTCCGGGTCGGCGACATCCTCCACTCCAGCGCGCAGCTCAACTGGGCCGGCCGCAGCTCGATGGAGGTCGGCGTGCGCGTCGAGGTCGACCGCTGGGACTCCAACACCGACCGGGTCCACGTCGCTAGTGCCTACCTCGTCTTCGTCGCCGTCGACGCCGACGGTCGCTCCAAGGCGGTGCCGCCGCTGGAGCTCGAGACCGCCGAGGAGAAGCGGCGCTTCCGCGAGGCCGAGATCCGGCGCGAGCACCGGCTCGCCATGCGCGCAGCGATCGAGGCCTCCCGGGCAGCCGAGGCCCAGGACGAGTCGCGGGAGGGCGCGTGAGCGCGCGCACGGTCGCGCTCCTCGGGTCGACGGGCTCCATCGGCACCCAGGCCCTCGACGTCATCGGCCGCAACCCCGACCGTTTCACCGTCGTCGCGCTGAGCGCCGGCGGAAACGTCGACCTCGTCGCCCGCCAGGCCGTCGACTTCGACGTGCCCCTCGTGGCGGTCGCGTCCGGCTCGGTCGAGGACGTGCGCTCCGCTGTCGGTGCGTATGCCGTGGAGCGGGGACGAACGGCATACGCACCCGAGATCGTCGTCGGGGACGAGGCTGCGGTGAGGGCAGCCGGGTGCGGAGCCGACGTCGTCCTCAACGGCATCACCGGGTCGATCGGCCTGCGCCCGACCCTGGCGGCCCTGGCCGCCGGCTCGACGCTCGCCCTAGCCAACAAGGAGTCGCTCATCATCGGTGGCGACCTCGTGCGCAGCGCGGCGGGGCCCGACCAGATCGTGCCCGTGGACTCGGAGCACTCGGCCATCGCGCAGTCGTTGCGCGGTGGCCGCGCCGAGGAGGTGCGCCGGCTCGTCATCACCGCGAGCGGCGGGCCGTTCCGCGGGCGGACGCGGGAGGAGCTCGCCGGCGTCACGCCCGAGCAGGCGCTCGCACACCCGAACTTCTCGATGGGGAGGGTCATCACGACGAACTCGGCGACGCTCGTCAACAAGGGTCTCGAGGTCATCGAGGCGCACCTGCTCTTCGACATCCCCTTCGACCGGATCGACGTCGTCGTCCACCCCCAGCAGCAGATCCACTCGATGGTGGAGTTCCGCGACGGCTCGACGATCGCCCAGCTCGGACCGCCACGCATGCTCGTGCCGATCGCGCTCGGTCTGTCCTGGCCCGAGCGGCTCGACGACGTCGACGAGCCCTGCGACTGGTCGCTGACCCAGTCGTGGGACTTCGCGCCGCTCGACGACGACGCCTTCCCGGCCGTGCGTCTCGCGCGCCGGGTGGGGGAGGCGGGTGGGACGTTCCCCGCCGTCTACAACGCGGCCAACGAGGTCGCCGTCGACGCCTTCCACGAGGGCCGGATCGGGTTCGTCGACATCGTCCGCTCGGTGGAGCGGGTCGTCGACGCCCACGCGGACGCGCATACTGGGAGTGATGTCGACGCGTCGACCGTTGAGGGAGTGCTCAGCGCAGACGCGTGGGCCCGGGGGCAGGCCGCCACCGAGCTCGGCATCTGAGCCGTTCGTCCGAGACCGATCCTCTGGGACCGTCGCACGCACCACCGGAAGGCACCGAAGGTTTCCCTCATGACCGTTGTCGCGTATCTCGTGGGCGTCCTCGTCCTCGCCGTGGGCGTGGGGGCGTCGATCGCGCTGCACGAGATCGGCCACCTCGTGCCCGCGAAGAAGTTCGGGGTGCGGGTGACCCAGTACATGGTCGGCTTCGGGCCCACCCTGTGGTCGCGCCGCCGGGGCGAGACCGAGTACGGCATCAAGGCGATCCCGCTCGGCGGCTACATCCGGATGATCGGCATGTTCCCGCCGCGCCCGGGCGAGGACCCGACGAAGGTGCGGGTGTCCTCGACCGGGCGGTTCAGCCAGCTCGCCGACGAGGCGCGCAAGGCCTCGCTCGAGGAGCTGCGGCCCGGCGACGAGAACCGCGTCTTCTACAGGCTGCCGGTGCACCGCAAGGTCGTCATCATGCTCGGCGGCCCTTTCATGAACTTCGTCATCGGCACGGTCCTGCTCACCGTCCTCGTCACCGCCCACGGCATCCTCTCGGTGCAGGAGGGCGCGCGGGTCGCCGCCGTCGCCGAGTGCGTCAAGACCGTCGACGAGGCCCGCACCGACCCAAGCTGCGCCGGGGCGCCCGAGACGCCGGCCAACGCCGCCGGCATCCTGCCCGGTGACGAGATCCGCACGATCAACGGCGAGCCCGTCATGACCTCGGCGGACGTCGGTCGCCTCGTGCGCCCCCGCGTCGACCAGCCGACCGAGGTCGTCGTCCTGCGCGACGGTGCCGAGCGCACCCTGACGGTGACCCCGATCCTCAACACGCTCCCGGCCTACGACGACCAGGGCCAGCCCATCCTCGGTGGCGACGGCACCCAGAGGGTCATCGAGACCGGCTACCTCGGAGTCAGCTCGTCGTCGATCCTCGACTACGAGGCGCAGCCGCTGACCGCCGTGCCCGGCATCATCGGCGAGAACCTGTGGCGCACGGCCGGCGCGATCGTCCGCATCCCGCAGAAGATGGTCGGCGTCTGGAACGCCGCGTTCTCCGGGCAGGAGCGCGACGTCGAGAGCCCGATCTCGGTCGTCGGCGTCGGCCGGGTCGCCGGCGACGTGTCCTCCGGCAAGCTCGACGACATCGTCGGGGAGTCGTGGGACGACAAGGCCTGGTTCCTCGTCATGCTCCTGGCCTCGCTCAACTTCATGCTCTTCGTCTTCAACCTCATCCCGCTGCTGCCCCTCGACGGAGGCCACGTCGCCGGTGCGCTCTGGGAGGGCACGAAGAAGGGCTGGGCCCGCCTGCGCGGCCGCCCCGACCCCGGTCACGTCGACGTCGCCAAGGCGCTCCCTGTCGCGTATGCCGTCTCGCTCGGTCTGCTCGTCATGTCGGCCCTGCTCATCTACGCCGACATCGTCAACCCCATCGACCTCGGCGGGTGAGGGTGCCCGGGAAGGCGCGCTCCCGGCATACGGGATACTGGGTCGCATGACTGTTGGTCTCGGTATGCCGTCCCTGCCAGCTCCCGTGCTCGCGCCGCGTCGCAAGACGCGCAAGATCAAGGTCGGCAAGGTCGAGGTCGGCGGCGACGCCCCCATCTCGGTGCAGTCGATGTGCACGACCCCGACGACCGACATCAACGCGACGCTCCAGCAGATCGCCGAGCTCACCGCGGCCGGGTGCGACATCGTGCGCGTCGCGTGCCCGAGCCAGGACGACGCCGAGGCGCTGCCGGCGATCGCGCAGAAGTCGCAGATCCCGGTCATCGCCGACATCCACTTCCAGCCGAAGTACGTCTATGCCGCGATCGACGCCGGTTGTGCCGCCGTGCGCGTCAACCCCGGCAACATCCGTCAGTTCGACGACCAGGTCGGCGAGATCGCCAAGCGCGCCAAGGCCGCCGGCGTCTCGATCCGGATCGGCGTCAACGCGGGCTCGCTCGACAAGCGGCTGCTCGAGAAGTACGGCAAGCCGACCGCCGAGGCGCTCGTCGAGTCGGCCGTGTGGGAGGCCTCGCTCTTCGAGGAGCACGACTTCCACGACTTCAAGATCTCGGTCAAGCACAACGACCCGGTCGTCATGGTCAAGGCCTACGAGCTGCTCGCCGAGCGGGGCGACTGGCCGCTGCACCTCGGCGTCACCGAGGCCGGGCCGGCGTTCCAGGGCACGATCAAGTCGGCGACGGCGTTCGGCGCGCTCCTCTCCAAGGGCATCGGCGACACGATCCGCGTCTCCCTCTCGGCCCCGCCGGTCGAGGAGGTCAAGGTCGGCAACCAGATCCTCCAGTCGCTCAACCTCAAGCCGCGCAAGCTCGAGATCGTCTCGTGCCCGTCGTGCGGTCGCGCGCAGGTCGACGTCTACAAGCTCGCCGACGAGGTCACCGCCGGCCTCGAGGGCATGACCGTGCCGCTGCGCGTCGCCGTCATGGGCTGCGTCGTCAACGGACCCGGCGAGGCCCGCGAGGCCGACCTTGGTGTCGCTTCGGGCAACGGCAAGGGCCAGATCTTCGTCAAGGGCGAGGTCATCAAGACCGTGCCCGAGAGCCAGATCGTCGAGACCCTCATCGAGGAGGCGATGCGGATCGCCGAGGAGATGGGCGAGCCGATCGACGAGGAGTCCGCGGGCGTCCCGAGCGTCACCGTCGGCTGACCTGCCGCTGGGCGTCGCGTCGCGGGGCGCGACGAAATGGCTCGTGCGCCGGGTGGTGGGCAGGGTTGCCGCCTAGGCTGAGCGCGTGCTCCGCACCCGCAGCCCGGTGAGGTCCCTCACCCGCACCGACGTCGACGACGCCCTCGAGCTCTGCTCGCGCAACGTCGCGGCGCACGTCTTCGTGGCCGCGCGGATCCTCGAGACGGTCGCGGCGGGGTCGGTGAGCGCAGTGATGGGCGTGCGCGAGGAGGGGCGGCTCACATCGCTGTGCTGGGCCAGCTCCAACGTCGTGCCGGTCGAGACGACCGCGGCCGAACGGGTGATGTACGCCGAGCGGATGCGCCGGTGGCGGGGGCGCATCGCCTCCCTGCTCGGTCCTCGCGAGGAGGTCGTCGACCTCTGGGACGACCTCGAGCCGCACTGGGGACAGCCGCGCGCCGTCCGGGCTCACCAGCCGATGCTGTCGACGTCGACCCCGCCGTCCGCGCTCGGCATCGAGCTCGACATGCGGGTGCGACCGGCGCGTGCGGACGAGGTCGACATCGTCCTGCCAGCGGCGGCCCACATGTTCACCGCTGAGATCGGGTACCCGCCCTACACGGGGTCACCGCGCAGCTACCGAGGCTCGCTCGCGGCACTCATCGCCCGCGGGCACACGTGGGTGGTCGTCGAGGACGGCGAGGTCGTCTTCAAGACCGACATCGGCTCACTCGCTCTGGGGTGCGCCCAGCTCCAGGGGGTGTGGCTCGCGCCGCACCTGCGGGGGCAGGGGCTGGCCGTGCCGATGATCGCGTCGGTCATGGAGCAGGTCATGGCCGGGCCGGCTCCCCTCGTCTCGCTCTATGTCAACGACTTCAACGCGCCGGCGCTCGCGACCTACGACCGGCTCGGGTTCGCGCCGGTCGGGGAGTTCACCACGGTCCTGCTCTGACCGACCCTCGCTCGGTCAGGTCAGGGGCAGCGGGTGACGACGACGGGCGGGCCGTTGCGGGGGTCGGGGGTGTAGGTCCGTGTCCCGGGTGAGGCGCACGTCGGGCTCGGCGCCGGTCCGCTGGTCCCCCGTGGACCCGTCGATCCCGTCGGACCCGGGGTCGTCGTCGTGGGTGTCGGGGCGCGGTCGACGGGAAAGAGCTGAACCTGCGGATCAGGGGTCGGCGGCGGGTCGGCCGACCGGCCGATGGCTCCGAGCGGCACGCGTCGCCACTGGCCCGTCGTGCTGCGGAGGAGGAGACCGGAGTTGGACGAGGCCGCGGCCACGACCTGACCCTGCGGACCGTCGAGGACGACGATGTCGGAGACGCCGAGGGGCGGCTCGGACCCGCAGCGTCGGTCACCGACCTCTTCCCGCACGGCCGCCAGCTCGCGGCGGTCGACGGCGAACTCGAGCTGCCACGTCGCACCTCCGTCGGAGCTGGTCTCGACGGCCGCCGGGGCGCCCTGCGCGCGGCGCCAGCAACGGCGCGGGTCGCTCGTGGAGCACGCCTCGGTCGTCACGACGTCGCTGTCCTCTGCGAGGCGCTCCTCGTCCAGCCCGCTGAGCTGCTGGAGCCGTCCGGTGTCGTCGATCGTGACCGCCGACCAGTCGCTGGTGACGATCCGGCGCTCGATGCCGCCGTCACCGCCGGTGAAGACGCCCTCGTAGACCGTGACCTCCCGCAGACCGTCGGCGGGGGAGCAGGACGTCGCCGTCGTGGCCAGGACCGCCCCGGGCAGCACGAGTGCGCCGACGGCGAGGGACGACCGCCGCCGTCCAGCCGGGAACGGTCGGGATGCCCGTCCACCTGCGCGCCACGCCAGCAGGAGGGCGGGGAGCGCGACGAGGTCGGTGACGTCGTGGCGGACGAGCGAGGGCAGTGCGAGCGACCACGCCTGGGACGCGACCTCGCTGCCGACGAGCGTTGCCTTGGCGACGGCGAAGAGGACGCCGGTCGACCCGACAGCCCACGCACGGGCGTGAGGCAGCCGGGCCGCCGCCATGGCGAGGGCGAGCAGCGGGGGAGCGACGACGAGCCCGGCGACGTCGCTCAGCTTGCCGGTGAGCAGCCCGGGCCACGCGTCCTTGAGCACCCGGTCGTTGAGGACGAGGACGACGAGCGCGACGAGCGTCGTCGGTGCGCCGACCCAGCGCACCGCCCACGCCACCCCCGACGCACGATCACCCTCCATGCGCAGCCATGATCCGGGCTCACCGGCCCCACCGTGCAGGAATTCGATGAAGCACCGGTCACGATCCAACCACGCTGATGCCCGCGTCCTCGCAACCGGGGGAGATGCACCCCGTTCGTGAGGACCCCCGTCGTCCACAGCTGAGGGCCTGGGGCCTCGGGGTCCACAGGAACCACACCGCAGGTGGCTCCGGGCCACGCGCCGTCCGACGATCGGCGGATGGACAAGGATCAGAGAAGGCGGGTCGCAGTGGGCCTGGCGTCGGCGCACGGCGGAGTCGTGTGCCGCCGTGACCTGCGTGCAGCGGGGGTGCACCGCAACGATGTCCGGACAGAGTGCGGCAACGGGCGCTGGTGGTCGTGGGGGCTGCACACCGTCGCGGTGCTCGAGGTTCCGATGGAGCCGGTGGGCCATCTGTGGCGAGCCGTGTGGGAGTCCGGCCCCGGCGCCGTGCTCGATGGTCCCGCCGCGCTGGTTGCCCACGGCATGACCCACTTCACCCCGTCGACCGTCGACGTCAGCCTGCCGAGGTCGTCAACCGTGCGCGACGTCGAAGGGGTGACCACGCACCAGCGTCGACGGCTCGAGCGGTGGATCCGCGCGGGCGTGCCGCGCCTGGCTCCGGAGTGGGCCACGATCCACGCGGCCCAGTGGGCCTCCACCGACCGACAGGCGGCGCTGCTGGTCTGCCTGCCGGTGCAGCAACGACTGGTCCAGCCCCAGCGGCTGCTCGACACCTGGCTCGGTGTGAGGCGCTCGCCCCGTCGCGCGCTCCTCGGCCAGATCATCCCCGATGTCTGCGACGGCGCACACTCGCTGGGCGAGCTCGACTTCGGAGGATGGTGCCGCCGCCACGGCCTGCCGCCACCCGTGCGACAGAGCCTCCGGTCCGGCCCCTCCGGACGGGTCTACCTCGACGCCGAGTGGGACGGGCTCGTCGTCGAGATCGACGGTGGCCACCACCTGCTGGGGCTCAACCCGACCGACGACGCGCTCAGGGCCAACGAGGTGGCCCTCGGGTCGACGCGGGTGCTTCGCATCCCCCTCCTCGGGCTTCGGCTGGAACCGGACCGCTTCATGCATCAGGTGGCGCGGGGCCTCGGCCTCCCGGTCCTCACATGTGCGTGACATGTCCCCCGTTCGTGAGGACCGGGAGCGACGAGCGAGGGGTCAGCAGCCGCCGCAGTTGTAGTAGAGGATGTCCCAGTGGCTGCCCTCCTTGGCATGGAGGTTGCCGGCCCCCAAGCGGTGGAGCGCGGCACCGTCACTGCGGGTACCGGCATACGCGAAGGTGTTCGTGATGTAGCTGCTCACGCACGAGTAGAGCGAGATGTCGACCTTGTAGCCGTACCAGTGGCTGTGGGTCCCCGAGGCGTGCCCGGTCTCGGTGCCGCCGGTCACGTTACGGCGCACCCGCTGGCGCGCTTGAGGGTGATGACGCCGTCGATCGTCGTCGAGTTGACCTGGTCGAACGACGTGCACGTCGAGAGGGTGCGGTTGCTGCACCCGCCCGACGACGACCACGTGATGCCGGCGGCAGAGAGCTTCGCGGTGGCCTGCGCGTGAGTCAGTCGAAGCCAGCACCTTCGACGCTAGGAAGGCGTCGGCAAGGCCCCGGTCAGCAACGTGTCAGGAACGCCTCAGGAGTTGGTCAAGCCCCGAGACCCCATGGGCGGGAACCCTGCGGCAGGCTGACGAGTTGCCCCTCACAGGACCATCCCCAACCTCAGGAGGACCCATGGCTCGTGGCGTCATCAAGCTCGCCGCCCTCGCCGGCCTCGCCAAGCAGGCCCGTGACTACGCCCAGAAGAACCCCGAGTCCGTCTCGTCGGCCATCGGCAAGGTCGAGTCGACGGTGAGCAAGAAGGTGAGCCCGAAGTACGCCGGCCACGTCGGCAAGGGCGGCAACGCCCTGCGTGCCGGGCTCGGCATCTCCTCGGCCCGACCGGTGGCCGGGCCCACGACCACCCCGCACGACGCGGTCGGCCCGCGCACCGACGGGACGACCCCGCCGCCCCCGCCGCCGGCCTGACCGATGGTCGCACCTGGAACGCGCCCCCGCTGCCCCGGCAGCCGGGGCGCGTTCTGCGATGCTGGCCCGTATGCCGCAGACGACCCCGCCGCTCGACAAGGCCACCGTGGGCCTCGCCACCCTCTTCCTCACCTCGGGCACGACGCACCTCGTGCGCCCCCAGGTCTTCGAGGGGATCGTGCCGCACGTGCTGCCGCGCAAGCGCGCCCTCGTCTACGTGAGCGGCGCCGCCGAGATCGCCTGCGCGCTCGGCCTGCTCCACTCGCGCACCCGCAAGGTCGCCGGGCTCGCGAGCGCCGCGCTGCTCGTCGCCGTCTTCCCGGCCAACGTCCAGATGACCGCCAACCACGCGAAGCGTGCGCAGCGCAAGCAGGACACCGGCTCGAAGGCGTTCCTCGCCGGCACCGTGGCGAGGCTGCCGATGCAGTGGCCGATGATCCGCACGGCGCTGCGGGCGGCCGGTCGTCTCTGACCGTCCACGCCCGGGGCCGCCCACGGCCTACCCTGTCGCCACGGCCGCCTTCGAGTTCCGCCGCAGCACGACCATCGACGCCCCGCCGGCGGTGGTCCACGCACTCGTCGACGACTTCCACGAGTGGGAGAAGTGGTCACCGTGGGAGGACGTGGACCCCGACCTGCGCCGCGCCTACTCCGGTGCCGACTCGGGTGTCGGCGCCCGCTACGAGTGGCAGGGCAACCGCAAGGCCGGCGAGGGCTCGATGGAGATCACCGGCTCGACCCCCGAGCGCATCGCCATCGACCTGCGCTTCCTCAAGCCGTTCAAGGCCGACAACGACATCGAGTTCGTGCTCACGCCCGCCGGCGACGGCACGAAGGTGGACTGGGTGATGCGGGGCAACAACACCGGGCTCGCCGCGCTCCTCGCCAAGGTCATGCCGACCGAGAAGCTCGTCGGCAAGGACTTCGAGAAGGGCCTCGCACGGCTCAAGGCCGCAGCCGAGTCACGTCCCGCCGGCTGACGCCGTCGAGCCGGCCAAGGGGCCGCGCCGACGCTCACGCCTTCCAGCCCAGGCCCGCCTCGCGCAGCGCCCCGTCGAGCATGCCGAGCGCCTTCGGCCCCATCCCGTGCAGCGCCAGCACGTCGGCCCGGCGCCACTCGCTCAGCTCCTCGAGCGTCGTGAGTCCCGCCGCGGTGAGCGCACGCGAGGCCGGGTTGCTCGTGTGCGGGATCTCCGTGCCCATGCGCGCGAGCGTGTCGGCGATGCGGAGCCGGTATGCCGTCGCGAGGGCGTCGAGGTCCGCGCGGTAGTCGGCGATCCGGCACCCGAGCCCGTTGCGCTTGACGAGGATCCCCTCGTCGGCCCAGTGCGGCCGCGCGCGGTCGAGGAGGTCTCGTGGCAGGTCGCCGGCGGCATTGGTCACGCGCCACCACGAAAGGCCGTCGCTGTGACGGGACATGAACGACCCGACCTCGCGCGGGCCGATGCCGACGATCTTCGCGAGGTCGCCGTAGCTGACGACACGACCCCGGGGGACGAGCTCGACCAGGGTGAGGACCCGTTCGATCGTCAGCTCGCTCGCCATGTCGCCAGCCTAGGGCGATCTCGGGCCGGTCCCGCAGAGGTGGCACTCGCCGTCGGCCGAGCGGCGGCTCCGGTGATCTTGTGCCGCCCCGCCGACGCGAGCAGAGTGGGAGGCGACGACGCGCCGGACGCGGCCTCGTCACCCGACCGCCCAGTGCGCCGCCCCGGAAGTCCCCACCACCGAGGAGGTTCACCATGGCGACGGCTCGAGACGTGATGCACGCGGGCACGCAGTGCATCCGCGAGAACCAGACCCTCGACGAGGCCGCGCGGATGATGCGCGACATGGGCGTCGGGTCCCTGCCGATCTGCGGCAACGACGAGAAGCTGCACGGGATCATCACCGACCGCGACATCGTCATCAAGTGCATCGCGGAGGGCATGGACCCGAGCAGCTGCACGGCTGCCGAGCTCGCCCAGGGCAAGGTCACCTGGGTCGACGCGGACACCGACATGACCGACATCGTCGAGATGATGGGGCGCGAGCAGATCAAGCGCCTGCCGGTCATCTCGGACCACCGCCTGGTCGGCATGATCAGCGAGGCCGACCTCGCGAGGCACCTCGACGACGCGCAGCTCAGCACGTTCGTGGAGAAGGTGTTCGCCCGGCCCTGACGACCGCGGAGGCCGGTCGTGCACCTCGCCCGGGACGGTCCGTGCCGACCGCCCGGGCGAGGTACGCGGAATCGGAGTGAACGGCATACGGGGGCGTCGTTATCCTTGGCGGGTTCCCCCCGACCGACACCTGGAGACTCCCTGTGGCCATGCGCATGTCCTCGCTGTTCCTGCGAACCCTGCGCGAGGACCCGGCCGACGCCGAGCTGCCCGGTCACCGGCTCCTCGTGCGCGCCGGATACGTCCGTCGCGCAGCCCCCGGCATCTACACGTGGCTGCCGCTCGGGCTCAAGGTGCTGCGCCGGGTCGAGGCGATCGTCCGCGAGGAGATGGACGCGATCGGCGCGCAGGAGCTGACCTTCCCGGCGCTGCTGCCGCGTGAGCCCTACGAGGCGACGAACCGTTGGACCGAGTACGGCGACAACATCTTCCGGCTCAAGGACCGCAAGGGTGTCGACTACCTGCTCGGGCCGACGCACGAGGAGATGTTCACCCTCGCCGTCAAGGACATGTTCAGCTCCTACAAGGAGCTGCCGCTCAGCCTCTACCAGATCCAGAACAAGTACCGCGACGAGGCACGTCCGCGGGCCGGGCTGCTGCGCGGGCGCGAGTTCATCATGAAGGACTCGTACTCGTTCGATGTGAGCGACGAGGGGCTGCAGGCGTCCTACGACGCGCACCGCGAGGCCTACGTCCGGATCTTCGACCGGCTCGGGTTCGAGTACGTCATCGTCGCCGCGATGTCCGGCGCGATGGGCGGCTCGGCGAGCGAGGAGTTCCTCGCCGTGAGCCCGATCGGCGAGGACACCTTCGTGCGCAACGACAGCGGTTCGTATGCCGCGAACGTCGAGGCCGTCGTCGTGCCCCAGGCCGCGCCGGTCGACGCCTCCGGGGTCCCGGCGGCGCACGTCGAGGACACCCCCGACACCCCGACGATCGAGACGCTCGTGGCCTCGCTCAACGCGAACCACGCGCGCGAGGACGGTCGCGAGTGGACGGCCGCCGACACGCTCAAGAACGTCATCGTCATGCTCGTCCACCCGGACGGGACGCGTGAGCCGCTCGCCATCGGCGTGCCCGGCGACCGCGAGGTCGACGCCAGGCGGCTCGAGGCGCAGGTGTCGCCGGCCGAGGTCGAGGCCTTCGAGGAGAAGGACTTCGCGGCCAACCCGGTGCTCGCCAAGGGCTACATCGGCCCCGGCGTCCTCGGCGAGGAGCGCTCGTCCGGCATCCGCTACCTGCTCGACCCGTCCATCGCCGAGGGGTCCGCGTGGGTCACCGGCGCCGACGAGCACGGCAAGCACGTCCTCGACCTCGTCCACGGCCGCGACTTCACCGCCGACGGCACGATCCAGGCCGCCGAGGTGCGCGAGGGCGACCCGAGCCCCGACGGCGACGGCGTCCTGCACACCGCGCGCGGCATCGAGATGGGTCACATCTTCCAGCTCGGCCGCAAGTTCGCCGACGCGCTCGACCTCAAGGTGCTCGACGAGAACGGCAAGCTCGTCACGGTGACGATGGGCTCCTACGGCATCGGCGTCTCGCGCGCCGTGGCTGCGATCGCCGAGGGCAACCTCGACGAGGCCGGGCTGTGCTGGCCGCGCAACGTCGCGCCCGCCGACGTCCACGTCGTCGCGACCGGCAAGAACCGCGAGCGTGACGGGGAGGTCTTCGAGAAGGCCGACGAGCTCACCGCTGCCCTCGAGGCCCAGGGACTCGAGGTCATCTACGACGACCGTGAGAAGGTCAGCCCCGGCGTGAAGTTCAAGGACTCCGAGCTCATCGGCGTCCCGACCATCGTCGTCGTCGGCAAGTCGCTCGAGAACGGCGTCGTCGAGATCAAGGACCGCCGCACCGGCGAGCGCCGCGAGGTCGCCGTCGAGGCGATCGTCGACGAGGTCGTGCGCGAGGTCCGCGGCGGGGCCGCGGTCGCCGGCGAGGGCGCGCCCGCCGAGGCCCAGGCATGAGCGGGTCCCGCCCCATCGAGGCCGTGATCTTCGACTGGGGCGGGACGCTCACGCCCTGGCACGACGTCGACCTGCCGCAGCAGTGGCGGGTCTACGCCCGCCAGGTCCACGGCATCCCCGTCGACGCGAGCGAGATGCCCGCCGACGAGCTCGCCGAGGCCGACTCGCTCGCCCTGCGCATCCTCGAGGCGGAGGACCGGGCGTGGAAGCGGGGCCGTAGCGACCACTCGAGCGCGACCCTCGAGGAGATCCTCGACGACGCCGGTGTCGACCCCCAGCACGACCGCCACCACCTCGCGCTCGCGGCCTACCGCGGCTTCTGGGAGCCGCACACCCACACCGACGAGCAGGTGCGCCCGGTCTGGGAAGGCCTGCGCGAGAGGGGAATCCGCATCGGCGTCCTCTCCAACACGATCTGGTCGCGCGACTATCACCGCGAGGTCTTCGAGCGCGACGGCGTGCTCCACCTGCTCGACGCCGACGTCTACTCCTCGGAGATCCACGTCGTGAAGCCGCACGCCGACGCCTTCCTCGCCGCGTGTGAGGCGGTCGGCGTCGACCCGGAGGCCGCGGCCTACGTCGGGGACCGTCCGTTCGAGGACGTCCACGGCCCGCAGCAGGTCGGGATGCGCGCCATCTGGATTCCGCACTCCGACATCCCCGTCGACCAGCAGGTCGCCGTCGAGGTCACGCCCGACGCCGTCGCGCACGAGCTGCTCGACGTCCTCGACATCGTCGACGGCTGGTCAGGGTCATGACCGCCGCATGAGCGAGGCGCTCGGCGACGTCGGCCTCACCACGCTCGCGCTCATGGCCCTCGCCGGGTTCGTCGCGGGCTGGATCGACGCGGTCGTCGGCGGGGGAGGCCTCATCCAGATCCCGGCGCTGCTCCTCGGCTTCCCGGGCGCGACGCCGGCCCAGGTCCTCGCGACCAACAAGATCGGCTCGATCGCGGGCACGGTCGCCAGCGCCACGACCTACTGGCGGCGGGTGAGACCGGACCTGCGCACCGCCCTGCCCATGGCGGGCGTCGCCTACCTCGGTGCCATCGGCGGCGCGCTCATCGGGCTGCACATCCCGAAGTCGGCGTTCAACCCGATCATCCTCGTCATGCTCGTCGCGGTCGGCGCCTACACGCTCTTCAAGCCCTCGCTCGGCACGAGCACAGCGCTGCGCTGGGACGGCACCCGCCACACCGTCGTCGCGATGGTCGTCGGCTTCGTCATCGGCATCTACGACGGCGCCCTCGGGCCGGGCACAGGCTCGTTCATGGTCTTCGCGCTCGTCGGTCTCATGGGCTACGCCTTCCTCGAGGCGAGCGCCAAGGCCAAGATCGCGAACTTCGCGACCAACCTCGGTGCGCTCACGGTCTTCGCCCCCGGCGGCCACGTCATGTGGAAGGTCGGCGCCGTCATGGCCGCGGCCAACCTCCTCGGTGGATACGTCGGTGCCCGCACGGCTGTCTCCCGCGGGAGCGGCTTCGTGCGCGTCGTCTTCGTCGTCGTCGTGGCGGCGTTCATCATCCGAATCGGAGGGCAGGTGCTCGGTGTCTGGTGACGTGACTGGTGACAACCCGTCGGAGCAGCAGGTCGAGGACCTGCTCGACCGCCTCGCCGACCTCGTCGACAGCGTGGCCCCGCGTCGCGCCGTGCTCGGCATCGCCGGCCCCCCCGGAGCCGGCAAGACGACCCTGGTGACGCGGCTGCTCACGGCCGTGACGGCATACCCACGCCTGTCCGGGCGGGTCGCGCACGTGCCCATGGACGGCTTCCACCTCACGAACGCCGAGCTCGACGCGCTCGGCAGGCGCGACCGCAAGGGCGCGCCGGACACCTTCGACGCGAGCGCGTATGCCGGCCTGCTCGCCGCCGTGCGCACCGAGCCGCGCGCGGTCGTCACCGCGCCGAGCTTCGACCACGTCGTCGGCGAGCCGGTGCCGGACTCGCTCGTCGTGCCGGTCGATGCCGACCTCGTCGTCACCGAGGGCAACTACCTCCTGCTCGACGACGGTGGCTGGGGTGCTGTGCCGGAGCTGCTCGACGAGGTCTGGTGGTGTGCGCTCGCCCCGGACGCCCGTGTCGAGCGGCTCATCGCCCGCCACGTCGAGACCGGTCGCGAGGTCGCGGACGCGACCGCATGGGTGCTGCGCTCCGACGAGGCCAACGCCCGCGCGGTCGCCGAGGGCGAGGCCCGCGCGGACGTCGTGCTCCTCGACGGCGTCGTCGTCAGCTCTCGGCGACCGGGGTCGTGAGCCAGAGGACGGCGTAGGGCTCGAGCACGACGTCACCGCCGTCCCAGCGCAGGGACGCGCCGGTGATGGCGTCGCTCGACGCGTCGACCCCGAGCTCGTGGGCGCGGTGGCCCGGCCACCGTCGCCACGTCGGCGTGACGTTGTGCAGCGCGACGAAGCGCCCGAGCGGGTGCTCTCGCACGGTGACGAGGACGCCGGGGTCGTCGACCGGACCGACCCGCGACTCGATGCTGCCGTGGAGGTGGGGGAGCGATGCGCGGGCGCGGACGAGCTCGCGCAGGTCCTCGAAGACGCGGGCCGCGGTCGCGGTCGGGTCGTGCCGCGCGTCGTGGCGCTCGCGGTCGAGGCGCGGCCGGTGCGCCCACCGGTTGTCGTCCTCGTGCCCGGGCTCGTCGGCCCAGTCGGGGTCGTTGGGCTGGCCGAGCTCGTCACCACTCCAGATGACCGGGATGCCGCCCCAGCCGAGGACGACGGCGTGACCGAGGCGCAGCGCCCGCGCCGCGAGGTCGCGCTCCTCGTCGGTGCGTGCCGTCGAGAGGCCGACGAGGCTGGCCGCCGTGCCGCTCGTGCGCCCGTCGTCGGTCTCGGGGTTGTACTGGAAGACGAGGCCGTCGGCGTTCGATCCCCACTCGTCGCCGGCGTACCACCGGGTGAGGAACCGCCGGTGCGCGTGGCCGTCGAGGCCGACCGCCGCCGCGTCCTCGTCCTGGATCGCCCAGCCGATGTCGTCGTGGCACCGCAGGTAGGTGAGCCAGGTCGACGTCGTCGGCTTCGTCGGCAGCCGGTCGAGGGCGTGGGCGGCGAGCCGGACGTCCTTCATCGCGAGCATCGACCAGACCTGCACCATGAGGCTGTTGTGGTAGGCGAGGTCGCTCACCTTGCCGGAGTAGCGACCCTGCCCGAGGTAGGCGAGCAGCTTGCTCGGCGCGACGATCGCCTCGGCCTTGAAGGCCACTGCGGGACAGGCGATCCGGGTCACGGCACGCAGCGCCTGCGTGATCGCGTGCACCTCCGGCTCGCCCTGGCAGTCGGTGCCCATCCGCTTCCACATGAACGCGATCGCGTCGAGCCGGAAGACGTCGACGCCGCGGTTGGCGAGCTCGAGGATGATCGCGGCGAACTCGCGCAGGACGGCCGGGTTGGCCCAGTTGAGGTCCCACTGCCACTCGTTGAACGTCGTCCACACCCAGCCGTCGAGCTCGTCGTCCCACGTGAAGCTGCCGGGCGCGAAGTCGGGGAAGACCTCGGGCAGCGTGCGCTCGTAGGCGTCGGGCAGCGTCCGGTCGGGGAAGACGTGGAAGTAGTCCCGGTATGCCGGCTCGCCGGCTCGCGCTCGCGCGGCCCAGTCGTGCTCGCGTGCCACGTGGTTGAGGACGAGGTCGAGCACGAGGCTCACGCCCTCCTCGTGCAGCGCGGCGGCGAGGTCCGAGAGGTCGTCCATGTCGCCGAGGTCCGGACGGACGGCGCGGTAGTCGGCGACGGCGTAGCCGCCGTCGTTGTCGCCCTCGCGCGGCTGGAGCAGCGGCATGAGGTGGAGGTAGGTCACCCCGAGGTCTCGCAGGTACGGGATCTCCTCGACCACCCCGCGAAGGTTCCCCGCGAACCGCTCGGTGTAGGCGGCATACCCGATCATCGACGGGTCCTGGAGCCAGTCGGGACGCAGGATGCGCTGAAGGTCGCGGCGTCGCAGGGCGGGGGAGCGGTCCCGGAACGCCTGTGCCGCAAGGGAGACGAGCTCCTCGGCGAGGGGAATGGCGCCGGTGCCGTGCAGCGAGACGAGCGCGTCGTGGAGGTCGGGCCACCAGCGCTCCAGGCGCAGCATGAACATCTCGCGCAGCTCGGGCGCGACTCCGGCGAGGTCGACGGGAGGCGGCGGGGACGTCGTCACGAGCGCCATTGTGGACCCGTCTGACTCACTGCGCGCGCAGTGCTCGCCCACAGCAGGGCCACAGGCGGCGCCACCACCCTCGAACCATGACCGCACTTCCCCGCCCCCGCGTCGTCGACAGCCGGCGCGCCCCCGGCGCCGCACCCGTCCCCGGCTGGTGGCGGGAGTCCTCCGGGCTCGCCCTCTGGGCGCTGCTCGTCTGGGTGACCTCCCTCTGGGTCCTCCACGGCGGGCTCCACGACCTCACCGGGCTCGCGGACGGGCTCACCTCGCTCGGCCGGCTGACCGGGCTGCTCGCCTCGGCCCTCCTGCTCGTCCAGGTGCTGCTCATGGCGCGCCTGCCGTGGGTCGAGCAGGCCTGGGGCCAGGACCGCCTCGCGCGCACCCACCGCCTCGTCGGGTTCGCCTCGTTCACCCTCATGCTCGGCCACATCGTGCTCATCGTCCTGGGCTACGCGGCGTCCTCCGACCTCGGGCTGTGGGGCACCGTGTGGGACCTCGTCGTCAGCTACCCGGGCATGCTGCTCGCGGTCGCCGGGACTGCGGCGCTCGTCATGGTCGTCGTCACCTCGGTGAAGCGGGCCCGCGCCCGCCTCCGCTACGAGTCGTGGCACCTCATCCACCTCTACGGCTACCTCGGCGCGGGCCTCGCCCTGCCGCACCAGCTGTGGACCGGTCGCGACTTCACCGCGTCGCCCGTCTCGACGTGGTTCTGGTGGACCCTGTATGCCGTCGCCGCGGGTTCCGTGCTCGTCTTCCGGGTGGGCGTGCCTCTCGTCCGCTCGCTGCGCTCACCGCTGCGGGTCGCCGAGGTCCGCCACGACGCCCACGACGTGACGACGGTGACCGTCACCGGCCCGGGCGTCGCTCGGCTGCGGGCGCGCGGCGGGCAGTTCTTCCAGTGGCGCTTCCTCGACGGGCCGGGCTGGACGCGGGCGCACCCCTACTCGCTGTCGGCGGCGCCCGACGGCACCTCGCTCCGGTTCACCGCCGCGCACGTCGGTGACGGCACCCGGCGGCTCGCGACCCTGCGGCCGGGGACGCGCGTCCTGCTCGAGGGTCCCTACGGACGGCTCCACGAGGGCGTTCGCACGAGGCGCAAGGTGCTGCTCATGGGCGCGGGCATCGGCATCACCCCGATGCGGGCCCTGCTCGAGGAGCTCGACGCGGCGCCCGGCGACGTCACCGTCGTGCAGCGGGTGCGGGACCGGGGTGCGGCCGTCCTCGGCGACGAGATCTCCGCGCTCGCGGCCGCGAAGGGTGCCCGGCACGTCGTCGTCGCGGGCCCACGCATCCCCGGCCGCCCGACCTGGCTGCCGGCCCAGGCGTCGCACCTCACGGACGCCGACGCCCTGCGCGACCTCGTCCCCGACGTCGCCGAGCACGACGTCTACCTCTGCGGGAGCCCGGCCTGGATGGAGGCCGCTCGTGCCGCCGCCGTCGAGGCCGGCGTGCCCGACGAGCACGTCCACCTCGAACGCTTCAGCTACTGACCCCCACCTCGACACCGAACCGGAGACGAACCATGCGCCGCATCACCATGTGGGCCGCGAGCACGGTGACGATGCTCGTGCTCCTCTTCAGCTACCACACGTCCACCTCCGCGGGCACGACGACGAGTGCCGTCGCCGCAGCGAACGACGGGGTCGTCGCCGCCGGCGGGTCCGGGTCGAGCGGGTCGTCCGGGTCGTCCGGGTCCGGCTCGTCGGGCTCGAGCTCGTCCGACTCGTCGACCTCCGGTTCATCGGGTTCGGACTCGTCGGGGTCCTCCGGCTCCGCCGGCGCCTCCAGCTCCTCGGGATCCACGACCGTCACCGGCGACGCGGTCTCGACGCGCTACGGCGACGTCCAGGTCCAGATCACGGTGGCCGACGGCAAGGTCACCGCCGTCGACGTCACGCAGGTGCCGTGGCGCGACCACAAGGACCAGGAGATCAACTCGCGGGCCGTGCCGATCCTCAACGAGGAGGCCGTCTCCGCGCAGAGCGCCGACATCGACATGGTCTCGGGCGCGACCTTCACGTCCGAGGGCTACATCCAGTCGCTGCAGTCCGCGCTCGACCAGGCGGGGCTGTGAGCACCCTCGAGATCCCTCTCCGTGCGTCGCGGCACGGGCAGCAGCCGGCCCAGCAGCCGCCCCCGCCGCCCGGACCGTCGCGACGAGTCTTCGTCCACGACGTCATGGGCACCGCGGTGAGCATCCACGTCCGCACGACGGACCCCGACGACCCGGTCCTTGACGCGGCGAGCGAGCACGTGCACTCGCACCTGCGACGGGTCGACCGCACGCTGAGCACCTGGCGCGCCGACAGCGACCTGCTCCGGCTCCAGCACGGCGAGCTCGACGCCGACGCCGCCCACCCGTGGGTCGCCGAGGTCACCGAGCTGTGCCTCGAGGCCGAGGACCGGACCGACGGGCTGTTCCGCGCCTGGCGCAGCCGCGACGGCGGCCGGCCGACCTTCGACCCGACCGGGCTCGTCAAGGGCTGGGCGGTCTCGGCGGCCGCGGCCCACCTCGAGGAGGTGCCCGGCATCGCCTTCAGCGTCGGCGCCGGGGGCGACGTCGTCGTCGGCACCGGCCGCGGATGGGACGGACCGGCGCCGCAGTGGCGCATCGGCATCGAGGACCCCCGGGTCCGTGGCCGGATCGCCGACGTCGTCACCCTGTGCCGTGGGGCCGTCGCTACCTCGGGCGCGGCGGCGCGGGGCGCGCACATCGTGGACCCGCGCACCGGCGCCGGCGTCAACCGGCCCGGCTCCGCGACCGTCGTCGGCCCGGACCTCCTGTGGGCCGACGTCTGGGCGACCGCCGCCTTCGTCGACCCCGCGCGGGCGGGACGCCTGCTGGAAGCCCGCGACCCGGCATACCGGCTCGTCCTGCTCTGACCGGACGTGTGCTGGGATGGGCCGGTGCTGCCCTTCCGCCAGGTCGACGTCTTCTCCTCCGAGCCGTGGCTCGGCAACCCGCTCGCGGTGGTCCACGACGCCGACGGGGTGACCGACGCGCAGATGGCGGCGTTCGCACGCTGGACCAACCTGTCCGAGACGACGTTCCTCTGCGCGCCGACCGACCCGCGCGCGGACTACCGCGTGCGCATCTGGACGACGGGCGGCGAGCTGCCCTTCGCGGGCCACCCGACGATCGGGAGCGCGCACGCCTGGCTCGAGGCCGGGGGTGAGCCGCAGGGCGACGTCGTCGTGCAGGAGTGCGGCGCGGGGCTCGTGGACGTGCGGCGCTCACCGAGGCTCGGGTTCGCGGCACCGCCGCTGCGTCGCTCCGGTCCCGTCGAAGACGACCACCGGGCACGCATCCTGCGCGGGCTGCGGCTCGACGCGTCGACGGTCGACGACATGGCCTGGGTCGACAACGGGCCCGGCTGGGTGGGCGTCGACCTCGGCGCCGCGTCGGCGGTGGTCGATGTCGTGCCAGACCTCGCGGCCTTCACCGACCTCAAGGTCTGCCTGCTCGGGCGGTGGGACGACGCGACGGCGGCCGAGGTGGGCGCGGACGTGGAGGTGCGCGCCTTCTATGCCGATGGCAACGAGTTCGCCGAGGACCCGGTCACGGGCAGCGCCAACGCGGGCCTCGCCCAGTGGCTGGTCGGCACCGGAGCCCTGCCCGACTCCTATGTCGCGCGGCAGGGCTCGGTTATCGGCCGCGGGGGCCGCGTGCACGTCGAGGCCGCCGACGGCGAGGTCTGGGTCTCCGGTGACGCGGTGACCCGCATCGAGGGGCGCGTCACTCTCCAGGCCTGACGAGGGCCACTCGCAGGTCCTCGACGTCGGTCACGGGTGCGTCGCAGACGAACCCACGGCACACGTATGCCGTCGGCCCACCTCCCACGAGCGGCCTCGCCTCGAGCAGCGGGCGGCCGGGGGAGTCCGGAGCGCCGTGCGCGAGGACGAGCCCGGGAGAGGTGCTCCACCGCGCGACGGCGAGCATCTCGTCGGCGGCGGGACCCTCGCCGACGAGCGCGACCTGGAGCGGGCCGGCCAGCGCGGCCTCGGCGACCGCGAGGCTCCAGCCGGCGAAGCGGGGGTCGCGCTCGGCGAGGGGCCCGGCCGCGGCGAGGGCCGACTCCGCGGCCTCGCGGTGGGTCGTCGAGCCGGTGAGGGCGGCGAGGGTGAGCCACGCGCCCGCGAGCGAGGAGAGCCCGCTCGGCTCGGCGTTGTCGCCCTGGCTGCGGGGACGGGTGAAGAGCTGCTCGGCGTCGTCGGCGGTGTCGTGCACCGCCCCGTCGGCGTCGCGGAAGTGGGCCAGGGCGACGTCGAGGACGTCGCCGGCGACGACCAGCCACTCCGGCTCGCCCGTCGCCTGGTGCAGCGCGAGCAGGCCCTCGGCGAGGTTGCCGTGGTCGTCGGCCACCCCGGCGGCGGCGCCGACGACGCCGTCCCGCGACGCGCGTCGCAGCCGTCCGTCGACGAGGTGGGAGTCGACGACGAAGCGCGCGCACCGCGTCGCTGCGTCGAGCAGGTCCGGCCGGCCGAGCAGGACGCCAGCGTCGGCGAGCCCGGCGATCGCCAGCCCGTTCCACGACGTGACGACCTTGTCGTCGCGGGCCGGCTGCGGCCGGGCCGCGCGGGCCGCGAGCAGGCGGGCGCGCACGTCGGCCCACCACGCCTCGTCGTCGGGGTCCTCGCGCAGCTGCAACGTCGAGGAGCCGTGCTCGAAGGTGCCCCGCTCGGTCACCGAGAGCAGCCGCGCGGCCCGGCGTCCGTCCTCCTCACCGAGGACGTCGACGAGCTGTGCCGGGGTCCAGGCATAGGTCGCCCCCTCGACCGAGACGCCGTCGACGACGGTGTCGGCATCGAGCGCCGAGGCGAAGCCGCCCTGCGCCGTGCCGAGGTCGCGCATGATGAAGTCCGCTGTGCCAGAGGCGATCCGGTGCCAGAGAGGCTCGCCTGTGGCCCTCCACAAATGGGCGTAGACGCGCAGCAGCTGGGCGTTGTCGTAGAGCATCTTCTCGAAGTGGGGGACGACCCAGTCGGCGTCGACGGCATACCGGGCGAAGCCGCCGGCGAGCTGGTCGTGGATGCCGCCGCGCGCCATCGCCTCGCACGTGCCGCGCGCCATGGCGAGGGCATCGGCGTCGCCGGTGGCGGCGTGGTGGCGCAGGAGGAACTCGAGCACCATTGAGGGCGGGAACTTCGGTGCACCACCGAAGCCGCCCCGCGTGAGGTCGTAGTGACCGCGGAGGGCGCGGACGGCATACGAGGTCGTCTCGCGGGTGATGGGCGCGGACGGCCCGGGCGCGGTGACCTCACGCAGGCGGGCGGCGATGTGCGCGCCGGAGGCGAGGACGTCGGCGCGCTGCTCGGACCACACGCGGGAGACGTTGGCGAGCAGGCTGAGGAACTGCTCGCGCGGGAAGTAGGTCCCGGCGAAGAAGGGGTCGCCGTCGGGGGTGAGGACGCACGTCATCGGCCAGCCGCCGTGGCCGGTGAGCGAGGTCGTCGCGTTCATGTAGACCGCGTCGACGTCCGGACGCTCCTCGCGGTCGACCTTGACGGCGACGAACCCGGCGTTGACGACATCGGCGACGTGCTCGTCCTCGAACGACTCGTGCGCCATGACGTGGCACCAGTGGCAGGCGGCGTAGCCGACCGATAGCAGGATGGGCAGGTCGCGCCGGCGTGCCTCGGCGAAGGCGTCATCCCCCCACTCCCACCAGTCGACCGGGTTGTCGGCATGCTGGAGGAGGTAGGGGGAGGTCGACGTCGCGAGTCGGTTCGCCATGCTTGCACCGTATGCCGCTCCCCGGACGAGGAAGAGGCGAGGGGCGCCGTTACATAGGCCGGTGTTGGTCGATAGCCGATGGGTACTCCAAAACACCCATAGGTCATCGACTCGGGGCGACCCCGCGACTGGGATGCCGTGACGGGTTGCGCCCATTCCTGCGCAGGCCTGCCAAGGTTGCGGGTCATCGCTACGCTCCCCCCGAGGCGAGAGAACGGGAGCGACATGACCCACCACGAGGATGTCGAGGTCCAGGAGCGGGAGTTCCAGCGAAGGTGGCACGAGGCGCACGTCCAGCGATTCGCGGCGGGAGTAGACAAAAGTTACGTCCCATGGCGTGACACAAACATCGCCCCACATGCGGATGAGGCGCGTCCGTTCCTCGCCGCGCTGCGCAAGTCCCGCGACCTGAGCGCCTTCCAAGCGGGGACTGACAAGTGGGTGCGGACCTTCACGTCCGGGTTTGCTGGCGCCGCCGGCCAAATGATCATCAACCAGATCAACAAGATCTCACCCGATCCGGACGCCGCGGTCAGTGTTTTGCTGGATGCGCTGACGACGCCAACAGACCTGGACGACGCGATGCGTAAAGTCCGACTCCTCGCTGACCACTTGGAGTCAATTCGAGTAGGTGCGCATCCCAGCCCCAAACGTGCGCCGTTCGTCGCGTCGTATTATTGGGGCCTCGATGATCCGAAGGCATGGCCTGTGGCGTGGCCCAAGTCGACCCTCTACTTGGACTATTGCACCGGAACCGCGGACTACGACGACCAAGGTGTCCGCTATGCCGCGCTGTACCGCCACGCGATGGATCTCGACGGCGATCCGATCCGCTTCGAGCAGGTGGCAGCCTGGTGGGCCGACACCCAGCCCGTGGTCATCGACGAGGTCCTTTGCGACCGGGCGGCTCTTCGCGAGGGTGCGAACAAAGCGCATGACGACCCCGAGCAGTACCGAGCGAACGCGCGCGCTCTGGTCGCCGTGGCGCACCACATCGGCGCATCCCTCGAAGCCCGAGTCGCCGAGTCGGCCGGTCGCACGCTCAAGTGGAACAAGCCTGCTTTGATGTGGGATGGGGTGTGGCCGCGTGGCGACCTCTGGGTCGACTGGCGGGTCCCCACCAGCTATGGCCTCGCCGTCCGTGTCTGGCTCAATGGGCGCGGACTTGCAATTGGGCTTCGCCCTTATCCGGACGGAGATGCCGGAGGCACCGAGCGCGTCCTCAAGCTCCTGGAGAGCCACCCGCTGCCCGGCTACGAGGTCCTTGCCAGCGGCGGATCACGAATCGGCAAGGACGTCGGCTTCATCGGGGGCGGATCTGGCGAGGTGATCTACGCGCGCTGGTTCGGCCGCGAGGCGCTCGGGTCGCTGGACGCTGTCAATCAGGTGCTCCAGACGGCGCGCGATGTTGCACCGCTGATTGCAGAACTTAACGGCGACACCGAGATCATCGACCGAGATGACGATCTCGCCCCCATCGTTGCCGAGTTCAGAGAATCGACCGGGTATCCGACGCCCGGCCACGAGCATGACAAGGCGACCCGGCGAGACTTCGCCAAGCTCCTCGACCCTGACGATCTCGCGATCGTTGACCGGGTCGACCTACGACGCATCTGGAACGCCGGCGGATACGGCGGTACCGGACCCATGTCGATCCTCAACACCAGCCTGCGTGATGCCGACGAAGCCGAGTACCACCGGATCATCGAGACGTTCCGCTACCTCTGCTGGGGCGATGACTCTCCCGCGACTCGTATCGATCGGGTCCTTGACGAGGACTCCCTCCGAGTCAAGGGTCTCGGCGAGTCGGTCATCATGAAAATGCTGGCCATCACCCACCCTGAGCAGTTCATCACCGTGTACCCGTACACGGGCCCGAAAGGGAAGCTGCGGATGCTCAAACTTTTGGGTATCAGCGCACCAGAAGCCACCTCGATAGGCGAGCGGCAAGTCGCATCTAACGACGCATTGCGCGCCCGACTCGATCGCTATTTCCCGGGGGATGCCCTCGGCGTCGGCGCGTTCCTTTACTGGTACGCCGAGCGGGGGGAGGGCCATGAACCCCAACCGACAGCTGATCCCCTCGATGAATTGGCTGAGGAAGCTCTTGTCGATCGGGCCTTCATCGATGATGTGGTCGCGCTACTGGAGGACAAGCGCCAGGTGGTCTTCTACGGGCCGCCCGGTACCGGAAAGACCTACTTCGCTCGCAAGTTGGCTGAGGCGCTGGTACCGGATGCTGAGCGCCGGCCCGTCGTTCAGTTTCACCCGTCCACCTCCTACGAGGACTTCTTCGAGGGTTATCGACCCGAGACCGACGCGGAAGGCGTCATGTCGTACCGCTTGCAGCGTGGACCGCTCGCGGAACTGGCTGCGCGGGCAAGTGACGCGCCGGGACGACGCCACCTCATGATCATCGACGAGATCAACCGCGCCAACCTGCCGAAGGTTCTCGGCGAGATGCTGTTCCTCTTCGAATACCGCAACACTCCGGTGCGCACCCTCTACCGTCCCGACGACCCGTTCGAACTGTCCAAGGACATCTGGTTCATCGGCACCATGAACACCGCGGACCGTTCGATCGCGTTGGTCGACGCGGCTCTGCGGCGCCGCTTCCATTTCGTACCGTTCTTTCCGAATCACGGCCCGATGGCGGGCCTCCTAGATCGTTGGCTCAAGCGCGAGGGAGAGCCAGCGTGGGTCGGCGAGTTGGTGGCCCAGGTCAATGACGAGCTTGAGCAGGAGCTCGGAGGCCCTCATCTGCAACTTGGACCGAGCCACTTCATGAGGCCCGGCCTCGACAAAGACGTGCTCCGGCGGATCTGGGAGTACGACATCGAGCCGTTTATCGAAGATCAGTTCTTCGGCGACGCCCCACGCATCGACCGCTTCCGGTTCGCGCAGGTTTGGGGCCGCTTCAGCGATCTGGCTCCAGAGTCGATCACCGCGGAGCCGGCATCCGACGAGGCTGGGGGCTGACAATCGTGCCTGTCCTCTCGGAGTACGGCTGGTCGGAGCTTGAGCTGACGCGCACACAGGCGGAGGCCATCCAACGAACAGGCTTCGTTGACGTCACTCCGGCCCCGGCAGGTCTTTGGCGCGTCACGGCCACGTCGTACGTGGGCTCACTCGTGGTGGACGGGATAGAACTGCTCATCCGTCCCAAGATCAACCCGGAGAACCTCTTCTTGCTGCTCGAGCCAGGACTCCCGCCGAGCGCGTGGCGCAAGGAAGCCTTCGACTACGACGTCACCTCCGACCTGCTGCCATCAGTCATCGCCTTCTTCGCGAGAACGGTCGAGACCACCCTCGGCCGCGGAGTCCTGCGGTCCTACCAAGCGCGGGACGAGTCGCTCGTCGCGTTGCGTGGCCGGCTGGACATCGTCGGCCAGTTCAAACGCTCGGGAGTTCTCACACCGGTGGCTTGCTCATACGACGACTTCTCGGAGGACGTCATTGAGAACCGCGTTTTACGGGCGGCCGTCCGGCTGGCACTGCGGGTTCCTCGGGTGGACGCCGCAGAGCGGCGGCGCCTCATGCGGCAACTCGTCGCTCTAGAGGGCGTGTCCGACACGGATATCCGAACCGACACAGTCGACATGATTCGGATGACCAGGCTCAACCAGCACTATGCGCCGGCACTGGGGCTCGCTCGCCTTGTGCTCGCGAACCTCACACTCACTGATGTGCGGGGAGCGACTTCCGCCTCTTCCTTCATGGTGGACATGAATGACCTGTTCCAGAGATTTGTTACCGAGCGTCTCCGGCGCGAACTTCGAGGCACTCTGAACGTCGTCGACGAGCCCACTGTGCACCTGGGCCTAGGGCGACAGGTGGCCATGCAACCGGACCTCGTGTTCCGCGAACCGGGCCGCGAGGTCTGCTACGTGGCAGACGTCAAGTACAAGCTGGCAACGGATGCACGCGGCCGCAGTGGGGACTACTACCAGCTCCTGGCGTATGCAACGGCGATGGACCTGTCCGAAGGGATGTTGATCTATTGCAGGCGTCAGGACGATACGGACCATAGTGTCGTGACTGTGAGGAACGCCGCCAAGAAGTTGGTGCTTCGATCTGTCGACCTAGGCGGCCCGCCCGAACACGTCGAACAAGAGATCGCGGCGCTCGCTGACACGATCGCAAAGGCCAGTCCGGTTGCGACCGCGACGCGAGTCGGAGCTTAGTTCTCGTATAGGTCTTCTCGAGCAAACCTCAACAACGGGGTAGTTCGAGGGGGAGCCGATTCCCAAACCTGACGCTGTGCCGCTTGCCGGACCACGATGAGGCGCTGGCAGCGTGTCGCGTGGGTCGGTTCGGGTGGAGAACCGATAGGTACTTCGAAACACCTATTGGCTCTCAACCCAAATGACACCTGTCCGCTCCCGCGTGGTGTCGGCGACCCGGGCCCACTAGCACCAGGAAAGGCCCGGATCCCCGACATCGGGAATCCGGGCCTTCCAGACGGAGGGGGTCAGTGACGACCGACGGTCTGCGACTGCGGGTCGCCGACGAGGTCTCGCTCGGCACCCTCGTCGTCGTGGTCGTCGAGCATCGACGCCTCGTCGAACGGGTCGTCGCCGGCGAGAACCCGGTCGAGCTTCGGTCGGTCCAGCTCGCCGACCCAGTGCCCGATGAGCACCGTCGCGATCGAGTTGCCCGCGAAGTTCGTCAGGGCCCGCGCCTCGCTCATCATGCGGTCGATGCCGACGATGAAGCCGACGCCGTCGACGAGGTCGGGGCGGTGCGACTGGAGGCCGCCGGCCAGGGTCGCGAGCCCGGCGCCGGTGACACCGGCGGCGCCCTTGGACGCGATGATCATGAAGAGCAGCAGCGAGACCTGCTCACCGATCGAGAACGGCTTGTCGAGCGCCTCGGCGATGAACAGCGAGGCCATCGTCAGGTAGATCGCCGTGCCGTCGAGGTTGAACGAGTAGCCCGTCGGGACCGTGATGCCGACGACCGGGCGGGAGACGCCGGCGTGCTCCATCTTGGCGATGAGGCGGGGGAGGGCCGACTCCGACGACGACGTCGAGAGGATGAGGAGGAACTCGCGCGAGAGGTACTTGAGGAGCGCGAAGACGTTGATGCCGGTGACGGCCTTGAGCAGCGCCCCGAGGATGACGAAGACGAAGAGGAAGCACGTCACGTAGAACGCGACCATGATGAGCGCGAGCGACTTGAGCGCCTGCCAGCCCGTGGCGCCCACGACGGCAGCCATGGCTCCGAACGCACCGATGGGTGCGGCATACATAATCATCGCCATGAGGCGGAAGACGAGCCGCTCGAGGTGACGGATGCCGCCGAGGATCGGCTCGCCCGCGCGGCCCATCTTCTGGAGCGCGAAGCCGACGAGCAGGGCGACGAGCAGCGTCTGGAGCACCGAGCCGGCGGTGAGCGCCGAGACGAGGGTGTCGGGGATGAGCCCGAGGATGAAGTCGACGGTCGTCTCGTGCTCCTCGCCGACGGCCTTCTGGCCGCTCGCCGCGAGCTCGTCGGTGAGGTTGAGCCCGGCGCCGGGCTTGACGATGTTGCCGACGAGCAGACCCACGGCCAGGGCCACGGTCGACATCGTGAGGAAGTAGCCGAGGGCGAGCCCACCCACCTTGCCGACCTGCGCGGCGCGACGGACCGAGCCGATGCCGAGGACGATCGTGCAGAAGATGATCGGGCTGATCATCATCTTGATGAGGTCCACGAACGCGGTGCCGAGCCACTTGAGCTTGACGCCGAAGTCCGGGGCGATGATCCCGACGGCGATGCCGAGGACCATGGCGATGATGACGGCGATGTAGAGCCAGTGCGTGCGGTCCCGGCGCACGGGCCGGTCGACGACGTTGTCGGTCACGGGTTTCTCCTGGGTGGGCGGGCCCGGGGTGGTCCCGGGTCTGGGCGACCCCGATTCTGGTGTCGCGACTGGCTAGGGTCACCGTTGTGTTCATTGAGTTCCGCGGGGCCGTGCGCGAGCTGCCCCGCGCGCACCCCTGTCCCGTATGCCGGCGGGCCGGGTGAGCTCCCCGCGCTCGCCGGCGCGGTGGAGCGTGGCGACCCAGACGTTCGTCCTCCAGGTCGGGGTCGCGCTGCTCGTCGTCACCGTCGGGCTCGCCGCTGCCTACGTGCAGGCCCGACGCGCCCAGACGCAGGAGGCGACGAGCCGGGCCATGTCCGTGGCCCGCACCGTCGCCTCGACCCCGGCCGTCGTCGACGCGCTCGCGTCGGCCACCCCGACCGCGGCCGTGCAGGACTACGCCGAGGACGTGCGCCGCGGGACCGGCACCGACTTCGTCGTCGTCATGACGACCGCGGGCGTGCGCTACTCGCACCCCGACCCGTCGCAGGTCGGTCAGAAGTTTCTCGGCCACATCGACGCGGCCGTGCGCGGTGGTGAGGTCGTCGAGGACTACACCGGCACCCTCGGTCCCTCCCGCCGGGTCGTCGTGCCCGTCCAGTCCGACGCCGGGACGGTCGTCGGGCTCGTGTCGGTCGGCATCCGGCGCACCGCCCTGTCGCGCGCGGTGAGCGAGCAGCTGCCCGGTCTCCTCCTCGCCGGCGCCGCGGCCGCGCTGCTCTCCGGCCTCGGCACCGGACTCGTCTCGCGGCGCACCCGCCGCCAGACGCTCGGGCTCGGCGAGGAGCAGCTGCGCGAGATGTACGAGTACTACGACGCCGTCCTCCACGCCGTCACCGAAGGCCTCCTCCTCGTCGACCAGGACGGCCGGCTCCAGCTCGCCAACGACGAGGCGGTCCGTCTGCTCGGGCTCCCCGACGGGGCGAGCGGCCGGCCCCTCGCGGACCTCGGCCTCAGCCCGGGGCTCACGGCCGCGCTCTCCGACGGCGAGCGGCGCGAGGACGAGCTCCACGTCACCGACGCCCGGGTCCTCGTCCTCGGCACCGCCCCCGCGATGTGGGAGGGTCGCCGGCTCGGCACCGTCGCGACCCTGCGCGACCGCACCGACCTCGAGCACCTCACCGGTGAGCTCGACTCCGCGCGCGGCGTCACCGAGGCGCTGCGCTCGCAGGCGCACGAGTCGGCCAACCGGATCCACACGATCGTCTCGCTCATCGAGCTCGGCCACGTGGAGCGCGCGCTCGACTTCGCCACCGACGAGCTCGCCGTGACCCAGCAGCTCACCGACGACGTCGTCGCGGCCGACACCGAGCCCGCCCTCGCCGCCCTCCTCGTCGGCAAGAGCGCCCAGGCGAGCGAGCGGGGCATCGACCTGCGCATCGCGCCCGGTGCGCAGTGGCCGACCGGCGCCGTGCCCGTGCGCGACGTCGTGACGATCGCCGGCAACCTCATCGACAACGCCTTCGACGCCGTGGCGAGCCTGCCACCCGGGTCGGAGCGCCGGGTCGAGGTCGACGCCCGCGTCGACGACGACCACCTCGTCCTCGAGGTCTCCGACTCCGGTCCGGGGCTGCCCGAGGCGGGGGTCGACGCCGTCGTCCGGCGCGGGTTCAGCACCAAGGGTGAAGGCCGTGCGGGCCGGCGCGGCATCGGTCTCGCGCTCGTCGCCCAGACGATCGACCGGCTCGGTGGGACCCTCGACGTGACGGGCCCGCCTGGTGCGCGCTTCGTCGTGAGCCTGCCGCTCGTGCCCCGCGAGGAGGAGTCCCGTGCCTGACCCGCTGCGCGTCCTCGTCGTCGAGGACGAGCCGGTCGCCGCCGAGGCGCACGCCACCTACGTCGGCCGCGTGCCGGGGTTCGTCGTCGTCGCCGTGGCGTCGACGGGCCAGGAGGCGCTGCGGGCGCTCCAGGGCACCGAGGTCGACGTCGTCCTGCTCGACATGAACCTGCCGGACCGGCACGGGCTCGAGGTGGTGCGGGCGATGCGCGCGGCCGGTCACGGCGCCGACGTCATCGCGGTGAGCTCCGCGCGCGACCTCGACATCATGCGGTCGGCGGTCTCGCTCGGCGTCGTCCAGTACGTCCTCAAGCCGTTCGCCTTCGGCACCCTGCGCGACCGGCTCTCGGCCTACCTCGACTACCGCGCGACGCACGTCGCCGCCGCCGAGGTCGGCAGCCAGGCGGAGGTCGACCAGGTCTTCGCCGCCGCCCGCCCGACCCGCCCGGTGAGCCTGCCCAAGGGGATGTCCGAGGAGCTGCTCGGCCGGGTCATCTCGACGCTGCGGGAGTCGCCGTCGGCGCTGTCCGCCAGCGAGGTCGCCGGCGAGCTGGGGGTCAGCAGGGTGACCGCGCGGCGCTTTCTCGAGCACCTCCACGAGAGCGGTGTCGCCACACGGCGCTCGCGCTACTCCGGCGCCGGACGCCCCGAGGTGGAGTACGGCTGGCGCAGCTGACCCGGGGTGCCCGGTGACGCCGTCCGGCTCAGTCCTCGAGCGCCTTGAGCAGCGTGAGGTTCTTCGACAGCTCGGTGTCGTCCCCGTCGACCGCCGCCCAGAGGATCTCGACGCCGCACCGGACGATGCACCACAGCCGCCCCAGCTCCTCGTCGACGCCGCCCGCGTCGCATGCCAGCTCGAGCCGCTGCCGCACCGACCAGCGCAGTGACGAGCCCGTGCCCATCTCCTCGATCCGGTTGCGCAGCAACGGATGCAGCTCGTATGCCGCAGGTCCGGCGAGCGGCTTCGGGTCGATGGCGAGCCACGGCGCCCGGTCGGCAGCGAGGACGTTCTGGAAGTGCAGGTCCGTGTGCAGCAGCACCCTCGGCCCGGGCTCGGCGAGCAGCTCACGGGCCAGTCCCGTGACGCGGGTGACGACTCGTCGCGGCAGGTCGGTGCGCTGGCGCAGCTGGGTGAGATAGGGGTCGAGGTATGCCGTGAGCGTCCGGATCGTCGGTGGCGCGGGCACGTGCAGCTCGCGGTAGAGCCCGCCCACGACGGTGCAGGCGTCCTCGATGTCGACGGGGTCGAGGTCGCGGCCCGAGTCGAGCCGTTCGAGGAGCAATGCACCGCGTGACGGGTCCGCGGCGACGAGCCGCACCGCACCGTGCCCGTCCCACGCCCGCAGCGCGAGGTGCTCCTGGGCCGACTCGACGTGTGGCCAGCCGACCTTGAGGACGAGCGGGCCGCCCTCGCCGCCGCGTCGCACGACGGGGTGGACGACCGCCGTCCAGCCGGTCATCGGCGCGCCCGTCACCTCGAGGTCCCACGCCTCCAGGCACTCGCGGGCGAGCCGGTCGACGGTCGCGACCCAGTCGGCTCCCGTCGGGCCACCCTCGGCCGGCAGCCGGCTCATCCACGTGCGCCACTCGGCCGGGGCGCGCGGGTCGAGCGGGGCGAGCGGCTCCCGCGCGGACGTCTCGCTCACGCGAATCCCCTCACGCGAGACCCGGGAACGCCGTGAGCCGTATGCCGTGCTGGTGCGCCACCGCCGCGACCGTGCCGAGCCAGCCGGGCAGGGCGGCGAACGCGGCCTCGGGGTCGGCGTCGATCGCCGGTCGCAGCGCGGCGCCCATCGCGGTGAGCAGGGTCGTCAACGCCTCGGTCGCGAGCGTCGCGGCCTCGGCGGCTGTGGTCACCGGCCGGGGGAGCGTCTGCCCGAGGTCCGGTTCGGGCGCGGACGGTCCGGTGGCGTCGACGAGGTCGGAGGTGAGGGCCTGCAGCGCGGTGATGTCGCGCAGCCACGCGGAGCGCACCGCCTTCGGGGAGCGCGCGGCGGCGACCTCGAGGAGCCAGGTCGCCCGGCGGGTGGCGACGACGAGGGGGACGAGCGCGACGGGGCTCGACCACGACGGCGGGACGGCCGGCCCGCTCGACCCCGTGGCCGATGGGCTCGCCGACGCGCTCGGG
>NZ_AVPI01000007.1 GCF_000768675.1 Knoellia flava TL1 | reverse complement strand
CCGGCGGCCATGGGGGACGGGCCGGTGAGGCCCCAGTTGTCCGGTCCGGTCGGGCCGTCGGCGGCGTCGGGGACCTGCTGGCCGGGTGGCGGGGGCGCTGGGACGTCCGCGGGTGGGGCAGGCTGCGCGGCGGCGGGCTCGGAGGACCGGTCGCCCTCGGGCAGGGTGCGCCACGGCACGCTGTCGATGAGGACCTTCTTCTCCGGCTGCGGTGCGGGCTCGGGGACCACCCGTTCGGCGGGGGCGGCGCCGGCGTACTCCTCCGACGGCGGCAGGGTGAGGTCGGCCGGCGGCACGGGAGGGGCCTGCGGCTCGGGGTCAGGCACGAGCTCGGGTTCGGACACCGACCTGGCGTCCGGCTGCCCGTCCGGCTCCGCCTCGAGCGTCGGTGCGGGCGCCGGCTCTGGCTCTGGAGTCGGCTCCTGTTCGGGGGCAACGTCCGATTCGGGAGTCGGCTCAGGCTCGGCAGCGGGCTCCGGATCGACAGCGGCCTCCGGACCGGCAGCGGCCTCCGGCGCCGCGGCGGCCACGACCGGACGACCGAGCCGGCGCGGCTTCTTCCACCCGCCCCGGCCACCGGGGCCGGCCAGCTCGAGAGCGGAGGCCGCGACGTCGAGGTCGCGCCACGGCATACGGGCCTCTGCGGTGACGTCGTCACCGTCGGCGCGCACGACCGCCGCGCCGCGCACGACGACGCGCGCCTGCTCACCCGAGGAGTCGACGAGCGCGAAGTCGGGGAGGGCGCGCAGGCCGTCGCGCGAGAGGGCCTCGAGCACCTCGGCGACACCGGCCCCGAGCGGGCCGCGCAGGTCGTCGGCGAAGGCCGCGGATCCCTGCACGAGGAGGTGGCGCTCACCCGCGGACAGAGAGACCCAGCCCGCGGGGGTCCGGGTCGTGACCTCGGTGCTGCTCACGGTGTTCGTCCTCAGGTCGGCATCAGGGTGTGACGCGGCGCGGTGTCGGCCTCGTCGTTGTCATCCTCGTCCGAGTCGAAGGCGACGACGACGACACTGATGTTGTCACGTCCACCGTTGTCGAGGGCGGCCCGGCACAGGGAGTCCGCGACCTCCTGCGGGTCGTCGTACTTCTGCAGGGCCACCATGATCGTCCGGTCGTCGACCTCGTTGGACAGGCCGTCGCTGCACAGGACGAAGCGCTCGCCCGGGTGCGGGGGGAAGACCCAGACGTCCGCGTTGGGCCCCGGGTCGGTGCCGAGGGAGCGGGTGATGATGTTGCGGAGCGGGTGGCGCAGCGCCTCCTCGGCCGTGATGATGCCGGCGTCGACCATCTCGCGGACCTCGGAGTGGTCCTGGGTCACGAGGCTCATCCGGTTGCCGAGGAAGCGGTAGACGCGCGAGTCACCGACGTTGAAGACGATCCAGTGGTCGGCGCCCCCGGCGTCCACGACGGTGAGCCCGGCGACCGTCGTGCCCATGCCGGTCTGCTCGGGGTTGCGGGCGGCCGACTCGAGGATGTTGCCGTTGACGCGGCGCAGGAGGGCGACGACGTCCTCGGAGCGCACGTGCGTGCGGGTGTTGAGCTCACCGAGGAGCCGGACCGCGATGCCGCTCGCGACCTCTCCCGCGGCGTGCCCGCCCATCCCGTCGGCGATGGCGTAGACGAGTCCCTCGGCGATGAGCGCGTCCTCGTTGTGGTTGCGGACCCGGCCCACGTGCGTGGCCGCGCCGGAGCGGATCCGGACGTCGGGTCCGGTGAGCGAGGCGTAGTGCCGGCCGCTCACGCGCCGCCGCCCATCGGGTCGACGACCGCCGTCTCGAGGATCGACTGGACGGTCTCGTAGTCCTGCTCGGAGTCGGGCCCGGCGATGCGGCCGGTGACCCGCACGAGCTGCACGACCTCGCCCGCCTCGACCGCGGTGACGAGGTGCACGAGGTAGACCGGCTCGCCGTCCTCGATCCACGACACGTTGAGCCCGGTCCACTCTCGGCCCTCGAGGTCGACGACGAAGGTCTCGTCCGCCTCGCCCTCGTCGTGCTCGCCGGCCTGGGCCGCGAGGTCGTCGACGAGGTCGTCGGTGCTCGCCTCGCGCGACGTGTGGACGTATGCCGTGAGCTCCGGAGCGAGGTCGCCTCCCCTGCCGTGGACGGCACGCAGGAGCGCGTCGCCGCCGGGCTCGACGGTCCAGTCGTCGGGCAGCGTGAGCTCGATGCGCGGATAGGCCGGGCTGAGGGCGCTGGGATGGCCCACCGTGGGCATCGGGCCACCTCCATGGGGACGGGAAACGGCACCCTCGCGGGTGCGCTGCAGGAGCCGAACCAGCCTAGCCGGGTCGGCGCGGTCGGCACGATGGGGAGGACTCCCCGTCGCTGCTGGTCAGGAGGGGTCGGACTCCGGCTGCTCGGCCCACCAGGAGCGGAGCCGCTCGGTGGCGGCCTCCCGCCCGATGGGGCCCTCGTCGAGCCGGACGGCGAGGAGGTGCTTGTAGGCGCGGCCGAGCACCGGGCCCGGGCGGATGCCGAGGACCTCGGCGATCTCGTTGCCGTCGAGCTCGGGTCGGACCGCGGCGAGCTCCTCGGCGGCCATGAGCTCCTCGATGCGGGCCTCGAGCTCGTCGTAGGTGCGCGAGAGCCGCTGGGCCTTGCGGACGTTGCGGGTCGTGCAGTCCGCGCGGGTGAGGCGGTGCAGCCGCTGGAGGAGCGGGCCGGCGTCGGTGACGTAGCGGCGCACGGCCGAGTCGGTCCACTGCCCGTCGCCGTAGCCGTGGAAGCGCAGGTGCAGCTCGACGAGCCGGGCGACGGCCTTGACCGTCTCCTTGTCGAACCGCAGGGCTCTGAGCCGCTTCGCGGTGAGCTTGGCGCCGACGACCTCGTGGTGGTGGAAGCTCACGCCGCCACCCGGCTCGAACCGGCGCGTGGCGGGCTTGCCGATGTCGTGGAGCAGTGCGGCGAGCCGCAGCCAGAGGTCGGGGCCGGGCACCGAGTCGGGTGGTCCGTCGGCCGGGCCCTCGAGGGCGATGGCCTGGTCGAGCACGATGAGCGAGTGGACGTAGACGTCCTTGTGGCGGTGGTGCTCGTCGACCTCGAGCTTGAGTGCGGGCAGCTCGGGCAGGACGTGGGCCGCGAGGCCGCTCTCGGCCAGCAGCTCGAGGCCGGGGCGGGGCGCCGGCGCGAGGAGCAGCTTGACGAGCTCGTCCCGCACCCGCTCGGCCGAGACGATCTCGATCGTGGACGCCATGGCGCGCATCGCCGTCAGGACCTCGGGCGCGGGTGCGAGCCCGAGCTGCGCGACGAAGCGCACGGCGCGCATCATCCGCAGCGGGTCGTCGCCGAAGCTCACCTCGGGTGCCGAGGGCGTGCGCAGCTGCCTGGTGCCGAGGTCCGCCAGGCCGCCGTGGGGGTCGACGAACTCGAGGCTCGGCAGTCGCAGGGCCATCGCGTTGACGGTGAAGTCGCGGCGGACGAGGTCCTCCTCGAGCGACTCCCCGAACGCGACGACGGGCTTGCGGGTCACCCCGTCGTAGGCGTCGGCGCGGTAGGTCGTCACCTCGACCGTCGTCTCGGACCCGCCCTCGCGGCGGACCGCGCCGATGGTGCCGAACTCCCGGCCCACGTCCCACGTCGACGAGCCCCACGCGCGCAGGATTGCCTCGGTCTCGTCGGGCGAGGCGCTCGTCGTGAAGTCGAGGTCGGGCGGCGTCCGCCCGAGGAACGCATCTCGCACCGGGCCGCCGACGAGGGCCAGCTCGTGCCCCGCTGCGGTGAACCGCTCCCCGATGTCGGTGAGCAGGGGCAGCACGGGAGCGAGCCGGGAGACGGCCTGCTTCATGAGCGCGGCGGGAGGCGGAGAGGACGACACGACGACCAAGGATAGGTGTCGCGAGCACACGGCCGGTCCGGCCGCGGATCGACGCCTAGGGACGCAGCGGGTCGAACGCGGTGAGCAGGGCCCGGTCGTCGGCGCTCGACGTGCCGGTCATCGCACCAGCGAGGAGCCTCCCCGTGAGCGGACCGAGCGCGACGCCCCACATGCCGTGGCCTCCCGCGACGAAGACGCGGTCCGAGCGGCTGGCGCCGACGAGCGGCAGGCCGTCCGTGGTGCACGGGCGCGAGCCGACCCACTCGTCGTGCCGCTGCGACCAGTCGACACCCTTGAACATGGGTGTGGCGGCGTCGACGATGGCCTTGACCCGGCGCGGGTCGAGCGGGTCGTCGGGGCGGCGGAACTCCATCATCCCAGCGACTCGCAGGCCCTCCTCGGGCTTGCCGAGCGGCGTGCAGGCCACCCGCTGCGTCGGGAAGTAGACCGGTCCGGTCGGCACCTGGTCGGGGTGCACGGTGAAGCTGTAGCCGCGCCCCGCCTGGACGACCTTGCGTATGCCGTGTGCCCGCGCGAGTCCCCCGACCCAGCTGCCGTTCGCGAGGACGACGGAGTCGGCGACGACCGACTCCCCGTTCGCGAGGGTGACGCGGACCTCGGTGCCCCGCTGCGTGACGTCCGCGACGCGCTGCCCCGTGGCGATCTCACCACCGCGGGCCACGACGGCGTCCGCGAGCGCGTGGACGAACCGGCCGGGGTTGAGGTAGCGCTGGCCGTGGAGACGGACCCCGTGCGTCACGGCGTCGCCGAGCGACGGCGCCAGGGTATGCAGCGCGTCCCGGTCGAGCAGCTCGAAGTCGGTGAGTCCGCCGGTCGCGGCGACGTGGCGGAACTCCTCGACGAGGACCGACCGGTCGGCCTCGCTGACGAACCCGGCGAGGAACGGCTCGGCGTCGAGCGTGGGCTCCTCCACGCGACCGGTGCCCTCGTGCTCGGTGAGCGCGTCGAAGGCCGACAGGGCGCCGGCGTTGGCGAGGTTGAAGACCTCGATGGCCTTGTTCCAGTGGCCGGGGGTGCAGTGGCGTGCGAAGCCGGCAAGGAACTGGACGAGGCGCCGGTCGGCCCGGACGGGCACGTAGACCGGTGAGTCCGGCCTGAGCGTCGCGAGGATGCCCTGCTTGAGGATCGCGGGCTCGGGGAGCGGCAGGGTCAGCGCGGGTGCGAGCCAGCCGGCGTTGCCCCACGACGAGCCGGCGGCGACTCCCTCGGAGTCGAGCACCGTGACGGTGACGCCCTGCTCCTGGAGGTACCAGGCGGTGGAGAGACCCACCATGCCGGCGCCGACGACGACCACGTGCTGGGGTTGCTGTGCCATGCCTCCGAAGTCTGGTCCGGTCCGGCACCGGCGTCTGTGCCCGAAAGGCCACGGTTGCGAGGCGACCGTTGTGCGATCGGCCAAGGGCCCCCGGTCCCGTGCGGCGGTCGACTAGCGCCGGGAGCGCAGGTCGACCATGAGGGCGAGGCGGGTCGCGGGGTCCGCGACGTCCACGCCGCACGCCTCGCGCGCCTTGCGCAGCCGGTTGCGCACGGTGTTGGGGTGCACGGTGAGGGCGGTGGCGGCTGCACTCACCTCGCCGGCGTCCAGGAAGGCCCGCACGGCGTCGACGAGCCCGCTCTCGTGGAGGCGGTCGTGCTCGCGCAGGCGGGCGAGTGGGCCCGAGCCGCCGTGTCGCTTGAGGAACCCGTCGAGCCGGTCGACGAGGACGTCGGCGAAGACGTCCTCGAGGGCGGCGACCTCACCGGTGCGCCCGCGGCGTGCGAGCGCCTCCGCGACCTGGTCGGCGACGATCCGGGACTCGGCCAGGTTGCCGGCCTCCGTGGGGGCGCCCAGACCCACGACGAGCTGGTCCCCGCCACCGAAACGACGCAGGAAGTCGTCGAGGATCCGGCGGGCCGGGTCCGCGGGCAGGACCCCGAGGATCCCGCGGTCGATGCCCGCGCACAGCGCCGTCGGAGCCACGGCCGACAGGTGCAGGGTGAGCGGGCCCAGGGCACGGCGCGCCGCCTCGGGTCCTCGGATCGAGACCGCCACCCACCTCCCGGTCATCGTGTGGTCGGCGGCGACCTCGTCGGCGGCGTCACCACCCGCGAGCAACGTCGTGACGAGGTGGGTGCGCTCACGTCGCCCGCGGTCGGCGAGCGCCTGCTCCGCACGCAGCCGACGGGCCACGAGCGGGGCGGCCTCGACGAGCGTGGCGACCTGGGCCGGGCTGGGACCGCCCGGGATGGCGGCCCAGATCGAGCCGACGAGCACCCCCTCGTCCCGCACCGCGACGACGGCGCGCGCCACCATCTCCTCGGCCGGCAGGTCGACGGTGATGACCTCGTCGGAGGTCCGCAGCCGGTCGAAGACCCCCGTGGCGGCGATGGCCTCGCGGTACCTCAGCGGCACCTGGCGGCCGAGGATCGTGCTGATCCTGGCCTCGTCGACGTCCTGGTCGCCTCCGGAGAACGCGATGACGATGGTGTCACGGTCCTCGATCGTCACCGGCGCCCCGAGGAGGCCGGCCAGCGACGTGGCGATGTCGAAGAGGTCGCCGTCGAGGTCCAGTGGCACGGCGCGAGCATACGACCGGGGTGGTCGGCACCCGGTGTGTCGCGCCCCGACCGTGACGGCCGCCGCCGTCCGCACGCGAGGTGGCGTCGGGACCGTCGTGGTTAGAGTGACCAGATGAGTCACGCCGCAGCCGAGCCGCCCCGGGTCTTCCGGCGGCTCCCCGCGGTCGAGGAGCGCTCCGCCGGCGGCGTCGTCGTCGACGTCCAGGACGGCGAGGCGGTCATCGCGGTCATCGCCCGGCGCAACCGGGCCGGCCGCGTCGAGTGGTGCCTGCCCAAGGGACACATCGAGGGTGCCGAGACCCTCCCGCAGACCGCCGCCCGCGAGGTCGCCGAGGAGACCGGCATACAGGGCAACGTCCTCATCGAGCTGGGGACCATCGACTACTGGTTCGCGGTCGGCGAGCGCCGGATCCACAAGTACGTCCACCACTACCTCCTCGAGGCGGTCGGTGGCGACCTCACGATCGAGAACGACCCGGACCACGAGGCGATCGACGTCGCGTGGTTCCCGCTGCGCGACGCGCACCGCCACCTCACCTTCCCCAACGAGCGCCGGATCGCGCGTCTGGCCTGGCAGCGGCTCGCCGGAGACTGAACCGGGACCGGAGCGGTGGCCCGCCTAGGATGGTCGCCACTACCCGAGCGGAAGGGGCACCCGTTGGAGGGCGTCGGACCCGGAACCACCCTCGACGGGCGGTACACCACCCAGCGCAGGATCGAGCAGCGCCACGGGTGTGAGCGATGGACCGCCGACGACACCACGCTGGGGCGCTCGGTCGTCGTGCTGTGCCTGCCCGACTCCGACCACCGCGCGAGTGCCGTCCTCGACGCCGGCCGCCGAGCCGCGAGTCTCGACACGCCCACGCTGCACCGCGTCCTCGACGTCGGCCGCGAGCGCGGAGTGGCCTGGGTCGTCGAGAGCGACGTGGCCGACTCCCGGTCCTTGGCCCAGCTCGTCCACGAGGGCGGCATCCCCGCCGACGAGGTCCGCCGGATCGTCGGCGAGGTCGCCACCGCTCTCGAGTCCGCCCGCCAGCGCGGGCTGCACCACCTCGACCTGCGGCCCGAGGACGTCCTGCGCACGACCGACGGGGAGGTCCGCCTCCGCGGCGTCGCCACGAGTGCCGCCATCGTCGAGCTCGACGACGTCGAGTCCGAGGACGCCTCCCGACGCGACGCCATCGGTGTCGTCTCCCTCGCGTATGCCGGCCTCACCGGTCTGTGGCCCGGTGACGGTGAGACGTCGCTCGGGTCCGCCCCCCGCGTCCTCGGCGGGGTCGCCGCACCCTCGGAGATCGCCGCCGGCGTGCCCCGCGACCTCGACGCGCTCTGCCGGCTCACGCTCGGTGACGACCAGGGACCGACCTCGCCGGGTGACTTCGCGCGTCAGATCGCTCCGTGGCCCTCGCGCCAGGTCGCCGGCCGCTCGACGATCGCGACGACGGGTGCAGTCGACCCGCGAGTGCCCGCCTCGCTCACCGCGGCCAGCACGGTCGCACCGGTGGCACCGGCCGCACCGGTCGCCCCTCCCGCCCTGGAGCCCGCGGCAGCGGGCAGGCCGGAGCCGGAGACGCCGAGAGCGGCGGCCGGTGCCGGGCCGGTCCCGGATGCCGCCGACCGGGAGCGGGACGGCCACGGGGCCGTGGAGGCCGACGACGAGCCCACGCACGAGATCGAGGTCTTCGACGACGACTCCCCCACGCGGGTCATCGACCGCAGCGCCGTGGGCACGCCCGCGACCGAGGCGATCGCGGTTCCCGACCGGTCCTCCGCGGCTCCCACGTTCCAGCCCCGGACCAGCGACGAGCCGGGCTCCGGTTCCTCGAGCGGGGCCGACAGCACCGCCGTGCTGCCCGTCGTCCCGGCCCCGGCGCGACGCGAGCGCGCCGAGGGCGCTGAGGACCGCGACGACGAGCGGGACCCGGGCCCGACACCGGCCGCCGCGGCAGCAGCCGCCGCGGGTGCTGCGATGGCGGGTGCTGGTGCGGCCGTGGCCGGCGCCATGAGCCGGGCGGGGTCGCGGGTCGGCACGTTCGGTCGCCAGGTGAGCGAGCGAGCCACCGAGAAGGTCGCCGAGCGCCGTGGGTTCCGCGAGCGCATCACCGCTCCGAACGCACCCGGCCTCACGGCCGACGGAGAGCGGGTCCGTCCCGGCACCGGTGTCGACATCTCGCTCGAGCCGCCCGCACCGCTCGTCCCGGCCGAGCCGCTCACCAAGGACGAGTCCAAGCTCGCTCTCGGCATCGTCGCGGGCTTCCTCGTCCTCGCGCTCATCGTGGGCATCATCGGCGTGATGAAGATCGGGTCCAACACCGACCTCGACTTCGGCGGCGTCCCCGCCAGGAGCCCGAGCACCTCCGCCCAGGCGAGCGGCACTCCCTCCGCGGGCGCCTCCCCCAGCGCCGGTGGCGAGAAGCTCCAGATCCTCGCCGCGGACGGGTTCGACCCTCAGGGCGACGGGCGGGAGAACGGCACGCGCGCCCCCCGCGTCTTCGACGGCAACCCCGAGACGGCCTGGCAGTCGGAGGGCTACGGCTCGGCCGCGCTCGGTGGGCTCAAGCAGGGCGTTGGCGTCATCGTCGACCTCGGCCCCAACGTCGCGGCCCGCAGCATCACCCTCACGCTCGGCAACACCGCCGACGTCGAGGTCTACGTCGCCGGCGACAGGACACTGAGCGGCGCCACGAGGGTGGGCCAGAAGAGCTCGGCCGACGGGTCGGTGACGTTCCCGGTCAAGCAGGGCACGGCGGGCCAGTACGTCATCGTGTGGTTCACGAAGCTCACCCAGGACGACAACGGCCGCTACCGCGCGGTGCTCGGCTAGGTCGAGGTCAAGAACTGAGATGGACGGCCTCGAGGACGCCTCGGACCGCGCCCTCATGGCCCGGCACCTCGAGGGCGACCCCGACGCCTTCGGTGAGATCTTCCGCCGGCACCGCGACCGGCTGTGGGCGGTGGCCGTCCGCACGACGAACGACCGCGAGCTGGCCGCCGACTGCGTGCAGGACGGCTTCGTCAACGCCTTCCGCCGGGCAGCGTCCTACCGGGGCGACGCCGCCGTCTCGACCTGGTTGCACCGCATCGTCGTCAACGCCTGCCTCGACAGGCTCCGGCGTGAGCGCGACGTGCTCCGCCGCGCCGGGGACGTCGCCGACATCGACGTCGTCGACCGGCACGACCGGCACGGCGAGGCCGAGACCGGTCTCGACGTGCGCGCGGCCCTCGCTGCCCTCCCGGAGCACCAGCGGCTCGCCCTCGTCCTCGTCGACATGCACGGTATGCCGGTCGCCGAGGCTGCGGAGGTCCTCGAGGTCGCGGTCGGGACGGTGAAGTCGCGGTGCGCCCGGGGCCGTGAGGCCCTCGCCGCTCTGCTCGCCGACAGCGGCCTCGCCGACGGACGCCGGGAACCTCGGGAGCGCGCATGACGTCCTACCCGGGAGAGGCCACCATGCCCCGGACGGCCCGCGACGTCGGCGGGTCGATGTCCCCCACCCAGGAGAGGAGGCGCGCGTGAGCCTGCACGACGACGAGTCCGACCCCACGGGCATGCGGGAGCTGCTCCGCGGCCTCCCCGACCCGGGACCGATGCCCGACGACCTTGTGGCCCGGATCCGGTCCTCCCTCGCCGAGCTCCCCGCCGCTCATGCGGTCCCCGCTGCGGACGCTGCCGCACCGGCCGTTTCACGTGGAACGCGGACGGGCACCGACTCGGACCGACCATCGTGGTGGGCGCGCACGGGCCCACGTCTCGCGGTGGCCGCCGCCGTCCTCCTCGGTGGGGGTGCGGTGGCGTCGGGCCAGCTCGGCCTCCTCGCCACGAGCAGCGACAACGCGTCGACCTCGGCCGACAGCTCGGTGGGTGGCCGGGCCGATGAGGGTGCCGCCGGGTCCGACAGCGGCTCGACCACCCCCGAGTCACTCCAGACCGCGCCCGTGATGCGACAGACGGTGCCCGGCCCGGTCGTCGTCACGATGTCCGGGCGTCGCTACACGACCGCCTCGTTCGCCGCGCAGGTGTCGTCCACCACCGGGTCGACACCAACCGGACCGCTCGCCGCGGAGTCGCCCGGAATCGGCCCGATCGGCACCGAGATCGGCGTGCGGTCGTGCCTCGTGGCCCTCGGCCTGCCCGAGGAGACGGGCGCCCGCGTCGACCTCGCCCCGTTCGACGACGAGCCGGCAGCGGTCGTCGTCGTGACCCACGGCGGTGGGCGGACGGCATACGCGGTCGGTCGCGACTGCTCGATCGGCAACCCGTCGCTCCTCGCGGGTCCGGTCGAGCTGCCCTGACCGCGGGTCGGGCGGTGTGTCGGGAATCCCGAGCGCCTAGGATCGGTTGCACCTGACCACCGCATGTAGCGGTGGTTCCCCATGACAGACACAAGGGACGGTGTTCGTGAGTTCCCCCGCCGACACGACTGACGGCCAGGACGTGCGCAACGTCATCATTATCGGCTCCGGCCCCGCCGGCTACACCGCGGCGGTCTACGCCGCCAGGGCCAACCTCCACCCGGTCCTCTTCGAGGGCGCCGTCACCGCCGGTGGCGCGCTCATGAACACGACCGAGGTCGAGAACTTCCCCGGCTTCCGCGACGGCATCATGGGACCCGACCTCATGGATCAGATGCGGGCCCAGGCCGAGCGCTTCGGCGCCGAGCTCGTCACCGACGACGTCACCTCGGTCTCGCTCGACGGCGACATCAAGTCGGTCGTCGACGGTGAGGGCCGCACGTGGCGTGCCCGCTCGGTCATCCTCGCGATGGGCTCGGCCTACCGCGAGCTCGGGCTTCCCGACGAGAAGCGTCTCTCCGGCCACGGCGTCTCGTGGTGTGCGACGTGTGACGGCTTCTTCTTCCGCGACCAGGACATCGCCGTCGTCGGTGGTGGCGACTCCGCCGTCGAGGAGGCCACCTTCCTCACGAAGTTCGCCCGCTCGGTGACGATCGTGCACCGCCGCGACGAGCTGCGCGCCTCGAAGATCATGGCCGAGCGCGCCCTCACCAACGACAAGATCCGGTTCGCCTGGAACAGCGAGGTCGTCGCCGTCAACGGTGGCGACAAGCTCACCGGTGTCACGCTGCGCGACACGGTCACGGGTGTCGAGAGCGACCTCGACGTCACGGGCCTGTTCATCGCCATCGGGCACGACCCGCGCAACGAGCTCGTCAAGGGCGTCGTCAACCTCGACACCGAGGGTTATGTCCTCGTCGAGGGCCGGTCGACGCGCACCAACCTGCCCGGCGTCTTCGCCTGCGGTGACCTCGTCGACCACACCTACCGTCAGGCCATCACGGCGGCCGGGTCCGGCTGTGCGGCCGCCCTCGACGCCGAGCGCTTCCTCGCGGCGGTCGAGCAGGACCACGCCCCCGCCCAGGAGGCGGCCCGCGTCGCCGCCGTCGTCGCGCCCTGACCACCCGCGCATCCGCGCGTCCCCGACCACTCCTCATCACCGACCCCAGGAAGGACCCCCACATGGGAGCCACCCGCACCACCGACGACGCCTCGTTCGACGCCGACGTCGTCAAGAACTCCAAGGTCACCCTCGTCGACTTCTGGGCCCCTTGGTGTGGCCCGTGCAAGGCGATCGCTCCCGTCCTCGAGGAGATCGCGCGTGACCACTCCGACAAGCTCGACGTCGTGAAGCTCAACACCGACGAGAACCCGGCGATCACCGGCAAGCTCGGCATCACCTCGATCCCGACGATGCACGTCTACAAGGACGGCGAGATCGTCAAGACGATCGTCGGCGCCAAGCCGAAGCCGGCTCTGCTGCGCGAGCTCGAGCCCTTCCTGGCCTGATCCGTCGGCCACGACGACGAGGCCCCGGTCCTGTTGGACCGGGGCTTCGTCGTTGTCACTCAATCCCGCTGTGGCACAACGGAATTCGCTCTTGTTCGGCCCTCGTCAGCGTGCCCCGCGGAGGTTCATCGCGTCGAGGATCCGGTTGAGGTCCTCGACGGAGGCGAAGTCGATCGTCACCTTGCCGCGGTTCTTGCCGAGGGCGATCCCGACCCGCGTCTCGAGCCGGTCGGACAGGTCTGCGGCGATGTCGTCGAGCTGTGGGTGGCGACCACCCGCGCGCGGACGGCGCTTGGTCGGCTTCTCGTCCTCGACGCCGAGCGCGACGATCTCCTCGACCGACCGCACCGACAGTCCCTCGGCGACGATCCGCTGGGCCAGCCGCTCCATGGCCGCGCCGTCCCCGACTCCAAGGAGTGCGCGGGCGTGCCCGGCGGAGAGGACACCGGCGGCGACGCGACGGGCCACCATCGGGGGCAGCTTGAGCAGGCGCAGCGTGTTGCTGATCTGCGGGCGTGACCGGCCGATGCGACCGGCGAGCTCCTCCTGGGTGCAGCCGAAGTCGTCAAGGAGCTGCTGGTAGGCCGCCGCCTCCTCGAGCGCGTTGAGCTGGCTGCGGTGGAGATTCTCGAGGAGCGCGTCACGCAGGAGGTCGTCGTCCTCGGTGGCCTTGATGATGGCCGGGACGGAGTCCTTGCCGGCCTCGCGGCTCGCCCGCCAGCGACGCTCGCCCATGATGAGCTCGAACTCGACGCCCTCGGGGACGTCGGTGGCGTCCGCGGGGATGCGTCGCACGACGACCGGCTGGAGCACCCCGATCTCCCGGATGCTGTGGACGAGCTCGGCGAGGTCGTCCTCGTCGAAGACGGTGCGCGGCTGGCGCGGGTTCGGGCGGATCGAGTCGAGCGGCACCTCGGCGAACTGGGCACCCGGGACGGCGACGAGGTCGGGCTCGTCGGTCGGGGTCGCCATCGAGGGCGACGCTTCCTCGGTGGTGCCGGTCGTCGAGCCGTTCGGGGCGCTGACCTGCGACGATGCCGGCAGGTCGGCCGGCGTCGGAGCACCCTGGGTGTGGGTGTCGACAGGGGCAGCACCGTCCGTGGGGCGCTCCTCGGTGGCCACCGATCCGGCCGCGGGTGCGTCCGGGCGCTCCTTGAAGAAGACGTCCGTGGGTCGGGTCGTGCTGCCACCTCCACCCGGCGGGATGAGGGCTCCGAGGCCGCGGCCCAGGGCACGTCGCTTGTCACTCATGAACGGTCCTCGCTGTTCTCGGCGGCGTTCTGCGCGGCCATCTCGGAGGCGGCCTCGAGGTAGGAGAGGGCGCCGCTGCTGTTGGGGTCGTAGGTCATGACGGTCTGTCCATGGCTCGGCGCCTCGGAGATGCGCACCGACCGCGGCACCGTCGCCCGCAGGGTCTGGTCCGGGAAGTGGTTGCGAACCTCCTCGGCGACCTGCGCCGACAGGCGGGTGCGGCCGTCGTACATCGTGAGGAGGATCGTCGACACGTGGAGCGCCGGGTTGAGGTGGTCCCGGATGAGCTCGATGTTGCGGAGCAGCTGTGACAGACCCTCGAGCGCGTAGTACTCGCACTGGATCGGGATGAAGACCTCGCTCGCAGCGACGAAGGCGTTGACCGTGAGCAGCCCGAGACTGGGCGGGCAGTCGACGAAGACGTAGTCGAGGCTCTCGCCGCGCTCAGCAAGCTCAGCCCTGTATGCCGTCACGGCCTTCTGGAGCCGCGTCTCGCGTGCGACGAGCGAGACGAGCTCGATCTCGGCGCCGGCCAGGTCGATCGTCGCCGGGGCGCAGAGGAGGTTCGGCACGTCGGGGCACTGCTGGACGACCTTGGCCAGCGGGTCACCGTCGACGAGGACGTCGTAGATGCTCGCGACCTCGGAGTGGTGCTCGATCCCCAGCGCCGTGCTCGCGTTGCCCTGCGGGTCGAGGTCGATGACGAGCACCTTCGCGCCCGCCTGGGCCAGTGCCGCGGCGACGTTCACGGTCGTCGTCGTCTTGCCGACGCCACCCTTCTGGTTCGCGACCGTGAGCACGCGGGTCTCGGCAGGACGGGGCAGCTCACGACCCGAGAGGGTGATCCGCTTGCGGGCGTCCTCGGCGACGGCCATGGCCAGTGGCGTGTCGTCCCCGACGGCGGGCAGGTCGGCGACGTCCTCGTAGGCCTCACGGTTGACGTTGGCCAGCGCCTCCTGAGCCTTCTGGGACTCGCTCGTCTCTGCCTCTGTGCCGTCCCGCTCCCCCGTTTCACGTGAAACGTCCTCCGTCGCGGTCCCGTCGGTGACGAGGTGCGTGTCGGCGGGAGCCGGTATGTCGGCCTGCTCGTTGACGGGCGCCGTCGCAGGCACGTCGTGCGCGCCAGATGGCGTGGCGTTCCCGTCGCCATCGCTCTGCTCGGGGTCGCTCTCCCCAGACGCCCTCGGCGTTTCACGTGAAACACCGCGGTCCACGCCATCGTCACCCGGCCACCCCAGCGGGGTCGTCTCGGAGCCGGGGAGCGCCGGGAAGCCCAGCCCTGGGGTCACACGGCGTTCGGTCTCGACTGCCATCGTCGGGATCCACCTCACGGTCGTTGGTCGGGAACAGCCAATCCAACCCCGTCGTCCCTCGACACGCCAAACCGACCCGCGCGCCGTCGTGAGATTGCGCTAAAGGCGCAATGTTTCACGTGAAACATCGCCGAGGTCGACAGGGTCCCAGCATGACTCGTTGGGAGCGGACAGAGCTCCGTGACCCCTTTCGCACACCGGGACACACTCAGGAAGTGTGGTGCTTGGGTGGTGTGACTGCCACGGCCCATGGACAGATCCGCTGCCCAGTACGCGACTGTGTCCAGCGCCGGTGTGGCCGCCGAGTTCGCCCCTGACTGGGTGATGCGGAGAGCACGTCCCTTCAGTTCGGGCTGCATGAGGGCACCTGTCGTGACGTCCGCGGACGTGCCCACCTTCGCAGTCATCTGGGGGCCCGCGCCGAGGGTGGGTCATCATCCAGGCCCCCGAGACAGGCACGTACCTCAAGGTCCATGTCGGCGCACCGCGGATCCGACGGTGAGGCGACCGGGGGCCGACGCCACGGGCGAATGCACACATCCGGTGCTGGGTCGTCATCGCTGGGGTCTCTGTTCGCGCCGAGACAACAGCCACGCGAGAAGAGCAGGCGGCCCCAGCCGGTCCCCTGCCGCCGGCTCCGATTGTGCCGGCACCTGGGCGTCGCCGTCGGCTCTGCCCTGTGGTGCGTGTGTTGTCTCACCCAGTCAAGGACTGAGGCTCGGTGTGCCGCCGTTGACGTGTTTCACGTGAAACACGTCCACACGGGTGACGTCTCGGCCTCGAGCCCAAGCCAACGCTCCCAGGGAGCGCACTGACCTCTTCGGGCAAGGGTCGGTTCCTTCCGAGCGTGCCGATCTCTGTCGGGAGCGGCGCAGTCTGCGCCTGGCGTGCGAATTGCCCTTCGAGCGAGGCCCAGGGGCTGCGGCGCGGATAGGCCTCGCTCTCTGTCCGTCCAGCCACCCTGGCCGGAGGAACACGATGCGTGCGTCCGCGATCCCCCCGTCGCCAGGACCGGGCCCATCGCAGAACGACGAACCGCCCGCCGAACCTTCGAAGCCCTCTTCACGCGACGAGGCCCCGGCTCCCTCAGGGGAACCGGGGCCTCGGCAGACAGTCGGCGTTCAGCGCTTGCGTGAGCCCTTCCGGGATGATCCGGCCCTGCGCACCTTCGGTTCGAACGAGAGGTCCAGCGTGAGCGTCGGCTCCTCGAGGACCGACCCGCCGTGCTCCGAGATGACGGCCTCGACGAGCCCGAGCTTCGTGAGGTCCCGACGGTCCGCGTCGAGCTCTTCCTGGGCCGAGCGTCCCTTCATCGCGACGACGGTGCCGCGGCCGTCGAGGAGTGGGACGCACCACCGGGCGAGCTTGGCCGTCCGCGCCACGGCGCGGGCGGTCACCCACGGAGCGCTGACGACGCCGACGAGCTCCTCGGCCCGTCCGCGGTGCACGGTGACGTTGTCGAGCCCCAGGTCGGTCACTGTCGCGGTGAGCCACTCGGTCCGCCGTTGCATCGGCTCGACGAGGTGCACGTCGAGGTCGGGGCGGGCGATGGCGAGAGCCACGCCGGGGAGGCCGGCGCCCGAGCCGACATCGATGAGCCTCGCGTCCTGCGGGAAGGCGTCCTCGATGACGGCGCAGTTGAGGACGTGGCGCTCCCACAGCCGAGGCACCTCGCGAGGGCCGATGAGGCCGTGACTCACGCCCGTGTCGGCGAGGATCTCGACGAAGCGGATGGCGGACGGCATACGGTCCCCGAACACCGCAGCCGCACCCGAAGGTGCGGCTGGCGGGGTGGTGTCGAACTCCTCGTCCGTCACCGTTTCACGTGAAACGTCGTTCACGCGGGCAGGACGACGACGTGGCGTCGCGGCTCCACGCCCTCGGACTCGGAGGAGAGGCCGGCGGCGAGGACCTCGTCGTGCACGACCTTGCGCTCGAAGGCGGTCATCGGCTCGAGCGAGCAGTTCTCACCGGTCTCCTTGACCGAGGCGATGGCCCCGCGGGCGATCTCGACGAGCTCGGCGCGACGACCCGACCGGTGCCCGGCGACGTCGAGCATGAGACGGCTGCGGTGTCCGGTCGCGGACTGGACCGCGAGCCGGGTCAGCTCCTGGAGGGCATCGAGCACCTTGCCGTTATCACCGACGAGACGGCGGGGGACGCGCCCCTCCTCGGAGTCGACGATGGCGACAGCGGCACGGTCGCCATCGATGTCGACGTCGATGTCTCCGTCGAGGTCGCAGATGTCGAGCAGGCTCTCGAGGAAGTCGGCGGCGACCTCCCCCTCCTTCTCGAGGTCGGCGGGAGCGGCTGCGGCCGGCTCCGCCGCCGGCGTGTCGACGGTGTCGGTCGCCTCGGGAGCCTGGCTCTCGTCGGCCTCGTCGGTCTCGACGGCCTGGTCGGTGACGTCACTCATGGGGTGTTCCTCTCATGGCGGTCGACGACGGCGTCGACCGGTCCGGGGCCGCATCGTCGCAGGTCAGGGACCTGATGCGGCAGAAATGGTTCAGTTGTCCTGCTGCGAGGGCTTGGGCGTGACGGTGCCCTGACCGCCCTTCTTCTTAGCGCGCTTCTTGCCCTTGGGCTGGGTGCGCTGCCCGACCTTCGCCGCAGCCTCGGCCGCCGCAGCCTCCTCGGCCGCCTTGCGCTCGGCCTCGCCCGGGATCGGCTTGCCGCGCTTGGCGAGACGCTCGTGGAGGGCCTTCTCGGCCGCCGAGCCGGGGGCCGGCATCTTGCGGATGACGTAGAACTGCTGGGTCATCGACCAGACGTTCGTCGTGAACCAGTAGAGCAGGACGCCGATCGGGAAGTTGATGCCGGAGACCGCAAAGACGATCGGCATGACGTACATGATGAGCTTCTGCTGCTTGGCGAACGGGTTGTCGAGCGCCGACGCCGGCATGTTCTTCGTCATGAGCTGGCGCTGCGTCGTGAACGTCGTCGCCGACATGAGGATGATGAGCACGATCGTCACGACGTAGGTCGCCGTGTTGTTCGCACCGAGGAAGGTGTCGGAGAGCTGGGCGCCGAAGAGCGTGGCCTGCTCGGCCTGGGAGGCCACCGACTGGGTGATCGGGCCGATCTTCTCCTTCGTGCCGGCACCGATCTCGTCGAGACCGTTGAGGACGCGGAAGAGACCGAAGAAGAAGGGTGACTGCACGAGGATCGGCAGGCACGAGGAGAAGGGGTTCGTCCCCTCCTGGCGATAGAGCGCCATCGTCTCCTGCGTCATCGCCTGGCGCGACTCGGGATCGGTCTTGCCCTTGTACTTCTTCTGGATCTTCTGCAGCTCGGGCTGGATGAGCTGCATCTTCCGCGAGGCGTTGATCTGCTTGACGAACAGCGGGATCATCGCGGCGCGCATGACGATGACGAGGCCGATGATCGACAGGCCCCAGGCGAGGCCGGACGCCGGGTCGAGTCCCAGGGTCGTGAACGCCTGGTGGAAGCCGTACATGATCCACGCGACGAGAAGCTCGATCGGGTAGAGCAGGCTGTTGAAGAAGTCTCCCATGCTGTCCTTCAGTCGGTCCGGCGTCGTCGCCGGGGATGGGCCCACGCGGGGCGTGGGTCAGGTGGTGGTCTCGTGGGGGATGTGGCGCGCGACGAGCTCGCCGTCATCCGGCTGTCCCGGCAGCGGCGGGACATGGTCGACCCCGCCGGGCGACCAGGGGTGACACCTGCCCAACCGGCGAGCAGCCAGCCAGGTTCCCCGGAACAGGCCGTGCCGGCTCAGGGCGGTCACGGCATACGCGGAGCAGGAGGGGTAGTAGCGGCAGCTGGGTGGGGTCAGCGGCGACAGGACGAGCTGGTAGGCGCGCACGAGCCACACGAGCGGCTTGGCGGCGACCTGACCCAGCGTCATCCGGCGACCTCCAGTCGGCCAATTGCCTTGTGCAACAACGGAATCAGCGCATCAGAGAGCTGGGCGAACGTCGCTGTGGCGGCCGCCGGCTGGGCGCGCACGACGATGTCACAACCAGTCGGTATGCCGTCCAGCCGGCTCGCGACGATGGCGCGCAGCCGGCGCTTGGTCCGGTTGCGGACCACGGCGTTGCCCACGGCCCTGGACACGACGAAACCGACCCGCGGCGGGAGTCCCGCACGAGAGTCGGTCACGTTGGCGTGCACCACGAGGATCCTCGATCCCGCTCGCGTCGCACCGGGGGCGCGGATCGCCGACGCGAAGTCCGACCGCGTCCGCAGTCGGTTCGGCGCCGGCAGCACCGAAGCCTCAGGCCGAGAGCTCGGCGCGACCCTTGCGGCGACGGGCAGCCAGGATGGCGCGGCCGGCACGGGTCCGCATGCGCAGGCGGAAGCCGTGGGTCTTGGCCCGGCGGCGGTTGTTGGGCTGGAACGTACGCTTGCTCACGTCACATCTCTCTTCACGAGACGACCCACGCGTGGGACACGCAGGATCTGGGGCTGTCAGGGTGGTGCTGGTTCGGGGCTGCGGGCAGGCGTCGACGGCCGCCACAACAGGCTTGTCAACGGTACGGGAGAGCGTCTCCCCGGGTCAAACTCACCGAAACCGCTGACAGTCTCACGTCGAACCGACTAGGTTCCCACCTCGCGTGCCTCATCGGTGTCCGACACGCCGCCTCTCGCCCGCATCGACGGCGAGACCGCGCCGCGACGGGTTGCCGCGGGGTTCACCCCTTGTTAGCGTCACCCCGCATACCCACAGTCTGTGGACAACTCTGTGGACACGCGCACGAGGAACGTCGAAAGGTTGTGTGGTCAGGTGCCGGACGCGGGGATGGACCAGATCTGGCGCACGACGCTCGACGCGCTCGACTCCGACGGGATCCCCGTCCAGCAGCGCGCCTTCCTCTCGCTGGCCAAGCTCGTCGGCCTCCTCGACGACACGGTGCTCATCGCGGTGCCCAACGACTTCACCAAGGACATCGTCGAGACCCGGCTGCGCGACCGGGTGACGGACACCCTCAGCCAACAGCTCGGCCACACGGTGCGGCTGGCCGTCACGGTGGACCAGAGCCTGGGTGACATCCCCGTCCAGGACCCGCCGGCCCACGCAGTCACGGACCCCGACCACGGCGCACCGCTCGCGACGCACGAACCGGTCCCCGCACCGGGGGTCGACCACCTCAACGGTCTCGCGAACGGCGCACCGTCGGACCACGGTGCCCCCACGGTTGCTCTCCCCGGGGGTCCCACGGCCGGTGACGCCGACGGTCGCCGGGCCGAGCGGCGCGCCGAGCTCGACGGCATCGCCCTCGCCGACGACGAGGACCACGGGTCACGGCCCGACACGGCCACGACGCAGACCCGCTCGCCCGGTGCCCTGCGACCGCGCCCCGGCGCCGCCGTCCCCGAGCAGGTCGAGCTGACCCGGCTCAACCCGAAGTACACCTTCGACACCTTCGTCATCGGCGCGAGCAACCGCTTCGCCAACGCGGCCGCGCTCGCCGTGGCGGAGACGCCGGCCAAGGCCTACAACCCGCTCTTCATCTACGGCGAGTCAGGGCTGGGCAAGACCCACCTGCTCCACGCCATCGGGCACTACGCCCGCAACCTCTTCCCGCACGTCAAGGTGCGCTACGTGAACTCCGAGGAGTTCACCAACGACTTCATCAACAGCATCCGCGACGACAAGGCGGCGAACTTCCAGCGCCGCTACCGCGACGTCGACGTGCTCCTCATCGACGACATCCAGTTCCTCCAAGGCAAGGTCCAGACCCAGGAGGAGTTCTTCCACACGTTCAACACCCTCCACAACGCCAACAAGCAGGTCGTCATCACGAGCGACCTGCCCCCGAAGCTGCTCAGCGGCTTCGAGGAGCGGATGCGCAGCCGGTTCGAGTGGGGGCTCATGACCGACGTCCAGCCGCCCGACCTCGAGACCCGGATCGCGATCCTGCGCAAGAAGGCGGCCCAGGAGCGGCTCAGCGTCCCCGACGACGTCCTCGAGTTCATCGCCTCGCGGATCACGACGAACATCCGCGAGCTCGAGGGCGCGCTCATCCGTGTCACGGCCTTCGCCAGCCTCAACCGGCAGCCGGTCGACATCTCGCTCGCCGAGATCGTGCTCAAGGACCTCATCCCGCACGACAGCTCGAACCAGATCACGAGCGCGACGATCATGGCGCAGACGGCCGCCTACTTCGGGCTCACGCTCGAGGACCTCCAGGGCCAGTCCCGCTCGCGCGTGCTCGTCACCGCTCGCCAGATCGCGATGTACCTCTGCCGCGAGCTCACCGACCTCTCGCTCCCCAAGATCGGCCAGCAGTTCGGCGGGCGTGACCACACGACCGTCATGCACGCGGACAAGAAGATCCGCCAGCTCATGGCCGAGCGCCGGGCGATCTACAACCAGGTCACCGAGCTGACGAACCGGATCAAGCAGCAGTCCCGCTGACCCGTCCGCCCACAGGACGGCCTCTGTCCACAGCCCGATCCACAGCTGTGGGTCGGGCTTCACCTTTTCGTCATCTTTCACCGTCCACAGGGATGCGAGCACGCGCCATCCACTGCCTGTGCACAACTCTGTGGACAACCATGCCTGTGGATGGTGCTGGGGACGGCGGCACGAGCCCGGCCATCCCCAAGACCTGTGGACAACTGTGGACAACCGCCGCAGCGAGGTGGACGACAGGTGACGCGGCCGTGGACGGGGGCGGACGGCATACGGGGCGTGCACAGGCGACCGGCCGACTTCCACACGGCGTCCACGGGTCATCCACGGCCGCCATGAGCCGCTGACCTGCGCAAACGGAGGTCTGTCCACAGGATCCACACCTCCTACAACCCTGACGAGATCCCTCAATCTCCTGTCCAGCCCCGAGAACCTGCTTGTGGACCCCTACGACCCGAGCCCGCGAAATGACAATTCCCGGCACGGGTGACCGTGCGCTCGTTCGTGCACTAATGTCGTGGTTCCCGCGCGCCCGGGCTCCCCGACGTGCGCGGACTTCTTGTCGTTGTCCGTCGGGCGCCGCGAGGCACCCCCACAGTGAGGTCGGTATGCCGTGAAGTTCCGCGTCGAGCGTGAGGTCCTGGCCGAGGCGGTCACCTGGGTAGCCCGCGGACTTCCGGCGCGGCCGCCGGTCCCGGTGCTCGCCGGCATCCTCCTCGAGGCCAGTGACGAGGGCACCGTGACGCTCTCGGCGTTCGACTACGAGGTGTCCGCCCGGCTCACCGTGCCCGCCGAGGTGAGCGAGCCCGGGACCGTGCTCGTCCTCGGCCGCCTCCTCGCGGACATCTCGCGCAACCTGCCGAACAAGCCGGTCGACGTCGAGGTGCAGGGCTCCAAGGTCCAGGTGACGTGTGGCTCGAGCCGGTTCAGCCTGCTCCAGATGCCCTCGGACGACTACCCGACCCTCCCGGCCTCGCCCGAGCCCAGCGGGTCGATCGACGGTCACGTCTTCACCCAGGCCGTGAGCCAGGTGTCGGTCGCGGCCGACCGCGGCGACACCCTGCCGATCCTCACCGGCGTGCGCGTCGAGATCGAGGGCGACAAGATGACGCTCCTCGCGACCGACCGCTACCGCCTCGCGATGCGCGAGCTCACGTGGAACCCCGCCGACAGCGCCGCGAGCCACGTCGTGCTCGTCCCGGCGCGCACCCTCGCCGACACGGCCCGGTCGCTCGGGGCCAGCGGCTCCATCGACGTCGCGCTCGGCTCGGCCGCCGGTGGCGACGGGCTCGTCGGCTTCGAGGCCGGCTCGCGCCGCACGACGACCCGCCTGCTCGACGGCGAGTACCCCAAGGTGAGCTCGATCTTCCCGTCGACGTCCGAGACCGAGGCCGTCATCAACACCGCCGAGCTCGTCGAGGCCGTCAAGCGCGTCGCCCTCGTCGCCGAGCGCAACACCCCGGTCCGCCTGCGCTTCACCGAGGGCCAGGTCGCGATCGAGGCCGGCACCGGCGAGGACGCCCAGGCGAGCGAGGCCGTCGAGGCCACGCTCACCGGTCCCGACATCGAGGTCGCCTTCAACCCGGGCTTCCTGCTCGACGGCCTCGGCGCCGTGGGCACCGACTTCAGCCGGCTCTCGTTCACCCAGCCCTCGCGCCCCGCCGTCCTCAGCGGACAGGCCGAGGCCGACGGCGAGGCGGACACGAGCTACCGCTACGTCATCATGCCGGTGCGCTTCGCGAGCTGAGCGGGCGTAGCCTGACGAACACTCGACCGTCTCCCACCTGAAGGGGTTGGCAATGCAACTCGGACTCATCGGCCTGGGCAAGATGGGCGGCAACATGCGCGAGCGCATCCGTCGCGCGGGCCACGAGGTCGTGGGCTACGACCGCAACCCCGACGTGTCGGACGTCCGGTCGCTCGCGGCGATGGTCAAGAAGCTCGAGGCCCCGCGCACGGTCTGGGTCATGGTCCCCCACGGCGACCCCACCCGCGAGACCGTCGCCAAGCTCGGTGAGCTGCTCGACAAGGGCGACCTCGTCATCGACGGCGGCAACAGCCGCTTCACCGACGACATCGAGAACGAGAAGCTGCTCAAGGCCAAGGGCATCGGCTACCTCGACTGCGGTGTGTCCGGTGGCATCTGGGGCCTCGAGAACGGCTACGGCCTCATGGTCGGCGGCACCAAGGCCAACGTCGCCAAGGCGATGCCGATCTTCGACGCGCTGCGTCCCGAGGGGCCGCGCGACGAGGGCTTCGTCCACGCCGGCGACATCGGCGCCGGGCACTACGTCAAGATGGTCCACAACGGCATCGAGTACGGCCTCATGCACGCCTACGCCGAGGGCTACGAGCTGCTCGCCAAGAAGGACATCGTCAAGGACGTCCCCGGCTCGTTCAAGGCGTGGAGCCGCGGCACCGTCGTCCGCTCCTGGCTGCTCGACCTCATGGTCAAGGCGCTCGAGGAGAACCCCGGGCTCGACGACGTCTCCGACTACACCGCCGACTCGGGTGAGGGCCGCTGGACCGTCGAGGAGGGCATCGCCAACGCCGTCCCCATGCCGGTCATCTCGGCCTCGCTCTTCGCCCGCTTCGCCTCGCGCCAGCAGTCCTCGCCGACGATGCAGGCCGTCGCGGCGCTGCGCGGTCAGTTCGGCGGCCACCAGGTCATGACGACCGCCGAGGGCGAGCAGCTCCGCTCGGAGGCGGCCGCGGGGCCCAAGGCGCCCGAGACCGCCAAGGCCAAGGCCGCCGCCAAGGAGAAGCCGACCAAGAGCGCCGCCAAGGCCGCGTCCAAGGGTCGCAAGGCCGCCGCGGCAGGCCCGTCGTCCGGATCGGGCGCGACCGGCGCGCCCGGCGGCCCGACCTCGGGCACCGCGTCGACGCGGAAGCGCGCCTCCAAGAAGGCCTGAGCGGGTCCGGTGTTCGTCCGGCACCTCACCGTCGGCGACTTCCGGAGCTATCCGAGCGCCGAGCTCCCGCTCGAGCCCGGCGTGACGACCTTCGTCGGGCTCAACGGGCAGGGCAAGACCAACCTCGTCGAGGCGATCGGCTACCTCGCCTCGCTGTCGTCGCACCGCGTGGCGAGCGATGCACCGCTCGTCCGGTTCGGCGCGGCCCAGGCGGTCATCCGCGGCGCCGTCATGCGCGAGGGCCGCGAGTCGATGGTCGAGCTCGAGATCAACCAGGGCCGGGCCAACCGCGCCCGGCTCAACAAGTCGCCGCTCACCCGCACCCGCGACGTCCTCGGCCAGGTGCGGACGGTGCTCTTCGCGCCGGAGGACCTCGCGCTCGTCAAGGGCGACCCGTCGGAGCGTCGGCGCTTCCTCGACGACCTCCTCGTCGCGCGCCAGCCGCGCTGGGCCGGCGCCCGGGGCGACTACGACCGGATCCTCAAGCAGCGCAACGCCCTGCTCAAGTCGGCGGCGCCGGTCCTGCGTGGCCGCGGCAAGCAGCGACGTCCCGTCGAGGGCCTCGACACCGCGTCGGAGCGCGAGAGTGCCCTGCACACCCTCGACGTGTGGAACACGCAGCTCGCGCAGGTCGCCGCTCCCCTGCTCTATGCCCGGCTGCGGCTGCTTCGCGACCTCGGTCCCCTGCTCGGCAAGGCCTACGACGAGGTGAGCGCCGGGCAGTCGGACGCGCGGGTCTCCTACCGCTCCTCGCTGCGCGAGGCGATGGCCGCACGGATCGCCGAGGGCGAGGTGCCCGAGCTCGAGGAGCTGCACGCCGAGCTGCTCGAGTCCTTCGCCGAGGTCCGTGCCCAGGAGATCGAGCGCGGCGTCACCCTCGTCGGCCCGCACCGCGACGACGTCGTCCTCACCCTCGGCGAGCTGCCGGCCAAGGGCTACGCCAGCCACGGCGAGAGCTGGAGCTTCGCGCTGGGACTCAAGCTCGCGGCATACCACCTCCTGCGGCACGACCTCGGCGACGACCCGGTCCTCATCCTCGACGACGTCTTCGCCGAGCTCGACGCGGGCCGGCGCGAGCGGCTCGCCGCGATGGTCGCCGACTGCGAGCAGGTCCTCATCACCGCGGCCGTCGAGGCGGACGTGCCCGGCGGGCTCCGCGGACGCACGTATGCCGTCTCGCTGGGTGAGGTGACCGCGCGTGAGTGACGACGTGGGTCCCGTTGCGGGACAGGCGAACTCGGGTGGAGGTGCGGTTCCGGCCGGAGCATCCTTCGGCGGGGAGGTTTCACGTGAAACCGACGACGCCTTCCTCTCGGCACCGGCCGACGCCCTCGCGAGGGCGCGCGCCGCGGCCCGGGCGCGCGGGCTGCGGCCCGGGGTCAAGCCGAAGCGGCGCTTCAAGGACGTCGTCGGCGGCGGCGGCGAGGGGCGGCGCGGTGGCCGCGACCCGCAGATGCTCGGCGACGAGCTCGACGCGTTCGTCAGCGAGCGCGGCTGGAAGGTCGACGTCGCCGTCGGCTCGGTGCTCGGCCGCTGGCCCTCGATCGTCGGCGCCGAGGTCGCGCAGCACTGCCAGCCCGTCGAGTTCGTCGACTCGGTGCTCACCGTGCGTGCCGACTCGACCGCGTGGGCGACGAACCTGCGCCTCATGTCCAACACCCTCATGGGCTCGCTCGCCCGCGAGGTCGGCGAGGGGACGGTGAGCGAGATCCGGGTCGTCGGCCCGAGCGCGCCGTCGTGGTCACGCGGGGCGCGTCGCGTCCAGGACGGCCGCGGCCCGCGCGACACCTACGGCTGAGCCGGGCCCAGACTGCGGTGGGCGCTCGGCGTGCGGCTGTCGGACCCCTGACACAGGATGGGGACATGACGACGACGCACGAGACCTCGCACCCGACCGACCCCCGTCCGGCCGTACGCTGCGGGATCGTGCCGCCCTACCTCCTCCAGGCACTGGCGAGCTCGGGTGAGCCGCACCTCGAGGAGCGCGCTCGCGAGACCTTGCGCCTCGACCAGCTCCGCTACGAGGAGCACGCCCGCGAGCACTCGCTCCGTCCCGACGGCGCGCGGGTGAGCCGCCGTGCCAACCGCGCGACGACCGAGGCCCCCAACCGCGTCGTCCACGACGCCGGTGGCGGCACGACGCTTCCCGGCGAGAAGGTGCGCGCCGAGGGCGAGCCGGCGACCGACGACACAGCCGTCAACGAGGCATATGACGGGCTCGGGGCGACGTGGGACCTGTGGAACGCGGCATACGGCCGCAACAGCCTCGACGACAGGGGGCTCGGGCTCGTCGCGACGGTCCACTACGGCACGAACTACGACAACGCCTTCTGGGACGGCTCGCAGATGGTCTTCGGTGACGGGGACGGCGTCGTGCTCCTCGGCTTCACCCGCAGCCTCGACGTCATCGGGCACGAGCTGGCCCACGGCGTCACGCAGTACACGTCCGGCCTCGTCTACCAGGACCAGGCCGGCGCCCTTAACGAGCACGTCTCCGACGTCTTCGGGATCCTCGTCAAGCAGCGCGCGCTCGGCCAGAGCGCCGAGGAGTCCGACTGGCTCATCGGCGCCGAGCTGCTCGGCCCGGACGTCAAGGGCGTCGCGCTGCGCTCGATGAAGGAGCCGGGCACCGCCTACGACGACCCGCGGCTGGGCAAGGACCCTCAGCCGGGCCACATGCGCGACTTCGTCGACACCGACGACGACAACGGCGGCGTCCACATCAACTCCGGCATCCCCAACCGCGCCTTCCACCTCGTCGCGACCACGCTCGGCGGCAATGCGTGGGAGCGTGCCGGTGCGATCTGGTATGCCGTCATCACCGGTGACATCAAGGCGGACTGCGACTTCGCGACCTTCGCCGCACTCACCGAGGCGGCTGCCGTCGCCGCTCACGGTGAGGACTCGGAGGAGGCTCGCGCCGTGCGGGACGCATGGGCCCAGGTGGGGGTCACGAACGAGACGGGCGGTGCCGCCGGGGGTGGGTCCGAGCGAGAGCCCGCGCCTGCGCCTGCACCGACTCCCTCACCCGAGCCGGAGCCTTCGCCCGTTCCGGCGGGTGGCGAGCCGGGGCTGGTCCAGGTGCGCCGGACGGGCGGGTTCGCCGGGCAGGTGCGCGAGCGGACCGTGCGCCTAGACGAGCTGCCCGACGACGACGCGACGGCGTGGCGCACGCTGCTCGCGAGCCCGACCCTCATGGCGCTCGCCCAGGGGCGGATGATCCCCGACGCGTTCCGCTACGGGGTCAGTTGTGACGTGCCGCCCGTCGACGTGACGATCCCCGAGCCGGCGCTGCCCGAGGGGGTCCGCGAGCTCTTCGACCGCACCCTCGAGGCCTGACGCGAACACCCGGGACGGCCGGCCCGACCGGTTCCGGGGCAGCGTGGGTGGCGGTCGCTGCGGGGGGCGGAGCCGCTGGCTCCGCGGGCGCGGAACCACCGGGGGTCGTGAACCGTTCGTCCGGTGAGCGCCGCTACGCCACGGCGCCAGAGACCCGTCGGGAGAGGATGAGCCATGCAGCGGCCCGTCCCTCTCCGCCCGGCCCGGCTGGCCCGACTGGTCCCGTCGCTGGCTGCCGTCGTCGTGGTCCTGTCCACCGTTGCCGCGGCAGCGCCCGCGTCGGCCGAGAGCGACAGCCGGGTGCGGACCACCGACCAGCTCGTCGACGTGGGCCCCGAGCCGGATGGCACGGCAGTGCGGCTCGACACCCGTCTCTACCTCCCCGGCGGTGACGACCCGAAGCCCGCCGTCCTCCTCGCCCACGGCTTCGGAGGCAGCAAGGAGAGCGTCGACCGCGAGGCCCGCGACTACGCGGCCGACGGACATGTCGTCCTCGCCTTCACCGCCCGCGGCTTCGGGCGGTCCGGTGGACGGATCCACCTCAACTCCCCGGACCACGAGATCGCCGACGGCGCGGCGCTGCTCGACCTGCTCGCCACACGACCCGAGGTCAGGCAGGACGGCGCCGGTGACCCGCGCGTCGCGGTCGCGGGCGGTTCCTACGGTGGTGCCTTCGCGCTCATGCTCGCCGGGGACGACCCCCGGGTCGATGCCACGGTCGCCGCCATCACGTGGAACGACCTGTCGGAGTCGCTCTTCCCGCAGGCGGCGGCCGGCAGCACCGAACCGGGTCCCTACAAGCAGCTCTGGGGCGCCCGGTTCTTCTCGTCGGCGCTCGGCGGGCTCGACGGCGGCGCCTCGGGGCTTGCGGGCGCGTCCCGGTCCCAGCCCTCGGTGAGCACGGCTGCTCCGAGCCCATCTCCCCCGAGCCCGGCCGCTCCGAGCGCACCGGCACAGGGCACGGACGGGCCGACGGCACCGAGCCAGCTGCTCTGCGGCCGCTTCGACCTCACGCTCTGCCGCCAGCTCCAGTCCGCCGCCGAGACCGGTCGCCCGAGCGCCGAGCTCACCGCGACCCTGCGCCGCAACAGCCCTCGCTCGACGATCGGCCGCGTCACGGCGCCGACCCTCCTCGTGCAGGGAGAGTCCGACACCCTCTTCGGGCTCGACCAGGCCGACGCCAACGCGGCGGGCCTCGCGCAGGCCGGCACCCGGCACGCCGTGCGGTGGACCGACGGCGGTCACGACGGAGCCTCGTCCAACCCGGGCCTCGACGAGGAGGCGGCGCGGACCTGGATCCGCACCTACCTCGAGGGCACGCGCACGACGCCGCTGCCCGTCCCCGCCTTCACCTTCTCGCTGCCGGTGCCACGCCGCAGCGACACGGCACCCGTGGCGACGCTCGACCGATACCCCGGGCTGCGCTCCGCACCGACCGGCGTGACCCTGCGTCGACCGGCTGAGCCGGGGGTCCTGCTCACCCCGCCCGGCGGGCAGCCCAGCTCGATGACGTCCCTGCCCGGCGCCGGTGCGTTCGAGCTGCCGACCTACCGCCTCGCCGCCCTCCCCGGCATGTCCGCGGCGTTCGAGAGCGTCCCGTTGTCGCGCAACCTCACCGTGGTCGGCGCCCCGACACTGCGCCTCGGCGTCACCTCCACCGGCTCGGAGGCGACCCTCTTCGTCTCCCTCTGGCGGGTCGAGGGGTCCGAGGCCGTCCAGCCCCGGGCGCTCACCGCCCCGGTCCGGGTCGCGACGACACCGGGCCGACCGACCGACGTCACCGTCGAGCTGCCCGCCTCCGTGTGGTCGATGGCGGCCGGCAGCCGCTGGCGGGTACTCGTCACCTCGACCGACAGCTCCTTCACCGTGCCGCGCGAGGCCCGGGCGGACCGGGTCGAGCTCACCGACGCGAGCCTCAGCGTCCCGACGGCGGAGGGCACGCTCCTCCCGGCGACGACCGAGCGCGACACCGAGTCCCTCGCCCTGGCCGGTGGCATCGCCGCCCTCCTCGCCGCGATCACCGTCTCCGCATTGCTGCGACGCCGGCGCCGGCTGCGCGAGGTCGTGCGCGACGACTGGGCCGACGTGCCGCTCGTCGTCGAGAACCTCACGAAGACCTATGCCGACGGCCACAAGGCCGTCGACGACGTCTCGTGGCGGGCCGAGAAGGGCCAGGTCGTCGGGCTCCTCGGACCCAACGGCGCCGGCAAGACCACGTCGATGCGGATGATGCTCGGCCTCATCACGCCCGACTCCGGCTCGGTCCACGTCCTCGGACGCCCGGTCCACCCCGGGTCCGACGTCCTCGGCCGGGTCGGTGCGCTCGTCGAGGGACCGGGCTTCCTCCCACACCTCACCGGCAGGCAGAACCTCGAGGCCTACTGGGCCGCCACCGGACGCCCGGCGGAGGAGGCCGAGATGGCCGACGCGCTCTCGGTCGCCGCCCTCGGCGGCGCCCTCGACCGCCCGGTCCGCACCTACAGCCACGGCATGAAGCAGCGCCTCGGCATCGCTCAGGCCATGCTCGGCAAACCCGAGGTGCTCTTCCTCGACGAGCCGACCAACGGACTCGACCCGCCCCAGATCGCGGCCATGCGACCGATCCTGCGCTCCTATGCCGAGTCCGGCCGCACCGTCGTCGTGTCCAGCCACCTGCTCGCGGAGGTCGAGATGACCTGCACCCACGTCGTCGTCATGCACGCCGGCCGGGTCGTCACGACCGGTCCCGTCGCCGACCTGCTCTCCAGCGACGACACGACCGTCTTCGAGCTCGCCTCGGTCGCCTCCCTCGCCCCGGCGCGCGCGGCACTCGCGGGGGCGGACGGCATACGGTCGATCGAGGTGATCGACGACCCGTCCAAGCCGATGCTCACCGTGGTCGCCGAGCGCCCGCGCGAGGAGGTCGTGCGCGACCTCGTCGCGTCGGGCGCCGAGGTCGTCGGCGTCGGCAGCCGGCGCCACCTCGAGGAGGTCTTCCTCGGAGTGATCGCCGCCTCGCAGGTCCGCCCGGACGACGAGGAGACCTCCGAGACCTCGGTCGTCGAGCGGCTGCGACAGGTGCGGGCCCGATGAGCCGGCCGCTGTCCTGGCGCTCCGAGCTGCGCCGCCAGCTCGGACGCCGCCGCACGCTGTGGGTCGTCGGCATCGTCCTCGTCCTGCCACTCGTCTTCGTCGCGGCGTTCTCGCTCGACGACGACCCCGGCCGGCCCGGTGACCCCGGCGTCCGGCTCGTCGACCTCGCGACGAGCGGTGGCCCGAACTTCACGACCTTCGCCTTCCTCGTCTCGGCCGAGCTGCTGCTCTTCATCGTCGCCGCCCTCTTCGCCGGCGACCCCGTGCCGGCCGAGGCGTCGTGGTCGTCGCTGCGCTACCTCCTCACCGCGCCCGTGACGCGTGCCCGGCTGCTCACGAGCAAGCTCGTCATCGGCTTCGTGTCGACGGCGGCCCTCGTCGTCGTGCTGCCGCTCTGGGCCCTCGCCGTCGGCACGATCGCCTACGGGCCCGAGCCGTTCACGATCCTCGGCGGCGGCGAGCTCCCGTGGGGCGAGTGGCTGCCGCGCATGGCAGTCGCGGTTGGCTACGTCCTCGTCATGGTCGCGCCCATCGGCGCCTTCGCGTTCTGGATCGGGGTGCGCAGCCAGACGCCGCTCGCCGCGGTCGGCGGCGCGCTCATGCTGCTCATCGTCGCCGGCATCCTCGACTCGATCGACGCCCTCGGCGACTGGCGCAAGGCGCTGCCCGGGCACTACTCACGAGCGTGGCTCGACCTGCTCGTCTCCGGCCCGGTCGACTGGACCGACCTGCGCCATGGGGTGCTGTGGGCCGTCCTGTATGCCGTGCTCTTCGTCGCGCTCGGCTACCGCCGCTTCCGGCGCCAGGACATCCTCAGCTGAGCACCCGGTCGCCGGCGTGGGCGCGCGACGGCACGAGGGCGGCCATCCGCGCCCCGACCCACCGCGCCACCGGCTCGACGATCGGGCTCGACCCGCGCCACGCGATCCAGCCGGTGAGCGTGGCGACGGCCGCGCCGAGCAGCGAGTAGCCGACGCGTCCCATGACCTCCCACTGGACGAGGTAGATGAAGAGCGAGGCCGACGCCACCGGCAGCAGCACGGGCACGACGAACGCCGGCACCCGGACCGAGCGCACCCACAGGAGCACGAGCAGCCCTGCGCCCAGCACCGCGTTGCGCTCGAGGTCACCGAAGAAGCCCGGGACGACAGTGAGCACGTATGCCGTGAGCAGCCACCGCTGCCACCTCACCTCCGCGCGGGCCATGGCCCACCCGAGGGCGAAGAGCCACAGGACGACGGCCGGGCGGCCGTTGACGTGGTGGTCACCGACCGGGACGAGGCCGTAGCGGAAGACGAGGGCGACGACGGCCACGGCCATCGGCACGACGAAGGGCCGGGTGCGCTCGAGCCGGTCGAGGGCCGGCACCGCGAGCAGCACCGTGACGCCGACGAGGATGTGGACGACGGCCTCGACGAACCAGTAGCGCCACTGCGGGTGGACGTTGCTGCCGCCGACCGAGGTGAGCAGCACCGGGTTCCACCACGAGTAGCGCTCGTCGACGAGGGTGAGCACGCCGAGCCACACCGCACTCGGCAGCGCGATGCGGGTCACCGACTCGGCCACGTGGGCGAGGCGCTCGGACCGCCGCCCGCCGGAGAGCTGGAACCGGGCGAAGGCGAAACCCGCGACGGCGAGAAGGACGTGCGCCCCTCCGCGCACGTCCAGCACACCGGCGTGGGTGAGGACGATGACGGCGATGGCCACGGCACGCAGGACGACGGAGGTCTCGAGCGAGCGCCAGCGCAGCCAGCGGGCCACGCGCGACGACTGGGCCGCGCCGTCCTCGGCAAGGCCGCTCGCCGGGGTCTCGGTCCGCGCCAGCTCGCGCACGGGCAGGACGTGCCACGACTCCGGCAGTGCGCCGAGCAGGCCCTCGAGCCGCACCGACGCCTCGACGTAGGAGAGCGAGTCGCCGCGCAGGGTGACGAAAGAGTCGTCGAGCGTGGCGTCGGGCCGGTCGAGCAGCTCGGCATAGAGCGCCCGCACCTCCTCCTCGTCCCCCGACCTATTGCCCCGGTGGGACACGCCAAGCAGGCCTTCGGCCGGCGAGACGTGTCCCACCGGGGCAATAAGTCGCGCTGGGGTGGGGCAGGTGCCCTCGCCGAAGGCGTCGACGAGCGTGGCCAGACCAGGGCGGTCGACCTTGCCCGACGGCGTGCGCGGCACCTCGTCGACCGCGGTCACGACGACGGCGGCGCGCGGGACGGCATACCGCTCGCTCACCTCGCGGCGCAGGGCCGCGAGGTCGCCGCCCTCGGGACCGACAACCGCGACGAGGAGCCGGTCGCCGCCGTCCATGACGTATGCCGGCCAGCCCCCCTCGCCGAGGTCGCTCTCGACCCGGTCGAGGTCGATCCGCAGCCCGCATACCTTGGCGAAGCGGCTGCGACGACCCACGATCTCGACGAGCCCGTCCGCGGTGAAGCGCGCGAGGTCGCCGGTGTGGAGCGGGCCCACCTCGGCGCCGCGGGCGAGGTCGCCGGGCGTCGTGGCGTAGCCCATCATGACGTTGCCGCCTTCGTAGACGAGCTCGCCGACGCCGACCGCGGCGCCCTCGACGGGTGCGAGCGAGAACCGTCCGCCGCGCACCGCGACGCCGATGCTCGACGGGTTCTCGGCCGCGAGATGCGCTGGGAGAGTTGCCATCCGGGCGGTCGCCTCGGTCTGCCCGTACATGACGAGCAGGTCGAACCCCCGCTCGGCGCCGAGCGCGGCCCAGCGCCGCACCGCGGCCGGGTCCATGCGGCCGCCGGCCTGGGTGAGCAGCCGCAGCCGCGGCACCGACATCGACGCGAAGCCCACGGCGTCGAGGAGGTCGAAGGTGTAGGGGACGCCCGCGAGCGTCGACCCGCCGGCCTCGCCGAACGCCTCCCAGAAGCAGGCGTCGACGACGGAGAGGTCGGTGAGCAGCACCCCCGCGCCGATGGACAGGTGGCTGAGCAGGACCGAGAGCCCGTAGCAGTACTGCAGCGGCAGGGTCGTCGCGGCGACGTCGTCGTCGCGCAGGCCGAGCGCGTCGACGATCTGGGCCGCGTTGCAGTCGATGTTGGCGGCACTGAGCCGGACGAGCTTGGGCGAGCCGGTGCTGCCCGAGGTCGAGAGCAGGAGAGCGAGGTCGGGGTGCAGGTCGTGGGCACTGCCGGGGCGGCGCGCCTCGAGGAGCGGGCCGCGCGCGACGACGTCGGGGTCCCAGGCGTCGACGAGCCCTCCCTCGCCGGGTGCCGTGAGGATGACGGGGTGACCGCCGGCCAGCGCCGAGAGCAAGGTGACGACGGACTCGACGTCGTTGGAGGCCTCGAGGAGCACGAGCCGGGGATCCGGCCCGAGCGCAGAGGCGCGCTCGTCGACGCGACCGGCGAGGACGGCATACGACATCGCCTGCATCCCGGACGGGCCCGCCCACCGCAGCGCGACGGCGTCGCCGAAGGACCGCAGCCGCCCGGCAAGGGCGACGCGGCGCCGGGGAAGCACCGGGGTCGTCATGGCCGACGATGATAGGGGGATTTGGACAGGCTTACCTAACTCCGCCAGAATGCAGCGTCAGCGTTCCCGCTCCCAGGAGTCCCCTCGTGCCCTCTCCCCGCACGCGCCGCGCCACCGTCGCCGGCCTCGTCGCCACCGCCACCGTCCTGCCGCTGTCCGGCTGCGGCGTCCTCGGGATCGGCGGCAGCAACGCCGACCTCCAGATCTACTCGGCGCGGCACTACGACCTCGAGGGCGCGTTCAAGGAGTTCCAGGACGAGACCGGCATCAGCGTCGAGTTCATCTCGGGCAGCGACGCCGAGCTCCTCCAGCGGATCAAGGCCGAGGGCGCCGACGGCGAGGCCGACGTCTTCATGACCGTCGACGCCGGCAACCTGTGGAACGCCGCCGAGCAGGGCGTCCTCAAGCCGGTCGAGTCGCAGGCGCTCACCGACGCCGTCCCGGCCGACCTGCGGGACAGCGGCAACCAGTGGTTCGGCCTCGCGATGCGCGCCCGCACGACGATGTACAACCCCGACAAGGTCAAGCCGACCGACTTCGACGCGACGAACACGTATGCCGGTCTCACCGACCCGAAGTGGAAGGGTCGCCTCTGCATGCGCGACGCCACCTCGGCCTACACGCAGAGCCTCGTCGCGAGCCTCATCGACCTCGACGGCCGCGAGAAGACGCTCGCGACGGTCAAGGGCTGGGTCGCCAACGACGTCGACATCAAGTCCAACGACGTCGAGCTGCTCAAGGCCATCGACGCCGGCACGTGCGACGTCGGCATCACGAACCACTACTACCTCGCCCGCGAGCTCAAGAAGAAGGCCGACCTCAAGGTCAAGCCGTTCTGGGCCTCGCAGCAGGGCGCCGGCACGCACGTCAACATCTCGGGCGCCGGCGTCGTCAAGACCTCCGACAACGCCGCGCAGGCGCAGCAGCTCATCGAGTGGCTCGCGACCAAAGGCCAGAGCTCGTTCGTCGACGGCAACCACGAGTACCCCGTGAACGAGTCCGTGGAGCCCGAGCCGCTCATCGCCGGGTTCGGTGAGTTCAAGAGGATGCCGATCTCGGCCGAGGCCTACGGCTCGCAGAACGCCGAGGCCGTCAAGCTCCTCGCCGAGGCCGGCTACAAGTGACCGGTCGCGCGTGACCGCGACGTACCCCTTGGGATGATGACAGCGTGAGCGCCGAGGTGGAGACCGACCGCCCGGTCGCCGGGAGTGGTCGCCGCTCCCGCGCGGCCCGGCTCCCGGGCTCCGGGCGACCCGCGTGGTCGGCGCTCGTCGTCGTCATCGCACTGCTCGTCTCGGTCCCCGTCGTCTCCGTCCTCGTCCAGGCGGTCGCGAGCGCGGGCGACCTCGCCCTGCCGTCTGACCTCCTCGAGATGGTCCTCACGACGGTCGCCCTGCTCGCCCTCGTGGGACTCGGGACATCGGTCCTGGGCGTCGGTCTCGCCTGGCTCGTCACGGCGTACGACTTCCCGGGGCGACGGCTCTTCTCGTGGATGCTCGTGCTGCCGCTGGCGATGCCGGCCTACGTCCTCGGCTTCCTCTTCCTCTCGACGTTCGGTCCCGCGGGCGGGCCGGCGCGTGCGTCGCGGTCGGTCTTCGGCGGCTCGGGCGTCGTCGAGCTGCTCTCGGGCTGGATGGGCGCGCCCGTCGTCCTCTCGCTCACCCTCTATCCCTACGTCTACCTCCTCGCCCGCGCGGCGTTCCGCGGCCAGGGGCAGGTGACGTGGGACGCCGCGCGCATGCTCGGTGCGACGCCGTGGCGGGCGTTCCGGCAGGTGCTCCTCCCGCTGGCGCGGCCGGCGCTCGCGGGTGGCCTCGCCGTCGTCATGATGGAGACGCTCACCGACTTCGCGACCGTGCAGTACTTCGGGGTGCGCACCGTCTCGGTCGGCGTCTACCTCACGTGGAAGGGCACCTTCGACTTCGCCTCGGCCGCGCAGCTCTCGGTGCTCGTCCTCGCCTTCGCCGTCATGGTCCTCACCGGCGAGCGGCTGCTGCGCGGCGGCGCCCGCTATGACGCGCGCGGCTCGCACCGCCCTCCCGCTGCGCCGACCCGGCTCACCGGCGCCGGTCGTTGGTGGGCTTTCGCCGCGGCGGCGTCGGTGCTCGCGGTCGGCTTCGTCCTCCCCGTCCTCCGCCTCGTGTGGTGGGCGGTGACGGCGACCCTCGCCGACTCGTCGTCGCTCTCGACCGGCCGCTTCGCGACCAACCTCGCCAACAGCGCCGTCATGGCCGCGCTCGCCGCGCTCGCCTGCGTCACCCTCGCGCTCCTCCTCACCCACGGCGTCCGGATGACCGGCGGTCGTCTCGCCCGGGGTGCCGCGCAGCTCACGACCTTCGGGTATGCCGTGCCGGGCGCCGTCATCGGTATCGGCGTCCTCGTCTCCTTCGCGGCCCTCGACCGCTCGCTCGAGGCGCTCGGCGTCCCGGGCGGCACGGGGCTCGTCGTCACCGGCTCCGTCATCGGGCTGCTCGCGAGCTATGTCGTGCGGTTCCTCGCCCCGGCCTACCAGGCGGTCGACGCCAGCTTCACGACGATCTCGCCGTCGGTGACGAACTCGGCATTCTCGCTCGGCGCCTCACCGATGCGGGTGCTGCGCCGGGTCCACCTGCCGCTGTCGCGCTCGGGCATCGCGGTGGCGCTCGTGCTCGTCGCCGTCGACGCCGTGAAAGAGTTGCCCCTCGTGCTGCTCCTTCGACCCTTCGGCTTCACCACCGTGTCGGTGTGGGTCTACGAGCTCGCCAACGAGAACTTCTGGGAGCAGGCCGCCCTGCCCGCCCTGCTCATCGTCGCGCTCGCGATCGTGCCGGTCTTCTTCCTCGTCCGGCAGGTGCGCCTGGCCGAGCCGCACCGGCAGGTGACGTCGTGACCGGCGCGGCGACGGTCCGCCCGGCGACCTCGGGCACGGCGACGGCCAGCGCGGTGACGCTGCGCGGCGTCTCGAAGTCCTACGGCGACACCCTCGCCGTGAGCGACCTCGACCTGACCGTCCAGCGCGGCGAGATCGTCGCCCTCATCGGCCCGTCCGGGTGCGGCAAGTCGACGCTGCTGCGGCTCGTCGCCGGGCTCGAGCGTCCCGACGCCGGCAGCGTCACGGTCGGCGACCGCGTCGTCGCCGGTCCGGAGTGGGTGCCTCCGGAGCGCCGGCGCATCGGCCTGGTCTTCCAGGAGCACGCGCTCTTCCCGCACCTCACCGTCGCCGACAACATCCGGTTCGGCCTCGACGGGCGCTCCCGGTCCGAGCAGGACGCCCGGGTGCGTGAGGTCCTCGAGCTCGTGCACCTCGCCCACGTCGTCGACCGCTACCCCCACGAGCTCTCCGGCGGCGAGCAGCAGCGCGTCGCCCTCGCCCGTGCGCTGGCGCCCCGCCCCGAGGTCGTCCTCCTCGACGAGCCGTTCTCCTCGCTCGACGAGTCGCTGCGGGCACGGGTCCGGGCCGACACTGTGGAGGCGCTGCACGCCACCGGCACGACGGCGATCCTCGTGACCCACGACCAGACCGAGGCCCTCTCGATCGGCGACCACGTCGGCGTCATGCGGGCCGGTGTCGTCGAGCAGTGGGGGCGTCCCGTCGAGGTCTTCGAGCGGCCCGTGAGCCGGTTCGTCGCGTCCTTCATGGGCGACGCCGACTTCCTGCCGACGTCGGTCACCGACTCCGGGCTGGCCTGCGAGCTCGGGCTCGTGACGATCCGCAAGGACGTCGCCGACGCCGAGGTCGTCGTCCGCCCGCACGAGGTGAGCCTCCGGCTGCCCGGCCCCGGCGTCACCGGCGCCGCCGCCGTCGTGGACCGCGTCGAGTACCAAGGGCCGTTCATCCTCCACACGGTCCGCCTCGCCTCGGGCCGGACCATCCGGTCGTGGCAGCCGCACTCGGTCCGCTACCCCGTCGGCACCGAGGTCCTCGCCTCGATCGCGCCGGGGATCGTCCCCAGCCTTCTCAGCGGCGAGACCGCCCTCACCCACTCGCCCACCCAGCCCGACCCCACCGCCACACCTTTGCCGCCCGACGTGGGTTCCGTGCACTGAACCGCCCAACCGTCCCCCGAGCGCGCTGGTGCCACTCCGGGCGGAAACGTGGAACGAGGCTCAGGTCGTGAGACATCGTCACCGCCGATTTGCTTATCCAATGGATAACGCATACTTATTGTCGGGTGGTTGACGCTTCATCTGATTTCCCGGCCGGCCCGGAGGGCACACCCCGCCCCACCGCCCCGGCGCTCTCCGTCCACGACCTCACCAAGGTCTTCGACTCCCGCGGCACGACGGTGACCGCCCTCGACGCGGTCTCGCTCGTCGTCCCGCGCAGCGAGATCCACGGCATCGTGGGTCGCTCCGGCGCCGGCAAGTCGACGCTCATCCGCTGCCTCACCGGGCTCGAGCAGCCGACGTCGGGCCAGGTCGTCGTCGCGGGCGAGGACATCACCACCCTGCGCGGGGCCGACCTGCGCGCCGCCCGCCGTCGGTTCGGCGTCGTCTACCAGCACGCGAACCTCCTCGACTCGCGCACCGCGGCTGACAACATCGCGCTCCCGCTCGAGATCGCCGGCTGGGACAAGGCCGAGCGCGACGCCCGCGTCACCGAGCTGCTCGAGCTCGTCGGCCTCACCGACCGGGCGGGCAACCACCCCGGCCAGCTCTCGGGCGGTCAGCAGCAGCGCGTCGGCATCGCCCGGGCCCTCGCGGCCCGGCCCGAGATCCTCCTCTGCGACGAGCCGACCTCGGCCCTCGACGCGGCCACCACCGGCCAGATCCTCGCCCTGCTCAAGGAGCTGCGCGACCGCCTGGGCATCACCGTCGTCGTCATCACCCACGAGCCCTCGGTCGTGCGCGAGGTCTGCGACGCCGTCACCCTCCTCGGCGACGGCGCCGTCCTCGAGCAGGGCCGGCTCGGCGAGGTCATCGCCGACCCGACGACCCGCCTGCACCGCGAGCTCATCCCGCTCGTCGAGCCCGCGCCCGACGGCCTCGCCCGCCTCCAGGTCGCCCTCGGTCACCCCGACTCCCCGGTCGGCTCGATCGACGGCATCATCTCGCTGCTGCGCCACGAGGGCATCGAGGCCGACGTCGCCGCGGCCACCGTCGAGACGGTCGCCGGCCGACGCGTGGGGCGACTGCTCGTCGAGCTCGCCGACGCCGCACTCGTCGACCGTGCCCGTGACGTGCTCGACCACGCCCGTCTCCACCCGGAGGTGGCGGCATGAGGTTCGAGACCGACCCCACCTGGCTCGACAACCCCGTCATCCGTGAGGGCCTGCCGACCGCGCTCTGGGAGACGCTCGCCATGACGCTGGGCTCGGCGGCGATCACCGCCGCCCTCGGGATCGTCGTCGGCGTGCTGCTCCACCAGTCCGCGCCCGGGGGCATCGCCCCGCAGCCGACGCTTCACCGCGTCCTCGGCGCGGTCGTCAACGTCGGCCGCTCCCTGCCCTTCCTCATCCTCATGATCGCGATCATCCCGATCACCCGCTTCATCGCCGGCACGACCGTCGGCTGGCGAGCGATGATCGTGCCGCTCACCGTCGGCGCCGTGCCGTTCTTCGCGCGGCTCGTCGAGACCTCGCTGCGTGAGGTGTCCGCCGGCAAGGTCGAGGCCGCCACGATGATGGGCGCCACCCGCTGGGAGGTCACTCGCAAGGTGCTCCTGCCCGAGGCCCTCCCCGGCATCGTCGCGGGGCTCACGACGACCGTCATCGCCCTCATCGGCTACTCCGCCATGGCGGGCGCCGTCGGCGGCGGCGGGCTCGGTGCCACGGCGATGTCCTACGGCTACAACCGCTTCCAGACCGACGTCATGATCGCCGCCGTCGTGCTCCTCGTGGTCGTCGTCCAGGTCGTCCAGGTCGCGGGCGACCGCCTCGCCCGCGCCGTCGACCACCGCTGACCCCACCTTCCGGGCGGCCGTGTGCCGTCCGCCCCCGACACCGTCGTCGGCCCACCTGACCTGCCGGGCACCTCCCGGCACGACACGTGTCGGCCACGAGGCCGGCATACCCACGTCGGCCCGACCGGCCGGCATACGAAAGGAAAGAAGCCATGTCCCCGTTCCCCCGCCGAGGTCTCGTCGCCGGAGTGTCCGTGCTCGCCGCCATGAGCCTCACGGCCTGTGGTGCGGGCGGTGGCGACTCCAGCGGTCCCGAGGCCGACGGCAACGGCGTGACGAAGCTCGTCGTCGGCGCCTCGCCGACGCCGCACGCCAAGATCCTCGAGTTCGTCGACGCGAACCTCGCCAAGGAGGCCGGGCTCGACCTCGAGATCAAGAGCTTCGACGACTACGTCCAGCCCAACGTCCAGCTCGCCGAGGGCACCCTCGACGCGAACTACTTCCAGCACCTCCCCTACTACGAGGCGCAGGTCAAGGACCGCGGCTACGACTTCGCGCACTACGGCGGCGTCCACATCGAGCCGTTCGCGCTCTACTCCAAGAAGGTCAAGGACGTCTCCGAGCTCGGGACCGGCGCGCAGGTCGGCATCAACAACGACCCGTCCAACCAGGGCCGCGCGCTCGAGCTGCTCGCCAAGGCCGGCGTCATCACGCTCAAGGCCGGCAAGGACGCGACGAACGCGACGATCTACGACATCGACGCCAACCCGAAGAAGCTCCAGTTCAAGGAGACCGACCCGGCGCAGCTCGTCCGCTCGCTCGACGACCTCGACGTCGCCGTCATCAACGGCAACTACGCGATCGAGGCCAACCTCTCGCCGACCAAGGACGCGATCCTCGTCGAGGAGGCCAAGGACAACCCCTACGCCAACTTCCTCGCCGTCCAGAAGAAGGACGAGTCCAACGCGGCTCTCAAGAAGCTCGACGAGCTGCTCCACTCGCCCGAGGTCAAGGCCTACATCGAGAAGACCTGGCCCGACGGCTCGGTGCTTCCCGGCGCCGACGCCTGACCCGCAACCCCGACTTATTGCCCAGATGGGACGGCGAGCGCCAGCGAGCTGTCCCATCTGGGCAATAAGTCGCCACGTATGCCGGCACGTCCGGTCTCAAGACCGGCGCAACTACGCTCGGCGCATGACCGTCGACCCGCGCTCGCTGACCCGTGCCGACTTCCCGGAGATGCAGCGGGTGACCACGCGCTGGGCCGACAACGACATGTACGGCCACCTCAACAACGCCGTCTACTACGAGCTCTTCGACTCGGTGCTCAACGCCTGGCTCATCCGCGAGACCGGCACCGACGAGACGACGACGTCGACCTTGGGAGTGGTCGCTGAGTCGTCGTGCCGGTTCTACGCCGAGCTGGCCTACCCACACCCGGTCGACGTGGGCGTGCGGGTCGAGCGAGTCGGCACCAAGAGCGTGACCTTCGCGTTCGGGCTCTTCGCCGACGGCAGCGACGACATCGCCGCGCACGGGCTGTGGGCGCAGGTCTACATCGACCGCGCCGGCCGCCACTCGGTCCCGATCCCCGACGACGTCCGCGCCGTCGTCGAGCGCACGCTCGCCGCCCAGCCATAGCTCACCACCACCCCAACGCCCGACTTCTTGCCCAACTGCGCCACGCTCGGCTGTCGCATCCGGGCAAGAAGTCGGGGGGTGTGAACCACGGCTTGTCGCACTGAGTCACATCAGTCACTCCCGTTACAGTGACCGCATGACGTCCCGGGGTCTCGTCCTGTCCACCCGCCGGCTTCCGCGCGTGCTCGCTCCGTTGCTGCTGGCCACGCTCGCGCTCTCGGCCTGCTCCGACGACGAGCCCACGGCCGCCCCCTCGACGTCGCCGAGCCCGAGCGTCTCAGAGTCGTCGTCGGAGATCCCGAGCGAGACGCCGAGCCCGACCCCCACCGTCACCGAGACGCCGTCGGCCACCCCGACCCCCTCACCGTCGGTCACGCCGACGGCTGCGAGGCCCACACCGACCCCGACGCGCACCCCCGCGTGCGCCGCGGCCAAGGTGCGCGCGGCCGACGTCACCGGCATGTCGACCGCCGCGGCTGCCAAGGCCAGGAAGATCTCGACCGCCGCACGGGCGTGCGACTCCGCGACCCTCGTCTCGCTCGCTCGCGCCGACTCCACCGGGCTCGCCGGCGACCAGCCTCCGGCCTCGGTCTTCACGAGCAAGGCCGGGTCGAGCTACGTGGCGCTCGCCATCGTCCTGTCGATGCCCCCGACCGAGTCCTTCGACGGCACGATCCAGCCGCGGGTCTTCTCCGAGCAGTATGCCCAGAACGACGCCGAGTGGGACAAGGTCGTCGCGGCGGGCCTCCTCACCAGGAGCCAGGCCACGAAGATGCGCCAGGACGACGGTGGCTACACCGGCTACCGCGTCGGCATCGCCGAGGACGGTACCTGGACCTTCTTCACCACCGGCCGCTGACGCCCCTTCCCCGCGTCGCCGCCTTGCCCACGCAGAGCGTGGGTCCCGCCGTCCGAAGTGGGTTCCTCGCGCCTCCGGTGGGAACGGCTCCGGTGTGAAGTGCGACGTGCCCACGCAGAGGGTGGGACCCGCCGCCCGAAGCCCCCGACCGGCACGCGAAAAACGCGCTCAGGGCGGCTCAGAGGGGTGGGGGCCGTATGCCGGGTCGAAAACATGCCTCGTACGTCGAGAAAACCGCCTTCCCGGGCCTCCAGCGGTGTGCAGAGTCGGACCTGACAGGTAAACTGGACGGTGAACGTCGCGCCCAGGGCCGGGTCACCCGCCCCGGGCGCGTCGCATGAGCCGCACCAGCTGAAGGAGCACCGTGCCCAGCACGCCCGAGGACAACAGCATCGAGACGCCGGACCCCATCACCCCGGCCCAGGCACAGGCCCCGGCAGAGGCGACCACGACGGCACGGTCCTCGTCCGCGGTCGACGCGGACACGGCATACGACGCCTCCGCGATCCAGGTGCTCGAGGGTCTGGAGGCGGTGCGCAAGCGGCCCGGCATGTACATCGGGTCCACCGGTGAGCGCGGTCTGCACCATCTCGTCTGGGAGATCGTCGACAACGCCGTGGACGAGCGGCTCGCCGGCTACGCCGACACCATCGACGTCACCCTCCTCGAGGACGGCGGCGTGCGCGTCACTGACAACGGCCGTGGCATCCCGACGGGCATGAACGAGGCCTACGGCATGTCGACCGTCGAGCTCGTCCTCACCCAGCTCCACGCCGGCGGCAAGTTCGGTGGCGGCGGCTACAAGGTCTCCGGTGGGCTCCACGGCGTCGGCTCCTCCGTCGTCAACGCGCTCTCGACCCGGCTAGAGGCCGAGATCAAGCAGCTCGGCCACGTCTGGCGGATGACGTTCCAGGACGGCGAGCGCGTCGAGCCGCTCGAGAAGCAGGAGGCGACCGACGAGACCGGCACGACGATCACGTTCTGGGCCGACCCCAACATCTTCGAGACGACGACCTACGACTACGAGACGATCCGGGCCCGCTTCCAGCAGATGGCCTTCCTCAACAAGGGCCTGACGATCAACCTCGTCGACGAGCGCGTCCACGAGAGCACCGACGAGTCCGACGCGGCCGAGGTGGAGGGCAACGACGAGCGCAAGCGCGCCGTCTCCTACCGCTACGACAACGGCATCGTCGACTACGTCACCCACCTCGTGTCGAGCAAGAAGTCCGACCCCGTCCACCCCGAGATCATCAGCATCGAGGTCGAGGACGAGGAGCGCGCGCTCAGCCTCGAGCTCGCCATGCAGTGGACCAGCGCCTACAGCGAGTCCGTCCACACCTATGCCAACACGATCAACACCCACGAGGGCGGCACCCACGAGGAGGGCTTCCGTGCGGCGATGACCAAGCTCGTCAACGACTTCGCGCGCAAGCAGAACCAGCTCAAGGACAAGGACGAGAACCTCACCGGCGACGACGTCCGCGAGGGCCTCACCGCCGTCATCAGCGTCAAGCTCGGCGAGCCGCAGTTCGAGGGCCAGACCAAGACCAAGCTCGGCAACTCCGAGGTCAAGGGCTTCGTCCAGCGCGCCATGACCGACTCGTTCGGTGACTGGCTCGAGCGCCACCCCGCCGAGGGCAAGGAGATCGTCCGCAAGGCGATCCAGGCCGCGACCGCCCGTATGGCCGCGCGCAAGGCCCGGGAGGCGACCCGCAAGCGCGTCCTCGAGTCCGGTGGCCTCCCCGGCAAGCTGCGCGATTGCCAGGCCAAGGACCCGGCCGTCTCCGAGGTCTTCATCGTCGAGGGCGACTCCGCCGGCGGCTCGGCCGTGCGCGGCCGCAACCCGCACACGCAGGCGATCCTCCCGATCCGCGGCAAGATCCTCAACGTCGAGCGCGCCCGCCTCGACAAGGCGCTCGCCAACCAGGAGGTGCAGGCGCTCATCTCGGCGTTCGGCACCGGCATCGGCGAGGACTTCGACATCGAGAAGGCCCGCTACCACAAGATCGTCATCATGGCCGACGCCGACGTCGACGGCATGCACATCCGCACGCTGCTGCTCACGCTGCTCTTCCGGTTCATGAAGCCGCTCATCGAGGCCGGCTACGTCTATCTCGCCCAGCCCCCGCTCTACCGCATCAAGTGGAGCAACGCCCCGCACGAGTTCGCCTTCACCGACCGTGAGCGCGACGCGCTCGTCGCCGAGGGGCAGAGCAAGGGCCGCCGCATGCCCAAGGACAACGGCATCCAGCGCTACAAGGGTCTCGGCGAGATGGACTACCAGGAGCTGTGGGAGACCACGATGGACCCCGACAACCGGGTCCTGCTCCAGGTGACGCTCGACGACGCTGCTGCGGCGGACGAGATCTTCTCCGTGCTCATGGGCGAGGACGTGGAGTCGCGGAGGTCGTTCATCCAACGCAACGCTCGCGACGTGCGCTTCCTCGACATCTGATGCGTATGCCGGTCAGCTGGGTCGCGGAGGCACCTCACCTCCCAACTCGCCTTGCGTCCGCAACTGTGGTGGCTATGCCGTCATCTTGCCGGACGCAAGAGGCGCTCAGGCCGGCGAACCGACTTTCACGGCATACATCGCCGTTTGCGAACTGTATTGAGAGACAAGGGAACTGATGGCTGACGACATCGATGGCACGACGGACAACGACGTGGACACCGAGGACACCGGTGACCAGGGAGCGGTGATGCACGACCGCTCCCCCGGTGAGACCGACCGGGTGGAGGAGGTCGACCTCAACACCGAGATGCAGCGGTCCTACATCGAGTACGCGATGTCGGTCATCGTCAGTCGGGCGCTGCCGGATGTGCGGGACGGTCTCAAGCCGGTGCACCGGCGGGTCATCTACGCGATGTACGACGGTGGATACCGGCCCGACCGCGGCTTCAACAAGTGCAGCCGTGTCGTCGGCGACGTCATGGGTCAGTACCACCCGCACGGTGACGGCGCGATCTACGACGCCCTCGTGCGGCTGGTGCAGGACTGGTCGCTGCGCTACCCGCTGGTCCAGGGCCAGGGCAACTTCGGCAGCCCGGGCGACGACCCGGCCGCCGCGCCGCGGTACACCGAATGCCGCATGGCGCCGCTGTCGATGGAGCTCGTCCGCGACATCGACAAGAGGACCGTCGACTTCGGCCCCAACTACGACGGCAAGACGATGGAACCGCAGGTCCTGCCGGCGCGCTTCCCCAACCTGCTCGTCAACGGCTCGTCCGGCATCGCGGTCGGCATGGCCACGCAGATCCCGCCGCACAACCTGCGCGAGGTCGCGAACGCCGCGCAGTGGGTGCTCGAGAACCCCGGCGCCTCGCGCGAGGAGGCCCTCGAGGCCGTCATGGCGCGGATCACCGGACCGGACTTCCCCACCGGCGCGCTCATCATGGGCCGCAAGGGCATCGAGGACGCCTACCGAACGGGCCGCGGCTCGGTCATCATGCGAGCGGTCGTCGAGGTCGAGGAGATCCAGAACCGGCAGTGCCTCGTCATCACCGAGCTGCCCTACCAGGTCAACCCCGACTCGCTCGCGCAGAAGATCGCCGAGCACGTCAAGGAGGGCCGCCTCCAGGGCATCGCCGACATCCGCGACGAGACGTCGGGTCGCACCGGCCAGCGCCTCGTCATCGTGCTCAAGCGCGACGCCGTCGCCAAGGTCGTGCTCAACAACCTCTACAAGCACACCCAGCTCCAGACGAACTTCGGCGCCAACATGCTCGCGCTCGTCGACGGGGTGCCCCGCACGCTGCCGATCGACGCCTTCATCCGGCACTGGGTCGACCACCAGATCGACGTCATCCAGAGGCGGACGGCGTACCTCCTCAAGGAGGCCGAGGACCGGATCCACATCCTGCGCGGCCTGCTCAAGGCCCTTGACCTGCTCGACGAGGTCATCGCGCTCATCCGCCGGTCCTCGACCGCGGAGGCCGCGCGTGACGGGCTCATGGAGCTCCTCGAGATCGACGAGATCCAGGCCCGGGCGATCCTCGAGCTCCAGCTGCGTCGCCTCGCGGCGCTGGAGCGCCAGAAGATCATCGACGAGCACGACGCGATCCAGCGTGAGATCGAGGACTACCAGGACATCCTCGCCAAGCCCGAGCGGCAGCGGACGATCGTGTCCGAGGAGCTCGCCGGGATCGTGGAGAAGTACGGCGACGAGCGCCGCACGCACATCCACGGCTTCGACGGCGACATGTCGATGGAGGACCTCATCCCCGAGGAGGACGTCGTCGTCACGATCACCCGTGGCGGCTACGCCAAGCGCACCAAGGTCGACGCCTACCGCTCGCAGAAGCGCGGCGGCAAGGGCGTCAAGGGTGCGCAGCTGCGCGGCGAGGACGTCGTGGCGCACTTCTTCACGACGACGTCGCACCACTGGCTGCTCTTCTTCACCAACCTCGGCCGCGTCTACCGCGCCAAGGCCTACGAGCTGCCCGACGCCGGCCGCGACAGCAAGGGCCAGCACGTCGCCAACATCATGGCGTTCCAGCCCGACGAGCACATCGCGCAGGTGCTCGCGCTGCGCGACTACGAGCAGTCGCCCCACCTCGTCCTCGCGACGCGCAACGGCCTCGTCAAGAAGACGCCGCTCTCGCAGTACGACTCGCCGCGCTCGGGTGGCCTCATCGCGGTCAACCTGCGTGACGGCGACGAGCTCGTCGGCGCCGGTCTGACGTCGTCGATGGACGACCTGCTCCTCGTCTCGCGCAAGGGCCAGTCGGTGCGCTTCCACGCCGACGACGCGACGCTGCGCCCGATGGGTCGCTCGACGTCCGGTGTCACGGGCATGAAGTTCCGCGGTGACGACTCGCTGCTGTCGATGTCGGTCATCGAGGAGGGCACGGACCCCGACGTCTTCGTCGTCTTCGAGTCAGGCCTGGCCAAGCGCTCCAAGGCGTCGCAGTGGAACGTCAAGGGCCGCGCCATCCTCGGTGTTGCCGTCGCCAAGCAGACCGAGAAGGGTGGCGACCTCGTCGGCGCCCTCACCGTCTCCGAGGACGACGAGGTCATGGTCGTCTTCGAGCGCGGCAACATCGTCCGCTCGCGGGTCGACGAGGTCCGGCTCACCGGCCGCAACACTGCCGGTGTCTGGTTCGCCAAGCCGGGCAAGAACGACGCCATCGTCGGTGTCGCCCGCAACGCCGAGAAGGTCGTCGAGGAGGAGGTCGCCGAGGCCGACGCCGAGGGTGTCTCCCCCGTCGACGGCGAGCCGCTGAGCCCGGAGGAGGCCGCTGCAGTGGCGCCCGACGAGGCTACTGACGGAAGGTCTGCGGGTGCCTCGGACGAGGCTGCGGACGACACGTCTCAGCCCGCCACCTCGGAGGATGACCCTGCGGTGACCGATGGCGTACCGTCGGTGGACAACGACGACGCTGACTCCGAGGCGTCGGGCGAGGGAGGCGACCAGTGAGCACGGCAGACCAGGCCGGGACCTCGATGCGATCGGTGTCGGGTTCCTCCTCGGCCGAGCCCACGCGCTCGATGAGCCGCCCGTCCGACACGTCCTCGTCGGCGGCCGCCTCGCGGCCCTCGGCTCCCGCGGCCCAGCAGGCGCCGGCGCGCAGCAGCGGTCGGCGCGTTCGCCTCACCGTCTCGCGGGTCGACCCGTGGTCGGCGATGAAGATGTCGTTCCTGCTCTCGGTGGCCCTCGGCATCGCCGGCGTCGTCATGGTCGCCGTGCTGTGGATGATCCTCGCCGGCATGGGCGTCTTCGACCAGGTCAACGGCCTCGTCGGCCAGATCATCCAGGACGGCGAGAACACCTTCGACATCATGGACTTCCTCGGCTTCGGCCGCGTCGTCTCGCTGGCGATCGTCGTGGGCGTCATCGACGTCATCCTCATGACGGCGCTCGCCACGCTCGCTGCGTTCCTCTACAACGTGTCGAGCAGCCTCGTCGGCGGCCTCCAGCTCACCCTCACCGACGACTGACCTCACCGCCCCGACTTTCCCGCCTGAAGTGGGTTCGTCGCACTTCAGGCGGGAACCGTTGCCCTCCGAAGTGCGACCTTCCGGGGTGAAGTCGACCCCCACCAGACCGTATGCCGGCCGCTCCCGAGAGCGGCCGGCATACCGTTTTGGTGGGCGACCGGAGGGTGAGGTAACCTCGTCTCTCGCGCCGCCCCTGCGGTGGCGCCGCCGGATCGGCGACGGGCCTATAGCTCAGACGGTTAGAGCGCTTCCCTGATAAGGAAGAGGCCAGAGGTTCAAGTCCTCTTAGGCCCACCATTCGATCCCCGACCCGCCAGGTGGTGCACCGTGAAGAAGGTCCTCTTCGTCGTCCTGACCGCCCTGACGGCGGGCGTGGTCAAGAAGAAGCTCGACGCCCAGGGTGCCGACCAGCGCCTGTGGGCCGAGGCGACCGACTCGGGCACGAGCCCGCAGGTCTCCAAGAACTGAAACACCCGGCGGTGCGCATCGCCGCCGAGGGGCCATGGCGCAATTGGTAGCGCACCTGCTTTGCAAGCAGGGGGTTAGGGGTTCGAGTCCCCTTGGCTCCACCGCAGGTCAGAGGCCCTTTCCGCTCGTCGGTCAGGGCCTCTGACCCTGTGGATACCCCAGATAAGTACTGCAGTCCGTAGGTGCCCGTTCCGCGGTGGGAGGCTGCCACCTCAGTGCCCTACTTACGCGGCAACGCCAAGAGGTTGTTGGTCCACTGGCGATCGGCATACGTTCGCAGGTACTTGGGGCCAGACGGCGGGTCAACAACACCGACCTGAACGCGGTCAGCTCCCGTTCCGACGAAGGCTGCGTTGCCCTGCTCGATCCACGCGACGAGTGCCGCACGAGTGTTGTCACCCGTTGCTCCCGTGCCGGGGTTCACCCACCACAGATGGGTGATGTGCTGGTGCTGGGTTCCACCGCTGAGGTGGATATGGGTAAAGCGAATGGCCATGAGGCCCTCCTTCTCTGCATCAATTAGTGAGGATGGCCCGGGGCCCAGAGGCCCCGGGCCAGACCGTCACCGACTCCGCTTGGGGGTCTGTGACAGCGCGGATGCGGCGGCTGACTTCGCAGCCTTAGATGCCGCCTTGCTCGCGAGCGTCCGGCTGGCGGCTGTCGCCGCCTTCGCGCTCGTCTGCTTGCTGTTCCGGGCCATCTGGTTTCACCTCCTCCTCGCGCCTACTTGTCAGTGGCACGAGGAGGTGATCTGATGCAGAGACACAACCCGCATGTGGATCACCATCCGCGTGCCCGAGCGCCCGGTCCTCCAAGACCGGGCGCTCGATCTTTTCTCTGACGCAACCTCGCGTCCCCTCTATGGGACCAGACGCCACCGACGTGATCGGGTCGACACGCCGTCAGCGCGTAGCTTGCGCGCCACCTGCAAGGCGCTTCTGCACGATTATCGCGCGAATTACATACGAACCACTACGCGTGTCGGCATCGAGATTTGATCGGATGCAGCTGAAAATGGAGGCATCAGCGTTGGTTTTTCGCGCGACTTATGGAGGACGCATGGATGAGGCTGCTCTGCGAGTGACAAGCCTTGGGTCGGAGAGCACCTCGATGTCAGAGGGCTTCGACCTGCCAGACTTCTGCGCTCGACCCATGTGTCGCAAGGAGTTCCGTCAGACCGCGGGACGCGGCCGGAAGAAGGACTACTGCTCGGAGACATGCCGACGGCTTGCCGATCGTGACTACAAGCGAGCCAAGGCGATGGTCGAGCAGTTCGAAGGTCTGGCTCGTCGTTCACGACATGACGTGCTCGCATTTGGGCGCGCGGCTGACGAGCTGGGCGCTGGTCAAGAGCAGGATGACCAGGTCCTCTACGAACGTGCGCAAGCCGCCCTGGGGCGTGCCGAAGCCGTCCTTCAGTTCGCCGGCGATGCTGATTCTCGGCTCGTTGAGGAGTTGAGGACGCTTTGCGAACGGGTGCGACCTCTTGTGGAGCGAGCTCGAGTTAGCTAGTTGTGAGGTGGCCCCCAGTTGGCGCAATGCGTCGCGAGTCGACTGCGTTGACACCTGGGAGTAGACCCCCATCGTGAGAGCAATGCGACTGTGCCGGAGGACGGCCATCGCGACGCGCGGGTGAACGTCGAGGGCAACGAGGAGGCTGGCGCAGGTCCGCCGAGTCGAGTGAATCGGGACGATCGGCACGCCGGCCTTCGCTGCTCGCAATTTGAAGTCGCGGTGGAAGTTGCGTGGGTCGACCGGATCGCCGAGCCGGGTCGTGAAGACCAGGCCGCAGTCGGCCCACATGTCGCCGTGACCTGTCCTGACTTTCCCGGACGGTTCTGGTGTGGTGATCATGCCGCCGGGGTGGCGCTCTTGTGAAGAGCTTCGAACGCGACCGGGGACCGGTAGGCCAGGGCGGAGTGCCGGCGGCGAGGGTTGTACCAGGCCTCGATCCATTCGAAGATCGCCGCGGTGAGCTCGGCCCGGGTGTTCCAGCTCCTGCGGTCGAGGAGCTCGATCTGCATCGAGCCGAAGAAGGACTCCATGAGGGCGTTGTCGTAGGCGCAGGCGACCTTGCCCATCGACCCCATCAGCCCGGCCTGACGCATCCGCTGCCCGAACAGCCAAGACGTGTACTGGCTCCCGCGGTCGCTGTGGACGGTGGTGCCGACCGGTTTGCGCTGCCAGCGGGCCATGTCCAAGGCGTCGACGACCAGCTCGGTGCGCAGATGATCGGCGATGGACCAGCCGACGCAGCGGCGGGAGTACACGTCGATCACGGCAGCGCAGTACACCCAGCCCCCGCCGGTGCGGTGCTGAGTGATGTCGGTGACCCACAACCGGTCCGGTGAGTTAGCGGTGAACCTGCGCTGGACCCGGTCCTCGAAGACGGCCTCGGACCGCTGCGCGTGCCGCCAGCGGCGCCGGTGCACCCCCTGCAATCCGTGCAGCCGCATCAACCGCTCCACCCGCTGCCGGCCACACCGGCGGGCCTGACCCAGGGTGAGCTCGGCGTGGACCCGCCGCACCCCGTACGTGCCTCGAGCATCGGCGTGGATCGCGACGATCGCATCGAGCAGGTAGGCGTCCTCGACGTCGCGGGCGCTTGGGCCACGAGTGCACCACTCGTAGTAGCCCGACGTGGACACCCTCAGCACCCGGCACGTCACCGCGACGGGGAACCCGTCGCCGGCGACCTGGTGGACGAGCCGGAACCCTCTTTTGGGAGGACGTTCTCCCGGGCAAAGTAAGCGCTGGCGCGCTTGAGGATCTCGATCTCCATCGCCTGGACCCGAGTCTCGCGTCGTAGCCGAACCAGCTCGGCGCGCTCGTCCTTGGTCAGGCCCTCCTTGTGCCCTTCCTCGACGTCGGCCAAGTCCATCCACCGACGCAGACACGACTCACTGATCGACAGATCCCTCGCGATCGCCGCGATCGGCTTCTCCCGCAAACGGGTCAACTCCACAGCACGCTGCCGGAACTCCGGCGACTTCGGTGCAGGCATCCTGACTCCTTCCCGAGAGGATCATCCCCTCAAGATCGGTGTCCGGAAAGGTCAGGACAGGTCAGAAGTGCGCGATCCCGAGTAGGTCGGAAAGCGTCGACATCAGTGGACGCTCGGGGAACTCTTGGCCGTACTCACGAGGCATGAGACGACCGTATCCATTCGAGCCCACCAGTGCCCTTCGGCCACGCGCGCCCCTTGCACCCTTCCCGGTCCCAGCACGGCCGGACGGAAGGGTCACGCAGAGTGACTCGCCTCAAGTGCCCCAGCTAGGGTCGTCAGCATCTCGGACAGATCGACTGGCTCAGGGCCGTGCCAGTAGCCGTCGTTCTCGCGGCCCACGAGACGCGCTGGTCCATCCGTCCTCCCGCGGTCTTCTCGACCTCGACGTTGGAGAGACGGGCCTCCCGGGCCGATCCATGACTGCGGTCGGCGTCAGGTGGGCCGGGACGTCCACCCGAGACATCGGCCCTGGACCGGACAGAACTTGCACACCTCGGCGTCGGCCACTCCTTCGGGCAACGACGTATGTGCCCCCTCGCCGAGGTCGACCTTCGTGGGACCGGGTCCGCGGGCCGCCGCGTACGCACGGGAGAAGGCGTCGGTTCCGTTCTTCCTCCCCTTCAGCGTGAAGACCCACGCAGGGTCGGCGGACGCGCGCCTCTGGGTCACACGCGCCTTGAGGGAGCTGCTCGCACGCTGACCGGGCGTGAGGTGCCGCCACACGGTGTTCACGGCGTCAATCGCCGAGAAGGCGTTATCCATCCCCAGCCGGACGAGCGCGTTCTGGACGTTCCCATACGCCGCCTCCTGCAGGTAGGCGGGTCCGTACGCGGACGTAGGACCCACCAGCCACTGAAGGGCAAACCGTCTGGGACACAGTTGGGCTGAGGCAGTGGCGTGGCGGTGCAGTTTCGCCTTCGCGGAGGCCCGCAACTCGGCGCCGCCCGCAAGGGGCACCGGGAGCGTGCGCAGGGCGGCGAAGTCGTTCGCGCCCGTCACGGTTGTCGGCTGCAGCCCACCGGCGCGGGCCTTGACCTCGTCCTCAACCCCCTCCGGGACTAGGAGGAGCGCCGCCAGAGGTGAAAGGTTCCGGTGTTCGCCGTCGACCTCCGAGATCCAGCTGATGGTCAGGCCATGCTCGGGGCCGCAGGCGTCGAGGACAAGCCACATCAGGTACAGATCGCTAAGTGCGGACGTCTCCTCTCGCAGCCCCAAGAGCTCAGCCCCCACTGCTACGGGGCTGTCGGGGTCCACGCGGTGGTCCTCCAGTCGGAACGGCCAAAGGTCCACGGAGCGGGTCGCCGGAAAGGCCGCGTCCGACAGGTTGGCCACGTGGACGGGGCGGTCGATCCCCGACAAGCCGATTTCGTCGAGGGCGCGCAGCTCGGACACCGGTCCCGCGACATCCTCCGCTTCGCCAAGGACGTCGAAATCGGCCGAGCGCCCCAGCAGCATCGTCACGATGTCGACCAGACCCTCGACGTCCAGCACCGAATCCATCTCTGCTGAGAAGCCCGACACCTTCGCCTCGAGCTCCGCCCGGACGTCGTCGTCCACGTTCGCGAGGCCGTGGCGAAGCGTCTTGCGGATGAACTCCAGATGCTTGCCCAGCGCCATCTCCTCGGCCACGACCAGCGACTCCGCGAACCGGACGATCGCCGCGATCGCGTCCGCGACCTCTTCGGCCTCCTCTGGCCGCAGGTCGGCCCAAGGCGCCAAACGGAGGGGGTTGCCGGCTGCGCCGGCCACCCGGGCCACATCGGACTCGCCCGCGGACGCCCCGCCGTGCCGTGCCACGACACCGCTCACGGCCGACCTGAGCAGCTCCGCGCGCTGCGCCCACTGATGGCCCTCGCGGCAGCCGGCGAAGAACTCCTGCCCACGACGGAAGGCACCGAGCAACTCCCTCTTCCCCAGCCGTTCCTTGCCGTCGCCCGGGACCTCGAGGAAGCCACTGCCCAGCACGTCCGCGACGGCGGCGGCGGACAGCCTCACCGTGGGGCGGGCACCGGGTTCCGCGACGATGCAGTCGTGCATACCGAGCAGAAAGGCACCGATCGGCAGCTGTGCCAGGTTCGCCGCCGAGCCCTGCCCCCGACCGAGACGGGCGGCATAGCGCTCCACCGTGGCGGCGTCGGCGGCGTACCGACGCACGCCGGGGGTGCCCCCGGCGGTGGACCTTTCGTCCTCCATCGCCCAAGCGCGAACCAGCTCAGCGGGGCTGCGGCAGTCCAGCACCGTCAGTCTGTTCATCTGGTCGGGGTCCACCCGGGTGCCAGCGAGGGCGTCCCGAAACGCCGCGGCGTACGCCGAAACCGGAGCCCCCGTACGCTCCAGCGTCGGGACAGGCATGCCCCACGCGGGGTCGAAGAAGCGGCGCCAGGTCTCGAACGCCGGGTTCTGACCGTCGTCGTGGACGACGAACAGCTGGTCCACGCCCGGCAGCTCTCGCAACAGGCGGAACAGGGCCCACTGGGGCGGAGTGAAGAAGTAGAAGCCGTGGTGGACGACCAACCGGCTCCCCTGAGCGGATCCCAGGGCCACGTCAAGCGCCCGCAGCAGTCGCTGGGTGACGTCGGCGGCGCGCCCGGACGGCGCCGCGCCGCCGAGGCCGCCGTCGATCCACAGGTCATCCCTCGGGCTCGCGAGCGCCGGGATCCTCTGCTCGGCGCGAGCCCATGTCTCGACTGCCAGGCGTCCGACCTCGTCCGTCGCTTCGAAGTCCGACGGGCGGAAGCCCGACATGACCAAGGAGTGGACGCTGCGGGCGAACTCGCGGCGGCCGCTCACCAGCGCCCGCGCGGCAGGGGTGCCCGCAGCGGTCTCGCGCACGGTCTCGCGCAGTACCTGGTCAAACTCGATGCCCGTCCGAAGCCGTCGGCCCGACGCCCTCCGCTGCCAGGCCCTGATCGACTCCTCGTGGGCCGCGACCACCTCGGCGTCGGACGTGTCCGTCGGTGCCGGGGAGAAACCCTCGAGGCCCAGCCTCATCTCGCCCGGCAGACCGGGCATCACGAGCAGGTCCACCAGCGTGGCGACCGGACGCGCGTGACCCTGCGACTCCCGCAGGGCGCGAGCCAGTGACGTCGTCGCGGTCACGTGGCTCGCGGCGTCCCAGCGGCCGCCGCGAGCAACTACGGCATCCTCGACGGCGCCCTTCCTGACCGAGTCGAGCGCAACCGCCTGCCAACTCCCCACCTCAGGCACCGCCCGCCGCGAGAAGGCCCGCCCAGTTGTCGGTGGTCTGTGGCAGGCGCTCGGGCACGAAGACCGTGAGCCGCCTCTTCGCCCTCGTCATCGCCACGTACAGCAAGCGGGTCTCCTCCTGTGCGGTCTCCGAGTCGTCGCGCTGCCAGAGTCCTGCGTCTGCGGTCGCCACATTGGTGAACTCACCCCTGAATGGCTTCCACTCCCAGGCCAGGCGCGGCATGCCGTCCTCACGCAGGACGGTTGCCCGGTTCACATACTTCCTACGTCTAAACGGCGTCGTCGTCCACGGCACCAGCACGTAGTCGAATTCGGCGCCCTTGGCCTTGTGAACAGTGAGGGCGATGGTCCGCCCGGGAGTCGCCTCCGCCTCGGCGTCCTCGTCTTCGGTGAAGTTCGTGGCAACCTGCAGGCGCAGCCAGAAAAGCACCGACTCGAGGCTCGCCGGTGCATTCGCGAACTGCGCGTCCATCCGGGTGACGAGCTGGTCGAAGCAGCGCAGGTAGCGCGCCCGCTCCACGTCGTCGTCGGCCTCGGGGCGCGAGCACGTGGCGGGTCCGAAGGCGCGGTTGCACTCGACCACCCATGCCAAGGTGGGCATGCTGTCGAGCTGCCCCGCTAGGGCGATCACCCGCTGCCGGAGCCCCTCTAGGTCTGCTCTGACGATCGATTCACCGTCGTTGAGTGCGGCCAGCCTCGCCGACCAGGCCATCGTTTCGATGGGGCCCTCACCCCACTGGCCAGTCAGACCCACAGGTGCCTCGCCCGTGAGGATGCCAGCCGCCCACCTCGTCTCCACGAGCTCCAGAAGAGCCGCATCGTCAGACGGGGACGCCACGGCCTCGAGCAGGACCCGTAGCTCCCGCACGGCGGGGGAGCGGAAGAAGTCACCCCCGATGCGGATCTCGCACGAGCCGCCCAGCTCCCTGATCGCCCTCTGCACCTGGAGCGCCTGCCAGTTCTGCCGGCAGAGGATCCCGATCGTCGCGCCCTCGTCGTCCGCGCGCCACGCGAGCGCCTGCGAGGCGGCCAGATCCGACTCATGGCCCCATCTGACCGGCGTCAGGGCAGCTGGCTCGCTGCGGTCAACGACCGCCGCCCTCGGGAGCAGCCTGTCCTGCGCCGAGTACTCGAGCAGGCGCCTGCCCCCCCACGCCGTGAAGTAGGGGTGAAGCGAGTTGAGCAACGCCTGGCCGGAACGGAAGTTACGAGTCAGCAGGAACGGGGGCTGGAACGGCTCCAGACCCCTGGCCGTCCACAGGTCGCGGAACTGGGTGAAGGCGTCGCCAGCTGCGCCGCGGAAGCGGTACACCCCCTGCTTGGGGTCGCCCACTACGAACAGCCGCGCGCCCAGGCGCTCGCGGACCGTCAGGAGCAGCTCCATCTGCCGCGCGTCGGTGTCCTGGAACTCGTCGACGAACAGGTAGCGGATGTGCTTAGGCGAGGAGCGGGAGGCGTTCAGCCCGGAAATGGCAAGGGACACCAGCTGGTCCATCGGGGTCGCCTGCTGGGCAAGGCACTCGACTCGGAACCGCTCGGCGACCTGTGTCAGCACGAGCTGTGTCGCCGAAACCACCTCCCGTGACAGCTCGCCGCCAGGCGAGTCGCCCCACGCGACAACCGGTCCCGAGCCGGTCCCCGCGAAGTCGAGGAGGTCCACACCGTTGTTGGCAAGGGACTCCCACACCTCTTGGAGATGCCGCTCCCACTCGTACGCCGCTGGCACCTCATCACCGAACCTGCGGTAGAGGTCCTCCAGCACCGGCGAGAGGGCGCGGTCGACGAGCGCCCGCCACGTCATCGTCAGACGTGACACGCGGAAGCCGGGGCTGACTCCCAACGCCCCGCCCGAGCGCGAGACGGTCCGTTTGGCAAAGGAGTGGATCGTGGAGATGTCGGCGCCGCTCAGCTGCATGAGCCACGCGAGAACCGGGAGCGCGCAGCGGCTCGACAGACGCTGTCGCAGCATGAGGGTCCTGGCGATTCGCCCCCTCATCTCCGACGCGGCGTCCCTGGTGAAGGTCACCAAGGCGATCTGGTCGGCACGCATGTGCCGCGGCGGGGTCCCCTCCGGGGTGGACCCGAGGGCGTACGTGGCGAGAAGGAACACGATCCGCTCGGCCATGGTCTCCGTCTTGCCCGTGCCGGCCCCCGCAACGATCATCACGTCGCTGTCCGGGTCCGCGTGGACGACCCGGTACTGCCTGGCGTTCATCCCGCCTGACGCGTCGGCCAGGTCAAGCGCCCGCGAGACCCTCGCCTGGGCGGCAGGCGGGATCTGCCCGTCGACCACCCACAGCGGAGGACCTACCGACTCCCCGACCTGGGCCCACTCCAGCAGGCGGCTCGCGACGAAGGCACGGAGCGACTGCGGGTCCATGGACCACTCGAGGGGTTCCTCGGACACCACGAAGACGCGGATCCCGTAGTCGAGCAGGGCCAGCAGGTCCTCGATGCGCGCGGGGTCGGGCGCCAGCGCGAGGACGGAATAGGCCGGCAGGGCAGGCACCCCGAGGCGACGCCGCAGGAAGTCCAACCCGACAACCGGGTCTTGGTCGATCACCGACTCCGCGATCGACACGGGGACGGCAGGGTCTGGTTCTACGACTGCGCGGCGCCGTCGTCCCCGCCGGGCGACGAGGTCGTACTCCGCGTCCGGGATGGGCGTGGCTCCGCCGTCCTCCGGCAGCAGCGGAGCGTCCGCGGTGTCGCCGACCGCCGGTCCATGGATCACGGTCATGGCGCCGACCGGCCAGATCCACGCCTCGACGTCGGTGCCGTCACGGCCGAGCTTGCGGCCCCGGCGGCCCGAGTCCCGAAGGTCGCGCACCTCGATGCGGAGCCATCGACCCTCAGCAATGGCCGTCGGTGCCTCGAAGAGCACGACCCACACCCGTGCCCCGGTCACCCGTGCCACCGCGACATAGTCCCTGAATACGGCGAGCTCCATCCAGTGCTCGCGTTCACCCGTCAGTTCGTCGACGTCCGAACGCGAGCGGCTCTTGACCTCCCAGTACTCGGTGACCTGCTGCTTGGTCGTGTGGATGTCGGGTGCGCGGAGCAGGCGCCCATCTGCCCGGATCATCGGTGCGGAGGTGCCGGGGGCGTTCCCCACCGCCCCGGCTGCGTTGAAAACCGCGTACTCGTTGGCGCCCAGCCACTCGGCCCACGCCCGCTCACAGCGCTGCCACAGAGGCGCCGCTTCGTCCACCAGTCATCCCATCGTCAGGTACACCAACTGCGCCCGTCCGTCACCCCGAGGCGCCCATTGACAGCCTTCCATGCGTCACCCTCGGCCGTCCTCCGTTCCGTCACGTCTGTCGGATCGGCGCAATACGCTCAGAGCACCATGACGCACACGCCGATCACCCATCCCGGTCCATCTCGCCGGCGCGTCGATCGTGCGTCCGACCACGCCCTCCGCAGCGCGATCCAGGCTCTCGGGCCGTACATCGAGGACAACGCCGTGGGATGGGACCGCGTGCAGGTTGCGCTCGACGCGGCGAACGCAGACGACGGCGTCCGGCGTGAGCTGACGTCGGCCCTGCGCGACGCCGGGATCATCGTCCGGGGTGGCCCGCCAGAGTCGTCCCACCGGCCCGCGGAGAGCGCCGTCCCGGTCGATGATCACCTCTCGGGCCAGGACCCCGCGGAGTCTGGCGCGAGCGAGGAGCACGCGCTGGCCGCGGCCAGGCGTGTCATGGAGCGCGATCGCCACCGGCGCCGGCTCGACAACGTCCTGCTGACCGCTCAGGAGGAGGTTGGGCTGGGTCTGATCATCCAGGACGGCTCCACCGAACAGCTGGAGGGCGGGGCGATGGCGTGCTTCACCGGCGAGCGGCGCCGGGCTGCGGAGACCCTGTACCTGCACAACACACGTCTCGCATGGTCGGTGGCGCAGAAGTACACGGGTCAGGGGCTGGAACTCGAGGAGCTCGCGCAGTGCGCCATGGTCGGGCTCGTGCGGGCCGTAGAGCTGTTCGACCCGCACACCGGCAACAAGTTTTCCACGTACGCGACGTGGTGGCTCCGTCAGGCCGTGACACGGGCCATCGCCAACGAGGGTCGGCTGATCCGCGTGCCGGTCCACATGCACGACCGCATCCACAAGGTGTGGCACACCCGGGAGCTGCTGTCGGCCGAGGGCACCCCGCCGAGGGTCGCCGACCTCGCGAGGGCGTGCGACCTGAGGCCCAAGGACGTCATCGAATGCCTGATCCTCAGGTCGAGCATCCGCTCCCTCGACGAGCAGATCGGGGACGGCGGCACCAGCCTGGGCGACCTGTTGGACCTGCCCGACCGTCAGCCCAGCGCGTACGACATCCTGCTCGAGGACCTGAAGCGCGAGCAGATCCATGCCGTGCTCGACACTCTGTCCGAGCGCGAAGCCGGGGTCATCAGCATGAGATTCGGGTTGACCAACGGAACCCCGATGACACTGGACGCCATTGGTGAGGTCTACGGAGTCACCCGCGAACGGATCCGGCAGGTCGAGAAGAAGGTGATGGAGAAGCTGCGGCATCCCGCGCGGGCCGACGCCCTCAGGCCGTACCTCTAGCAGAGGAGCCCAACCCCCTGGCCCCCACACATCACGTTCATCGCTGGTTGCCCGTGTGTTCCCTTCGGTTCAGACTTCAGCAGTGGCCGTGGGGCGGCGGGCGGACGGACCCGTCTGAGCTTTTCGCGGAGCGTGGACCCGTGACCGGCGAGCCCCTCGCCGGTTCCTGTCCGCGTCGGTCAAGATCTTCGTGTGGCGAGATTCGACTGGACTTACGACGAGGTCGTCCTTGCAGCCAGTCTCGTTGCACAAAACGCATGGCAGGGCCTGCGGGTGACCAGCCCCAAGGTCGTCCAGTTGTCGGAGCTCCTCAGGGCCGCGCCGATCCACCCCATCGAGGGTCGGCCGGACAACTTCCGCAGCAAGAGCAGCGTGCAGCGCAAGACATTCGACATCGCCACCCAACACCCGAACTACACCGGCAAGCCGACCAGGGGCGGGCCCCATGACGCCGAAGTGCTCGCGGCGTTCATCAGCGAGCCCGTCCCGATGGCGGCTCTCGCAGCGGCAATACGCGACCAAATCATCGCCCCGCCCGACGCTGCGCCAGCCGATGACAGTGATCTGGACGAACTTACCGCGCACGAGGGCAGGGCACTTGCCGTGACCCACCTCCGTCGTGAGCGGAACCCAATGTTGCGCGCCGCCAAGCTGGCCGCGGTCACAGCCAAGGGTCTACCGATCGCTTGCGAAGTCTGCGGTTTCGACTTCGCGGCCCGGTATGGCGAGCGAGGGGAGGGCTACATCGAGGTCCATCACGTGCTCCCTTTGCACGCATCGGGACCGATCCTGACCCGGCTCGACGACCTCGCCCTCCTGTGCTCCAACTGCCACCGCATGATCCACCGGGGACGGCCCTGGCTCACGCCTTCGGCCTTGACAGGGCTCATGGGCGGTAGCAGCTGAGACGCAGGCATTGAATGCCTACTGCTGACCCAGGGGTCACAGCCGATCCGCGGCGTCCTGAGGTTGAGACCGGGAGGCCCTCAGGTCCGTACCCCAGCGAAGTACTGCAGTGCCTCACGAAACCGGCGTCATCGCGTACCCCACTTTGACCAACCGCGTGCTCAATCGCCCTCTCGTGGAGCCGGTTCGGGGATTTTGCAAGCAGGGGGTTAGGGGTTCGAGTCCCCTTGGCTCCACCACAGTGAGTGGCCCCGCCATTCTGTAGGTCAGCGCCCCTCGTTCTAGGCCCGTTCAGAAGATGCGGTAACGCCGCCGCCGACACCAGCGCCAGCGCACCAAGTTTGGCCACCCACTGACCTGCGACGGCCTTAGCCAGAGCACTCTTGGTCCCAATCGCGCAGCCAAACGTCCACGCCTGAGTGTCAGCGTGGCACCGCCGTACTCGCCGATCTGCCGGTGGGGTGGAGGAACTGACACTCATGGCCTTGTAGCCTGCAGAAATGGCCGACGCTCACTCAACCGCCCAGGCTCGCCGGCGCATCGCAATTGAGGCGCTCGGTCGCGAGCTTAACAGTGACCCGACGTCTGCTTCCGGCGCTTTGGCATCCATGTTGTCCCAGTCTCGGCCGATGATGGTCAGTGCCGACATAGACGGGCTGGTTTCTGCTGCAATGCTCGGCTCGGTCGCCCCAAACTACGAGGTCGTCGCCTTCTCTGTGGCCTCGGCCCAATGGCTGGTTCACCCATCGCTAGCGTCAGTTGTTCCTGACGACCTCTTCGGTGTGGACCTCTTCTCGGTGCAGCACGACAACGTAAGCAATCACATTGTGCAGTGGGGTCAGCGCAAACTGCAGGTACCCGAAGTGCTTACTGCCCTCAAAGAGTGGGATCAACTTATCGATCAGGCCGCAAGTGAGCGGCTCATGGCCGTTCCTTCCCTATGGGCCAAGACGCAGGCCGGCTACGAGGACGCCACGAAGGCAGACTCTGCCGCCTACAAGTACCCCTTTGGAACGGCACAGATCCTCTTGGCAATGCTCGAGGTGACCAACAACGCGCCGAAGTTCTTTGACCGGACATACTTGCCGTGGCTCGTTGCCAACTGCGATGGAGGCGTTAGCACATATGCGAAATATGCGAACAATGCTCGGATATGGTGGCCTGTGATGGCAGGCGCAGTTGGCCCCGGCAGCCTGACTGAACAAGTGTTCCGGCTGGTCGACACCATGCGTCCGCACGACTTCCTGGATGCAGTGCACCGCCTCGAGCGAGAGCGGCAGGCGAGCGGCGAGGCGCGGCGGCTGAACGATAAGTGGAATCTGGCGAGCGTCACCCGCGAAGGGCTGCAGAACACCCTTCGGTGGCTCACCGAACTCACTGGCTGGCGCGACTGCGTGCGGGGCGGCCTCGAGGGCCTCGAGGATTGGAAGATATTGCCGCTGAGCGGCAGCGCACAGATTTACTACGGCGGTTCGACGCCGAGCGACAAGGCGTTTGCAGCAAACCCCCATTGGGTGAAGGTCAAGGACGATCCCGCCAAGGCTGCTCAGCTCATTGGCGCCGCAGAGACAGCCCTCAATGCGAACTTTTATGTAGGCGGTCAGTCCGGATCGCGATTCAATTGGGTCGGGCCTTGGGAGACGACTCCGTTGGAGAACGCGGGCCTATGGTAAGCCAATGTTCTCAAGGAGTATTCGAAGCAAGAGCAACTTTGAGAATGAACGATTCCGCAACATTGTTTTCATGATGTTTTCGTCGGGCTTCAGATGTGTCCGTGGAAGTGCTAGGCCACGCCGACGCCACGAAGACGCTTCCGTCTGAACGTAGCTGGTCGACGGCGACCGAACCCATAGCGATGACCTCCCTTGGCGCCTGGTGCACCGGAGGCTACTGGAAGCCATAAGTACTCCGCCCTCGCCGTCGCAGAACGGTGGCGACGAGGCCGCCTTTATCCGGCCAGATCCTCAGCTCGAGTCTGGCGCACTTGGTTTTCAGCCTCAGTCGCTGCCGAGGAAAGGACACTCTTCATCGGGTTGAGGGGTGCCCCCAACACGCTGTTCACCAACGCACTCGGGAGGTCGGCGGCATTTTGGGCTACGTGTGTGCGAAGAACGTGCCATGCCGCGCCGACAGCCACTCCGTTGCCAACCTGCTTGTACGACGCTTGGTCCCGCTGACCGCCGAACGTGAAGTCGCTGCCGAAGCCTTGGAGCCGCGCCGCCTCGTGAGGCGTCAGGCGCCTGCGGCGTCGTCCCACGATGGACGTCTGAGTGATGGCGACGAGTGCGGGCAGGTAGGTGGGTGCCTTCGCCCGAAGCCCGGAGGGCCGAAGGTGCATCACTGTGTCCCACAGGGACGCGGTGTCCTGCGCCTGCCACTCGAGCTTTCGGCGAGAGTCCGGGAAGCTGGAGAAGGACGGGTTGGCCTTCTTCCATGCCTTGATGACGTCCCGGTGGTCGTCGAAGAACCGGGCGTTCTTGATGAGGATGTCGGACTTCCACTTAGGCAGCGCCTCGAGCTCGACCGGGTCCAAGGCGCGTTCGGGGATCCACGCGTCGGCCCACAGCGGAAACCCGGGGAGGCGAACGCCGTGGGCCGCCCACATGCGCTGGACGAGGTCATCCCAGACGTTGATCCAGTGAGTCTCGTCGGAGGTGAGCATGTACTTGCTCAGGTTCAGGATGGAGTCGTCCTTGTCGAGAACCCACTCGACGTCCCAGTCATGGACGTTCCAGCCGTTCACGGGGCCTCGGACCACCGTCGGAGCGACGTCGACCTCAGTCATGGCCCGCTCCATCCCGACATACGTCCCAAGGATGAAGACCCGGTCGCGCACCTGAGGCGTGCCACCCATGGACGGTGGCAGGAAGTGTGGTGAGAAGACCGATGGCGTCGCTGAGACCCGGTACCCCAGCTCACGCAGGGTCTGGATAATGACGTCCCACTCGTGCCGATGACGAGGGCCGGCGAGGTTGCGCACATTCTCCAGCAGCACGACGGACGGCCGTCGTTCCTCGAGGATGCGCGCGATGTTCCAGAACAGCGTTCCCCGCGCCTCGTCCATCCCGCGCTGGTAGCCCGACTTCGAGAAGGGCTGGCAGGGAAAGCCGGCCGCCAAGACATCATGATCCGGGACCTCAACGGGTCCGTCCTCCGGGGTGGCGGAGGTGATGTCCGTATTCACCAGGGGCCAACGCGTTTCCGGAAGGGGCTCCACCCAGTTCCGCAGGTAGGTCTGACGTGCCTCACGGTCGATCTCCGAGACGTAGACACACTCTCCACCAGCGTGCGACAGCATGGCGTGGAAGCCACCGATGCCGGCAAAGAGGTCGACGAACCTGAACGCGGCAGGGCCGGCGTTCGTCTTCGAGGAACCTTGCGCCGACGTCATGTTAGCTAGCTTATCAGCTAAGTGGGATTCTTGCCGAGTTTGACTGTGCGAGTTGAGTTTCAGTGCAGGCTGAAGCCACTCCTGTGTCGTCATGCTGGTCCTTCGAGAGATGCCAGGCCTGATCATGAAGACCGTCGGCGATGGGCAGAATCGTGGACTCAGCCCATCACTTGGCTCTGACAGTCGGTTCGAGTACCCGGCGCGCGACACCTAGAGGGTCGTCACGAACCTCGCACTCCCAGATCCTCAACACAGTCCAGCCACACTCACGCGCCAACCGGGAGGCTCGCTCGTCCCGCTCCGCGTTCCGACGCATCTTCTCTGCCCAGAGCTCCGCGTTCGGACCAGACCACGGCGTCTTCCGCCCGTGCTCCGGACACCCGTGCCAGAAGCACCCATCCACGAAGACGGCGACGTTGCGTCGAGGAAGGACGAAGTCCGGTGTACACCCTTTGGCGATGCGGGGATGGAGGCGAAACCGCCCTCCAGCGGCATGTACCGCCTTGCGCAGAAGCACCTCAGGCGCGGTGCTCTCCTTCCGCCGCCCGGCCAGATGAGACCCGGCGCGGGTGCTGACCCACCGCTCCGCCATCACCCCAACCTACGACGCTTGCGAGGAGCGCTGCCATCCCTCTGCGGGCGAGCTAGATTTGAGCACATGAGTGACGAGTGTCGACACGGGATGAACCCCGACTGGTGCTCTACGTGCCGGGGCCACGACGAGGGTGCTTTCGGTGGTGGACGCGGCACCGCCCTGCATGGCGGCCAGGTCAAGCAGGACCAGTTGGACCGCCTGTGCCGACAGCTTGGGATTCCGACTGTGAGGGTCGGCGTCGGCAGCAGCCTTCCTTCTCACGTCTTTGAGGAGGCAGCCCGCCAATGCGGTGTGCCTCGTGGGTCCATGCCCGAGATCGGCGAGGCGCTTGCCGCTAGAGCGGGTCTCTCCTGGACAGCGGACTGCGACAGTCGAGGCACTGTCAGCGGTGGCGGCTCCACCGTCACTCGGGAGGGTCTCGACGTGATCAACAGGGCCGTCGCCGTGCTCCTTCGTCGCACGTAACGGTCCGGCGCAGTGCCATTCGACTGCAACCCCCAAGCCTTGCCGGCGTGCGAGCGCCGTGGCCAGCTCGACGGGCAACCTGCTGCTCATCTACGAGCGGCCGAGCCCATCCCGCCGCTCGAGTCCTGAGCAGCTGACACCAAGTTGTCGCCGGCGCGGCGGGTGAGGACTGCACGTTCGCTTTGGTTGTCGGTGAGCGCGGCGGCCGCAGCGAACGCTTCGGCGGCCTCGGCGTGCAGCCCGCCCCGTTCGAGGAACTCACCGCGCACACTCGGAACCAGTGGCGACCGACCCAGAGCGCCCTCGTCCACCGCAGCGAGCACGGCCAGTCCAGCGTCCGGTCCAAACGCCCGCCCGTGCGCGACGGCCCGGTTCACCTCGACGACGGCACCTGGCGCCGCCTCGGCCACCACGTCGTAGAGCGCCGCGATCCGGCGCCAGTTCGTGTCCTCGGCCCTTGCGGCACGGGCATGTTCGGCGGCGATCGAGGCCTGGAGGAAGTATTTCCCGACGGGCACACCACGTGCCGCGAGCGCCTCGGCCTGAGCCAACGCCCCCAGCCCTCGACGGATGAGCAACCCATCCCAGCGACCTCGGTCCTGCGCCTCCAGCAGTACCGGCGCCCCGTCCTCATCCACCCGCGCACCCAGCCGCGAGCCCTGGATCTCCACCAACGCCTGGAGTCCGAGCACCTCCACCTCGCCCGGTGCCAGGGCAGTGAGCATCCGGGCGAGCCGCATCCCCTCGTGAGCGAGTTCGGGCCGCATCCAGTCCGCCCCGGAGGTGGCGGAGTAACCCTCGTTGAAGATCAGGTAGATCACCGCCATGACGTCGTCGAGACGCGCGGTCCGCTCAGAACCCGTCGGCAGCTCGAGCTCCACCCCGGCCGTGACCAGCGTCCTCTTCGCCCGCGAGATGCGCTGCCCCATCGACGAATCGCTGACCATGAAGCCGCGCGCGATCTCCGCCGTGGTGAGCCCGCCGACGAGTCGCAGCGTCAGCGCCGCCCGCGACTCCGGCGTCAGCGCCGGGTGGCAGGACAGGAAGATGAGGCGAAGGACGTCGTCCTCGATCGAGTCCACCTGGTCGTCAAGGTCGGGCACCGCCGCCTCCTCTCCACCGAGAGCGTGTTCGAGCTCGGCCGTCTTGCGACGCATGGTGTCGGCGCGCCGGAAGTGGTCGATTCCCCGCCGCTTCGCCACGGCCATGAGCCACGCCCCCGGGTTCTCGGGGACACCACCCGAAGCCCACTGCTCCAGAGCGGCAACCAAGGCGTCCTGCGCCAGGTCCTCCGCGAGATCGAGGTCCCGGGTCATCCGGGTGAGGGCCCCGACGAGGCGGGCCGACTCGGCCCGCCACGTCGCGACGATGGCCTCGTTGAGACCGTCCGTGGTGTCTGCCGGCACACGGACAGCCTAGACACCGAGGCTCAGTCGGCGGCCGCGTCCGGGCCCTCAGAGATCTGGCGCAGGGTCGCCACGACGGTGACCTCCGGCCAGTGCTCGGCGTGCAGCTCGGCGAACTTCTGCTGGTCGGCCACGGCGTCCTCGACGCTCGGGTACTCCAGGAGCGACCAGCCACCGACGACCTCCTTTGCCTCGGCGTAGGGCCCGTCGACGCGGCTCAACTCGCCCTTGCGGACGACGAAGTTGACGGCGTCCTCGGTGCCGTAGAGGCCGCCTCCGTCGAGGAAGACCCCCGACGCGGCTCGCTCGCCGATGTAGCTGTCCATCGCCTCGAACAGCGACTGCGGCGGCATCCCGATGCCTTCTTCCATCCTCACGAATCCCATGAAGCGCGGCATTGCGATCTCTCCTCTGCTGTGACGGTGTGGTGCTTCGTGCACGTACGTCGAACGGCCCCTCGCGTCTTCGACATCGAGTCCCGGACATTTTTCCGAGCCCTTCCACGCAAGGTCATCACAACGGCTGGAGGCCTGCACTCGAGGGTGCAGGCCTCCAGCCGACACGCTTCCGGAGCACTGGCTCAGGGAGCCCCGCAGGTGACTCCCAGACACTGGGCCGCCTCACCGTTGCCTGCTGCCTTGTTGCCGCCGCCGTCGGCGACCCCAGCCAGACCACGAATCCCGTACTGACCGTTCGACGTCGCCAGGTTCCTCGTCACCGTGGCATTCGAGGCCTCGATGCCGTCGCCACCATTGGACGTGGTCGTGTTCTGGCTGATCACCGAACCCGACGAGTCGGCGGACGTGCGGATGCCGTCGTCCCAGCTGCCGCTGACCTGGTTCTGCGAGAACGTCGTCGCGACCGCACCCCCGAATGCGCTGACGCCAACCGACCGCGTCCCCGTCACGACGTTGCGCGAGACGGTGTTGTTGCTCGAGAAGTCGGCGACCATGATCCCGAAGGTGTTGTCCGAGACCGTGTTCTGCGTAACGAGGCTGCCGGTCGACAGGCCGAGCCGAATGGCATCGCGGCCGTTGAGCGACGACGTGTTCTTCTCGATGACGTGCCGTCCACCACCGGCCAGGTTGACTCCCTGGTCGTTCGACGCGGCCGTCACCTTCGAGACGCGGCCGTCCCACGCCTCGTTGAGCACGACACCCGACTGCCAGCCCGTGACGGTGCCTCTCGTGATCGTCACTCTCAGACGCTGGGTAACCCGCACACCCGCGAACGGAGTCGCATAGGCGCCCGGTCCACTCACGGTGAATCCGTTGAGGTCGAGCACGACACCGTCAGCGGCGACGATGAGCCCGTCGCTGGTGCCATCGCACACGAGGTCGTGCGTGAGCACCGTGCTGGTCGTGATCACCGATCCGCACGCGAGCGTGTCGGCCGAGGCGGGTCCGGCGGTGGCCAGGGCCCCTCCGATCGTGAGCGGCAGGGAGGCGGCGAGGGCGAGGAGTCGAGCGCGTCGGTTCATGGTCAGTCCTCTCGCGTCCCGGGACAGACGGGCTGCCTGGACGAGCCCGGGCGCACCTAACCAGTGTTGCGACGAGCGCTGCCTCGAGACGGGCGAACTGGCGAACCCGAAGGTTCATCCGCGCATGGTCCCGAACGCCTAGTCCCGCACTCCTACTCCATCGCTCCCATGCCAGCCCTCCGAGCGCGTTCGACGGCTTCGGCCCGGTCTCGGGCGCCGAGCTTGGTGAGGACGATCGACAGGTGGTTGCGCACTGTCTTGTCCGAGAGGAACAGCGCCTTCGCGATCCGCCGGTTGTCGTACCCCCGCGCCACGAGGTCGAGCACCTCGCGCTCCCGCTCGGTGAGCTGCGGGAAGGCCTCCCGCCCCGACTGCCCCGCCACACCCGAGAACCACGACCCCAACCGATCCGCCACCGCCGGGCTGAACACCGCGCCACCCGACGCCACCGTCCGCACCGCTGACAGCAGGTCGTCGCGCCCACCGCCCTTGACGAAGAACCCGCGCGCACCCGACCGCATCGCCGCGACGACAGCCTCGTCGTCGGCCGACATGGTGATGACGAGCACCCGCGTCCCCGGTGACGTCGCCACGACTTCGCGCGTCGCGTCGACCCCGGACCCGTCCGGCAGGTTGAGGTCCATGAGCACGACGTCGGGTCGCAACGAACCCGCCAGGGCCACCGCGGACGCCACGTCGTGCGCCTCCCCGACCACCTCGATGTCGTCCTCCCCGGCCAGTGCCGCCCGCACCCCGTCGAGGAAGAGCGGGTGGTCGTCCACGAGCAGCAACGTCGTCACGACCCCACCCCCGTCACCGGCAGCACCGCGCGCACGCACGTCCCGCGCCCGACAGCACCGACTCCCACGGCGAACGTCCCACCGAGCTCCTCCGCCCGCCGACGCATCGATGCCAGCCCGACCCCGGCCACCGCTCCATCCCGTATGCCGTCGCCGTCGTCCTCCACGGTCACCTCCAGTCCGCGCCCCGCACCTTCCATACGACCCCCACCTGACAGACGCACCGTCACGTGCCGGGCACCGCTGTGCCGCACGACATTCGCCAAGGCTTCCGTGACGATCCGGTATGCCGCAGCCTCGGCTGCCGGACCGACCTCCGGGAGGTCGACGGTCACCACCGACACCTCGAGTCTCGGCGCACGCACCCGGTCCGCCGCCAGCTCGATCGCGCGACCCAGCCCGAGGTCGTCGACACCCGGAGGCCGCAGTCCTTCGCAGATGTGGCGCACCTCCGCCACGGCCTGCGCCAACCCGGCCTCGGTGGTGTCGAGCAGCCCCGCAGCAGTGGGCTGTTCGACGAGCCGGTGTGCCGACTCCACCTGTAGCCGGACGCCCGCCAGCGTCGCCCCCAACCCGTCGTGGAGCTCGCGGCGCAGCCGCCGCCGCTCCTCCTCGCGCGCGTTGACGAGCGACTCGCGGCTGCGCTGGAGCTCCTGGTGCAGCTGGAGCGCGGCGAGCGCCGGCGCCACCTGGTCGGCCACCCGACGCAGGATCTCCGCATCGCGCGTCCCGACGACCCGCTCACCCGACCGCGGCGCGACCGACAGACGACCCACCACCTCTCCCCGGTGCCGCAGGTCGAACGTCGCCACCCGCGCAGAGTCCCCGCCCACCACCCCGCCCGCGTGCGCGACCTCGCGCGAGTCGCCCTCGACATCCAGCACCACCGACGCCCCGCCGAGCCGGAGCGAGGAGACGACGGAACGGCATACGACGGAGGGGATCTCGGCCACGTCGAGACCGGCGGCCGCGAGGTCCTCACCGAGACGGGAGAGGACGGCATACGGGTCGGCGCGGTCGCCGTAGTAGAGGCGGTCGATGCCGGCCGAGAGCCGCTTCGCCAGGGGCTGGAGCACGAGCCCGGCCGCTCCCGCGGCGACCGCCGCGCTCACCGCCGAGTCGGACCCCAGCAGCCCGCGCAGCACCGCGAGCACCGTCACGAAAAGACCGGCGAGGCAGACCGCGAGGCTCGCCCCGAGCAGCCCGCGGCGCACCGCGAGGTCGGTGTCGTAGAGGCCGTGCCGCGTCACCGCCACCCCGATGGCGAGGGGCAGCAACAAGACGGCGACCATCTGGGCGAGCACGTTCCACGGCGCGGGGATCGCCCCCTGCGCCAGCGTCACGAGCAGCAACAGACCAGCCGGCACGAGCAGAACCCCCACTTGCTGCCGCGCGACGCCGCGAGAGCGGACCAGCCGCAGCCCCAGCGCCACCAGCCCGGCAACCAGCGAAGGAGCGACCAGAGCCGCCCCCGGCACGGTGAGCACCCGAGCCACCGTCTCCGAGGTCACCGGCTTGTCGACCGGCACCCGGCCGGCGAACGGCTCTGGATAGAGCCCGACGCCCACCGTGAGCAGGACGATTCCCACGACCGCTGCCCACGCCGAGACCCTCCAGAACCGACCGGCGAGCAGGCCGTCCGGATAGAGCAGCGGCACGAGGGTGAGCAGCGGGAAGAACCCCGGCACCCAGAGCCACCCCTGCAGCTGCACGAGAACCGGCGTCGCCCACACCGACGCTGGCAGGACGAGCGCCAGCGCGGTGGACAGCCCCGCCAACCCCGCCGCCACACCGCTGACGAGCATGACGCGCGCGAGCACCCGCACGCCGGGAGGCACCTCGGCCAGCGTAATCACCGCCGCGAGCACCGAGAACCCCACTCCCACCGCGGCATCCACCAACACCTGAGGAGCGGGCGACAAGGACCACACGTCCCCGGAGAGCACGATGACCGCCGACGCCACAGACGCGACTACGGCGAGCGCCGGCACGACCACGGACCACGAGAGGGCCGCCGCCGGGACGCCATCCACCCCGCGCCGCCAGAGCGGTCGCGGGGTGGCGACAGGCGCTGTCATGCGCCGAAGTGTAGGCACCGTCGTCCCTGCTCAGGCCCGGTTTCGGGAGAGTCCGAGTCGGGGAGCGACGAGCGCCGCGAGGCCGAGGACCAGAGCCGCGGACGAGAAGACCCAGGACTCCCCGAGCAAGAGCCCGGCGCCGCCGATGAGGGCGCACCCACCGCCCACCCAGACGAACAGGCCGCGAACCGTCGGCACGACCGCACCAGCCAGGGCGAGCACCGTGAGCACGACGGCCACCCAGGCCATGTCGAAGAGGTGCGGGTTCTCCGCGTGGTAGCCGGTCGTCGTGGCGAGCTGCAGCTGGAGCTGGTCCACGGCAAACGGGACGAGGAGGGCGGCCACCGCGAGGGCGAGCGGCGTGAGGACCGGGTCGAGCGAGACCCGCGCCCGCAGCCGGGGCCGAAGGGGCAGCGCCGCCCACAGCAGGGCACCCGTCCCGGCGACGATGGCCAGGAGCGAGCGCGCCCCGCCACCGGCCGAGACCGCGGCCGCGACGAGGCCGGACCCGACGAACGCGAGGTGCAGGTAGCCCGCCGTCGCCGTCGGCCGCACTCCGCGCCACCCGGCCCGGATGAGCGGCACGAGACCGCCGAACCAGAGGGCCGCGAGGAGCAGCCCCTGCCCGGTGAGCTGGTGGAAGCGGTGGTCGGCCTCGGCACCGGTGACGAGCATGCCGGTGATCGAGACGGCGAAGGAGGTGGGGAGTGCGCAGGCGAGCAGCGCGGTGAGGCCGACGGCGGCACGGCGGCCGCGGCCCGGACGGGAGACCTGCACGGCGGCGGTCTCGGCGGACGAGGTGCTGAGGAGCTGGGTCGTTGTCATGGCTCCAACCTCGTGCGCCGGCCGTCCCGGACACATCGTCGAGATGTCCCGACGATGTCCCGGGACGGCACGGTCCTCACGAAGGCGACTCCTGTCCCGCCTTCGTGAGGACCGTGCCGTCCCGACCGCGACTCGACCAGCGCCGCCGCGTCGGGCCTGCCCTTCGCCAACTACGGTCGGAGTCGAGCCCGCAACCGACGGAGGACCGGATGGACCATCACAAGGTGTTGATCGTCGGTGGCGGCAACGCGGGGATCTCGCTGGCCGCACGCTTGCTGCGCGACGGCGCGGACGACGTCGCGATCGTCGAGTCGGAGTCGGTGCACCGCTACCGCCCGATGCTCAACTACGTCGGCGGCGGTGAGGCCACGATGGCCGACCTCGAGCGGCCCGCCGCCACGGTGATGCCGAAGGACGCGACCTGGATCAGGGACCGGGTCGTCTCCTGCGATCCCGCGGCCCCGAGCGTCATCACCCGTGGTGGCCGCACGATCACGTGCACCACGCTCGTCGTCGCCACCGGCCTCGAGGAGGACTGGGCAGCCACCCCCGGTCTGCGGGAGGCGTATGCCGCGGGCTGGGCCGGGTCGACCTTCCTCGTCGAGAGCGCCCCGAAGGTGTGGCCCGCGCTGCGGGACCTCACGAGCGGGCGGGTCGTGTTCTCGATGCCTCCTGAGCCGGCGCCGTGTGCCGCGACGGCGCTCAAGCCGCTCTTCATGGCCTGCGACCACTGGCAGCGGGCCGGCGTGCTCCAGGACCTCGACGTGCACCTCGTCCTGCCCGGGCCCACCCCGATCGGTGTCGCGGAGGGGGACGCGGTCCTCGAGGATGCGCTCACGGCATACGGCGTGCGGGTGCTGCGCGACGCGCGCGTCACGGCGGTCGGCGAGCGCCAGGTGACCGTGAGGTCCGGCAGCAGCACGGTGGTGCTCGACGACCTCGCCTACGCCCACGTCATCCCCAGCTATCGCGCCCCGCAGTGGGTCGCGGAGAGTGACCTGGCCGGCAGCACCGAGGCCGGCCTTGTCGACGTCGACCCGCAGACCCTGCGTCACCGGCGGCACGGCGCGGTGTGGTCCTTGGGCGACGTCGCCGACCTCGGGATCAAGCCCTCGGGTGGTGCCCTGCGCAAGCAGGTCGCGGTGCTCTCACCCAACATCCTCGCGACGGACGGCGACCGGCTCCAGCACTACGACGGCTACACCGTCATGCCGATCACGGTCGCCCGCCACCAGCTGCTGCTCGTGGAGGTCGACCGCGAGGGCCGGCCCGCGCCGACCATTCCCGTGCCCGACCTGGTGCGACCGCGACGGCTGACCTGGGCGGTCGACCGCTACGCGCTGCCGCAGGTCTACTTCAGGCGCATCCTGCGCGGTCGCGTCTGAGCCCGGCGTCACCGAACGACCTGGACGGCACGGCCCTCACGAAGGCGACCCCTGAGCGCCTTCGTGAGGACCGGCCCCTTCCGCACCGGGGCTCAGGCCGGGCGGCGCTCCTGCGGCACGGGGTGGTTCGCGGCGAAGAGCCCGTCCGGGTCGACGGCCGCGCGCACCGCGCGCAGCCGCTCCCACGAACCCCTGTCGTATGCCGTGCTCGCGTCGGTCTCGTTCTCGGCGAAGTTGAGGACGGACCGTCCGTTGGCCCAGGGCCGCAGGGCCTCGACGAGCGCCTGACCGTCCGCCCGACCCTGCTCGGCCATCTCGGGGGTCGCCGCGATGGCGACAAAGAACCCGGCGAACGCGCCCTCGAGGTGCGACAACGCACCGCCGTCGGGGTCGCGTCGGGCCAGGGCACCACCGAGCTGGCGCAGCTCGGCCGCGAGGAGCGACGTCGTCGACCCCGGCCCGACCTCGCCGAGGAACGTCTCGATCGCCTCCTCCGGCAGGGCCTCGAGCACCGTCGTCGCAGCGACACCGGGGGTCGGGCCCTCGGGGTCCATGTGCAGCCGGGTGAGCGACGCCGACGGGACCCGCGCGAACGTGTCCATCTCCGGAGCCAGCGCGCGCAAGGGCGCGAGCAACGCCTCGGCAGAGGCGTCCTCGCTGAGCACGGCACCGTCGATGACGACGAGCTGGCGACCGCTGAGGAAGGGCGGCAGCTCCGGCAGCGGCGGGAAGCTGAGGACCCGCAGCGACGTCGTCACCTCGTCCGGCGCGGTGCGCGTCCACTCCGCCCAGGCCCGCACGACCTCGGGCGCGCGCTCGCGGTCCCAGAGCAGCATCCCGGCGTAGACGTCGGGGATCGGGTGGAGGCGGAACTCGATCGCCGTGACGACCCCAAAGTTGCCGCCGCCGCCGCGCAGCGCCCAGAAGAGCGAGCGGTGCGAGTGCTCGGTGGCCCGGACGAGCGAGCCGTCGGCGGTGACGATCTCGACGGCGGTCACCTGGTTGGTGGCGAGGCCGAGCTTGCGGGCATACCAGCTGAGGCCGCCGCCGAGGGTGTAGCCGCTCACGGCGACGTCGGGCGAGGAGCCGTGCATCGCGGCGAGCCCGTGAGGTGCCGCTGCCTCGACGACGTCCTGCCACAGCGCGCCGCCCTCGACCCGGGCGGTGCGTGCGTCGGGGTCGACCGACACGGCGGACATGCCGTTCGTGCGGATGAGGACGACGTCGTGCAGCGGCTGGTCGGCGAGCGGGCCGGCACCGTGGCCGGTCGCCTGCGCGGCGACGCGCAGCCCCGCGGCTGCGGCGGCTCGCACGAGGTCGACGACGTCCTGCGCGTTGCGGGGGAAGGCCACGGCGGCGGGCCGCTGGTCGACGGCGACGTTCCACGGCATACGGGCGGTGTCGTAGCCGGGGTCGCCGGCGAGGTGGACCGCTCCACCGCAGAGGTCGCGCAGCGACTCGGCGGGCGAGGCGGGCCGGGGGTCGAGGGTGGTCTCGACGGTCATGGTGGTGTCCTTCTCTGGTGGGGGCACACGCGTTCCGGGTGGGGCGCGTGACGGTGTGGGGGTGTGGTGGTGGCGCCGGGACTGAGGAGCGCGAAGACGCCGCTCAGATACCTCGGGCCGGGGACGTGGAGCCGGAGGGCGTGCCGAGGGCGAGGCCGTCGAGGGCGATGAGCATCCCGTCGACCGGCAGCGCCGTGACGCCGACGACGCTGAGGGCAGGGGTCGCCCCGACCTCGGCCAGCCGGTCGGTGAGCGTGTCGAGCACCGAGAGCACCGCGGGCAGGTCGGTGGCGCTGACCCGCAGCTGGGCGAGGTCGTGCGGGTGCAGACCGGCCGCGGTGACCGTCGCCTCCACTCCGGCGAGGGCCAGGGCGAGCTGGGCCGCCGGGTCCTCGGCATGCACGAGCCGGCCCCGGTCGTCGAGGGGGCCGTGCGCGCCGAGCGGCAGGACAGTCGTGGGCGCCACGTGCACCCGGGCGGCGCCGACGCCGACCGTGACGTCGTGCCCGGGGGCGTCCCCGACCACACCACCGGCGCCGCCTCGGACACCTATAGGTGTCCGACCCGATGAAGGGGTGGTGGTGGGGCGGACCTCGGTGCTCGTCATGCCGTCAAAGGTCCCGCCGACCCTCCATCACCCGCCATCCCTCACGACCGGGGACTTCGCGCCCCCCTGTCGTGGGGGTGCCGGCATCCCACTTTTGTGGGATGGTGCGCCGGCGCCGCGCTCGTCACCCTGTGAACATGACCCGCGCCCTGACTGCTGAGCGGGTGCGCAGGGACGTCGAGGTCGTCGCGCGCGCCGGCCTCGACATCGACACCTTCCTCGCCGAGGCGGTGCAGTCGCTGCAGCGCGCCGTCCCGCACGTGGGCGCCTGCCTCGCGACCGTCGACCCGAGCACCGAGCTGCTCACGAGCACGCGCAAGTTCGGCGACCTCCAGGGCCGCGACGAGCACGACCACGAGTGGGGCTCGATCGAGTACGGCAATGTCGAGGAGACCGCCTTCCTCGAGATGTCGCGCACCGGCCTCGCCGCCGCCGGTGTCCACGCGACCCACGGCGACCCCGAGCGCTCGCACCGGATGAGCAGCTTCATGAAGCCGCACTTCGGCTATGGCGACGAGCTGCGCGTCCTCTTCCGCGACGGCGGACAGGTCTGGGGTGGAGCGGCGCTCTTCCGCGAGCCCGACAGCCGGCCCTTCGAGCTCGACGAGGTCGCCTTCGCCGGGTCGCTCTCCGCGGTCTTCGCCGCCGGGATGCGCACCGGGCTGCTCGCCCGCACCGCCACGGCGCCACCGGGCCCGTCCACCGGGCCGACCGTGCTCATCATCGGCGCCGACGACGAGATCCGGCAGACGAGCATGGGCGCCGAGGAACGGCTGCGCGAGCTCGAGAGCCCCACCCACAACGCCCGCTGGACCGCGATCATCAGCTCACTCGTCGCCGCCGCCCGGCGCTACGCACGAGGCGAGACGACGGTCCCGCCGCGCAGCCGGGTCCGTGCCCGCAGCGGCATGTGGCTCGTCCTGCACGCCACCCCGCTGCTCAGCGCCGACGGCTCGAGCGGCGACGTCGTCGTCACCGTCGAGGAGGCTCGCCCGCCCGAGATCGTCCCGCTCGTCGTCGCCGCCTTCGACCTCACCCAGCGCGAGCGCGACGTCACCCAGCTCGTCCTCCAGGGTGTCGACACCAAGGAGATCGCCTCGACGATGCACGTGTCGACCTACACCGTGCAGGACCACCTCAAGTCGGTCTTCGACAAGGCCGACGTCCGCAGCCGCCGCGAGCTCATCGCTCGCATCTACTTCGACCAGTACGTCCCGCGCATGGGCGCCGAGCTCGGCCCGTCGGGCTGGTTCACCTCGACCGCACCGGCGTCGGTCTGACTGCTCCCCGCACAAGCGGGGTATGCCGTCCGCCCACCTCCACGGACCGGGTCACCTGGCGCCTCGACCATCGGGGGCCGGGCTCTGCTCACTCGCAGCGGGAGAGCACGTCCAGGACCTCGGCGAGCGTCGACTCCGCCATGGCGACGACGGAGTCGGCGCCGCCGTAGTAGAGCCGCAGCGTGTCGGTGTGCACGTCGTGCAGCCACCCGCACGGGAAGACGACCCCGGGCACGTCGCCCTGCAGCTCGTAGGGTGCGACCGGCCCGAGGAACCACTCCGGCGCACGTCGCAGCACGTGCCGCGGGTCCTCGAGGTCGAGCAGCGCCAGCCCGACCCGGTAGAGCTGCCCGGCGACGGTGTCGCGCACCCCGTGGTAGGCGACGAGCCACCCGTGCGGGGTCTCGATCGGCGGCGGCCCCATGCCGATGCGAGCGCTGTCCCACATGCCTGCCCGCGCCTGGAAGACCGGCTCCGGCGCGAGCCACCCGTGCAGGTCGGTCGACCGCGACATCCACACGTCGGCGTGGTTGCCGAGCACCGTGCGCGGCCGGTGGAACAGCACGAAGTGGTCGCCGACGCGTCGTGGCAGGAGGGCGGCATTCTTGTCCTCGGGCGGGCAGACGACGCCGATTCGCTCGACCGTGCGGAAGTCCTCCGTCGTCGCCAGCGCCACCGCCGGCCCCGTCGGCCCGTATGCCGTGTAGGCCAGCACCCAGCAGCCGAGCTCGTCGACCCGGGTCACCCGCGGGTCCTCGACCCCCCACGCCTCGGCCGGGTGCTCGTGCGAGGGGTGGACCAGCGGCTCGGGGTCGATGACCCAGCCGCTGAGCCCGTCGTCGGAGCGGGCCACGCTGAGGTGGCTGTGACCCTCGAAGTCCTCGACCCGGCATACGAGGACCGTCTGGCCGTCGACGAAGGCGGCGGCCGGGTTGAACACCGCGTTGACCGGATAGGGCCAGTCCGCTGCCGTGAGCAGCGGGTTGCCCACTGCCCTGCGGAAGATCCTCTGCTCACCCGGATGCCACGACGCGGGCATAGACCTCACGGTAGTCCCGCACCATCCGCGCCGCACCGAATCGGGCGACCGCGCGCTCGCGGCACCCGCTGCGGTCCAGGCGGGCAGCACGGTCCACGGCCCTGACGGCTTCGTCCACCGTCGAGACGAGGCACCCCGTCACCCCCTCGTCGACGACCTCCGGCATCGAGCCCCGGCGGAACGCGACGACCGGTGTGCCGCAGACCATGGACTCGACGACCGACAGGCCGAACGGCTCGTCGAAGGCGACCGGGTGCAGCAGCACCGCTGCCTCGCCGAGCACCCGCGCCCTCTCGGCCGGGCCGACCGGTCCGAGGAAGACGACCTGCTCGTCGTCGACGTGTGGAGCGACCTCGGTCTCGAAGTAGTCCCGGTCGTGGACGATCCCGCAGATCACGAGCCGGCGGCCGGTGCGCCGGGCGATCGCGATGGCCTCGGCGGTCCCCTTGTCGGGATGGATCCGGCCGAAGGAGACGAGGCCGTCACCCCCGGGTCCGGCAGGCAGCAGGGCGACGTCGACGCCGTGGTGGACGGTGGCGAGGTAGTCGAGCCCGGGAGCCCTGTCGGCATCGGAGATCGAGACGTAGGCGGACCGCGCGCGTCGGTAGGCGGGCAGGATGCCGGACGCCGAGAACCCGTGGATCGTCGTCACCATTGGCGCGGCGAAGGCGTGCGAGAAGGCGAGCGGCAGCCAGTCGAGGTGGTTGTGCACGACGTCGAACTCGCCCGAGCGCTCGAGGACGTGGGCGACGTGCAGGGCCTCCCAGACCCGCCCGTCGAGGTCCGGGTCCTCGGCGTAGCCGTGGGGGACGACGGCGTCGAGGACCGCTCGGGTGAGCGAGTCCCCTGTGGCGAAGAGCGTGACGTCGTCGCCGGCCTCGACCAGCCCGTCGGCGAGCACACCGACCACCTGCTCCCAGGGGCCGTAGTGCTCTGGCGGTGTGCGCCAGGCGACCGGGCCGAGGAGCGCGACCCTCATCCCGAGCCGGTCGGCAGGAGGTCCACGGAGTCGAGCGCGAGCCAGGCCTGGAGGTGCGCGAGCGTCGACTCCGCTCCCATGTTGGGGTTGAGACCGTGGGGTCCGACACCGTCATGGCAGCCGCCGTCGACCGCGTCGACGAGCACCTGCCCCCAGCGGTTGCGGCCGTGGAACCACGCGAAGGCACGGCGGGCTTGGCGGGCGTGGACCGGCGAGCCGGTCGCCCGGTAGGCGGCGACGCAGGCCTCGACGAGGGCCGCGGCCTCCAGCGGCTGCTCGTCTCCCTCGTCCCACGCCTTGCTGCGAGCGAGGGTCGGGAGGTCCGCCGGTGCGGATCCACGCCTGCGCCAACGGTTCCCGACGGTGACGACGACTCCGGAGTCCACCGCGCACTGGCCGGCATACCACTCCAGCGCGGCGAGTCCGAGCCTCAGCTGCTCCGCGTCGCGCTGCGCCGACCCGGCACACACCAGCGCCTGGGGCAGCCTGGCGTTGTCATAGGTCAGCGTGTCCTCGAACCACGTCCAGTCCTCGGTGGCGGTGGTGCGCAGGAGGTCCGCGAGGTCGTCCGAGAGCCGTCGGAGCAGGCGACGAGCACTGTCGCCGAGGTGGTGGCGAGGCAGCGCGCTGAGCCCGAGGACGGCATACGCGGCGGTTCGCGGATGCAGGGGCTCGAGTCCGGAGGCGACGAGCTCGCCCAGCAGCTCCCTGCTCCGCGCGGCGGTCTCGCCGCGGCCGGACCCGACCGACCCGAGCGCCCACACGGCACGCCCGACGTGGTCGCCCGTGTGCGGCTCGTCCAGCCACCGGCCGTCGGCGTCGGCGAAGTTGTGCAGGCTGCCCGGCGTCGCGTCCCGGGCGTCAGCGAGGAAGCCGAGGCTGCGCGCCACGGTTCGCGACAGCGTGTCGGCGTCATCGTGTCCACGTCGGACGAGACCGTCGGCGACGATCGCGAGACGCGCCACGTCGTCGACGCAGTAGCCGGTCGAGCGGTCCGGCTCGGTGCCGACGGCGTGCTGCACGATGCCGCCCTCGTCGACGAGGCGCTCGAGGTGCGTGAGTGGTGGCGCCGGAACCGGCTCGCGCGCAGGCGAGGTGGCTGCCGCGAGCACCTTGAGCGTCTCGCGGCCGACCTCAGGCCACGTGAGCTGGCTGCCGGTCCGGTATGCCGTCCGCTCGGCCTCCGCGAGCGCGTTCCGGTCCGCGAGCAGGTCGGCCACGGCCTGTCCCATGGCCTCGTGGTCGTCGAAGCCGACGAGCCTCCCGGCACCGTCGGAGAGCAGCTCGGTGGCATAGAAGTAGGGCGTCGACACCACGGGGCAGCCCGCGACGAGGGCGAAGGTGAGCACCCCCGACACCACCTGCTCCTCGTGGCGGTAGGGCGTGATGAAGACCTCGGTGCGGTCAAGGAGGGAGCGGATCTCGTCGTCGGCGAGGTAGCGGTCGACGAAGAGCACGTGGTCCTCGAGGCGGAGCTCCGAGACGAGGTGTCGCAGGTCCTCGCGGTGCCGCTCCCCCTCGCGCCGGACGACCTCCGGGTGGGTCCGGCCGGCGATGACGTAGAGCACGTCGGGGTGGGCGTCGACGACGGTCCGGAGGCCGCGGACGGCGACGTCGAGCCCCTTGCTCGGCGACAGCAGGCCGAACGTCGAGAGGACCCGACGACCGCTGTGGGGTGCCAGCTCGGGCAGTCCGGGTCCCGGGCCGGGGGTGTCGCGGCGACCGGCCGGCGAGGGCCGGAGCGGCTCGGGGGCGCCGTGGGTCAGCACCGCCACCCGGTTCCACTCGACCAGCCCGCTGCGCACGAGCTGGTCGCGGGCGAGCGCCGTGAAGACGGTGACCTGTGAAGCGCGGGCGACGACCCGCTGGAGGACCTCGCGCTGGCTCGGGCTCGGGTCGAGGAGGAGCGTGTGGAGGGTGACGACATGGGGAACGGCGAGGTGGTCGAGGAGGTCCACGAGGTGGCTGCCACTCTCGCCGCCGAAGATGCCGAACTCGTGCTCGACGAGGACCACGTCGACCGCGCTCTCGTCGAGGCGGCGGGCGGCCGCGGCGTAGTCGCCCCGTGCGTGCTGGCGCAGGGTGAAGAGGACCTCACCACCGGTGGAGGGCGACGCGTCGTCGTCGAGGACCGGCACGACGAGCACCTCCGCCGAGGAGTCGGCCTCGAGCATGGCGCGGCGCAGGTCGGTCGTGAAGGTGGCGAGTCCGCAGTGGCGGGGCGGGTAGGTCGAGAGGATCGCGATGCGCACGGGTCACGCCCCCGGTCCCGCTCGATGCTCACCACCGGACGTGGACGTGTCGTCCTCGGCGGTGTCCACCGCTACCTCGGCCTCGCCCTCGAGGGGCGCGAGCGGGTCGACCCAGCCCGGGGGCGGGGGCGGGTCCGGTGTCACCGGGGGAAACGTCGTGCCGTCGGGCTGCAGGTGCGATGTGCTGTGGTTCATGGGCATCTCCTCGCGCACCTCCTTCCCGGTGCCGCGTGGCCCAAACCCCTCCGACCGGGCCATGTCGCGCTGCCCGACCGGGGCCGGTCAGACGTTGCCGAGGACCCGGTCGACCGCGATCTCGACGACGACGCGCTCGGGGTTGACGCGCGGCTGCCGGTAGCGGACGGCATACCTCTCCACGGCATCGGCGACGGCGGCCGCGTCGGTGAGCACGCGCGAGGGTCCCTCGAGGGCGAGCCAGCGACGGCCCTCCACCTGGCAGACCACGGCCCGGCCACCGCGGGCGGCGTTGCGGGCCTTCTGCGACGGGCCGCTCGTGATGACCCGGACGACGCCGGCGACCGCGTCCCACGTGAACCCCACGGGGACGACGTGCGGTGAACCGTCACGGCGCAGCGTCGTGAGCGTCGCGAGGTGCCGCTCCGTGAGGAAGTCGAAGGCCTCGTCGGACAGCGCGCTCGGGTCGATGGCCATGGAGCGAGGATGCCACCCCGGCCCTCTCCACCGTCATGGACACCGCGGCACCGGCGAGCTGTAGGTCGTGTTCGATGCGTTCGACACGTAGTAGTCGCTCATCCACCTCCCGTCGACGAGCTGGTTCCACACACGGGTCGACCCCACGAGGGTGCCTGCCTTCTGGCAGGCGACCCAGGCGAGCGCACCTCCCTGGAGCGAGCCGCTGACGGCATACGAGGTCCCGGGTCCGGAGCGGGTGTTGACCGGGGTCGAGATGGTGACCTGGCCCGGGGACGAGCAGCGCTGAAGGGGCGCGCTGAACGTCGTGCTCGAGGGTGTGGACACATAGCGGTCCGACACGAAGCCGCCGTTGCTGATCCGGTCCCACACCGACGTCGTGCCCACCGTCTGCCCCCGCGCCTGGCAGATGAGCGAGACGACGGATCCGGGCGCCAGCGTCCCGATGACCGGATAGGCGCTCGACGGTCCGCTTCTCACGTTGAGGACGCCCGAGCTCGTGACCCGATAGGGACGGAGCACCGTCGCAACGGGGCCGCGGATGATGTCGCTGTCGACGTTCATCGTCACGCCGCCCCACGTCTCAAGGTGGTCACCGCGGTACTGCTTCGCGCGCTGCCACTCGGCCCAGAGCGTGTTGCCGGCCGTGGGCCAGTTCGTCGTCGTCGCGACGTTGTCCCACCGCGCCATCCAGATCGCGTCGGGGCGCGCGAGGGTCGTCGAGAGGTAGGACGCGGCGAGGTCGCGCACACCGGAGTCCTGGTGGGCGTAGATCCCCGCGAGGAACCCCGCCCTGTGCAGGGCGCGCGTCCACTCGGACACATAGGTCCGCACCGCCGTCGTGCACCCCGCGGCCGCCCGGTCGTAGTGCTCGACGTCGGCATAGAGCGCACTGCCGGGCAGGAGGCCGAGGGACCGAGCCTTCGCCACGGCGTCCGCGCCGTCCGCCGCCCCTCGTGCGGCCGCGCCGCTCGCCGCGTAGCGGTAGGGCTTGGAACCGAAGACGCAGAAGGGCTGGTCGCCGAAGTAGGTCGGCACCAGCGACCATCCGGCGGCCGTAGCGCTGCGCACCCATGGCGCCGTGAGGTTCGGCTGTGCGCACCCACGGTTGCGACCACCGAAGTAGATGTTGACGCCGGTGTAGGGCGACCGCCCCCGCCAAGCGGCGAGAGCCGTCAGCGACGGCGCCGTGCACGTGTCGAAGAAGGAGCCCGAGATGCGCGTCGCCGACGAGGCGCTCGGGTAGGCAGCAGGCGTGGCCGGATCGGCCTGTGCCGGTGTCGGCGCCATGATGCCGATCGCCAGCGCCGCGAGCGCCGTGGTCACTCCGGCCGCGAGCCTTCGTGTGGGTCCCATGACAACCTCCAGCGCGGAGCCGTCGGCGGGCGCGAGGCCCCACGCCTTCCATGATGCGCCGCCATCGCCGGTCCCGTCATCGCTTTGGCCCGAACCGCAACCTCCGCCGTATGCCGTTCGCCCCGAACCCCCTCGAACGGGCTCCGCTCGTGCGACCGGGTGGGTCAGGTGGACGTGGTCCCGGTGGACCTGACCACCGCGGAGGAGAGCCGGACGGTGGCGCCGTGGCGCAGGACGGACGGGATCTCGGCGACGTCCTCGACGTGCGCGAGGAGCTCCCGGAGGTCGGCCTCGGTCGCCTCGCCCTCGAGCTCGACGGCGTAGTGGACCCCGGTCGAACGGCACGGGTGCCCTTCGAACCCGCCACCCGCGGTGACGCGGACCGTCGTCAGCCTGATGCCGCGCGCCTTGCCCTCCCGGAAGAGGTCGTTCGAGACGCAGGCGGCGATGGCGAGGTGGAGAACGTGCCCGCCGGTGATCTCCTCGAGGCCGAGCTCGTGGTGCTGCCCCGTGTGGCGGTTGCGGAACTCGACGACGACCGGCGCGGCCTCCCCCACCGACGTGTCACCGGTCGTCGACACCCTGGCCTCGAAGTCCATGTCCCCAACGCTCCCAGAGACGGGGCGGCTGCGTCAGAAGGTCGAGCGAAGCAGCATCGCGGCCAGGGCGAACATGACGAACCCGATGAGCACCTCGATCACCTGCCAGACCCGGGGGCGGGCGAGCCAGCGGGACGCAAGGTGCGCGGCATACCCAAGGGTCGGGAACCACAGGAGGCTGGCGACCCCGGCGCCCACGCCGAACCACCACCGCCCCGTCGTCCCGTGGGAGGCGCTGAGGTTGCCGAGCATGAGGACGGTGTCGAGGTAGACGTGCGGGTTGAGCCACGTGAGCGCGACCGCAGTGAGTGCCGCGGACCCGCCGGCCGCCGACCCGGTGGTGAGCGCCTGCGGGTGGCGCGCGGACAGCAGGGAGCGGATGCCGAACCAGACGAGGTAGGCCGCACCGGCGCCGGTGATGACGCGCAGCAGGCCGGGGTGGTTGTCGACGAGCGCGCCGACGCCCGCGACTCCCGCGACGATGAGCAGGAGGTCGCTGACCGCGCAGATCGCGACGACGACGCCGACGCGGTCGCGCGCGATTCCCTGTCGCAGGACGAAGGCGTTCTGGGCGCCGATGGCGATGATGAGCGAGAGGCCCGAGACGAGGCCGCTGAGGACGGCGGTGAGGATCGTGGTGTTCATCGCCTCCGACGCTAGGCGTGATCGCCCGTGAAGGCCAGCGAAGGATTCACGGGGTTCCTTAGTCTGGCTTCATCTAGGTTGGAGAGGTGCAGACCGACCAGCTCCGGGCCCTCCTCGCCGTCGTCGACGAGGGGACGTTCGAGGCGGCTGCCCGCCGGCTGCACGTCACACCCTCGGCGGTGAGCCAGCGGATCAAGGCGCTCGAGCACTCCCTCGGCCGGGTCGTGGTCCGGCGCGGCCTGCCCTGCGAGGCGACCGAGGCCGGTGAGGTGCTCGTCCGCCTGGCCCGGCAGCAGGACTTGCTCGAGCGCGAGGCCCGCGCCGCCCTCGACGACGCAGCGACGACGCGCGAGCTCTCGGTCGTCGTCAACGCCGACTCGCTCGCGACGTGGTTCGTCGACGTCCTGCGCGAGGTGGCCGGCTGGGAGGGCGTCGTCCTGCACCTCCACGTCGAGGACGAGGGGCACAGCCACGAGCTGCTCCGGGCGGGCACCGTCCTCGGCGCGGTGACCTCGAGTCCCACTGCGGTGCAGGGCTGCTCGGTCGAGCGGATCGGGGTGATGCGCTACCTGCCGGTCGCGACACCGGCCCTGCGGGAGCGGTTCTCGCACGGTCGGGGCGTCGACTGGGCACGGATGCCGGCCCTGCAGTTCAACGAGCACGACGACGTGCAGCGAGGAGTGCTGCGCCGCCACGGGATCGGAGCCGACGCGCAGCCACCCACCTCCCGGGTGCCGTCGTCCGAGGGCTTCGCCGAGGCGGTGCGCGCCGGGCTCGGGTGGGGTGCGTTGCCGGAGGCCCAGTGCCGGGCGGACCTCGAGTCGGGCGTCCTGGTCCGGCTCGGCGCTCGCGAGCACGTCGACGTGCCGCTGCACTGGCAGGCGTGGCGGCTGCGCTCACCGCTCGTCGACCGGCTCACCGAAACCGTGCGTGCCCATGCGCCGCGCCGCTGACGTCCCCTCACCTCCGAGGCGCGGCCATCCCGGGGACGCCATCTCTCGGGAGAGCCGGAGAGGGCCCGACCATGCGGTCGGGCCCTCTCCCTCGTTGCCGGGTGCCTCACCCGGATCCGGTCACGTGATCGTCGCCGTGGCGGCCGACGTCTTCGTGACGCTGGTGTAGCCGGTCTTGCTCCCCGTGACCCGGACCGTCATCGTCCTGGTGCGGTCGGTCGTCGTGAGGACGTAGGTGCTGGCCGTCGCACCGGAGATCGCGACGCCCGATCGGTACCACTGGTACCTCAGGGTGACCGGTGCCGGGCCCCAGGTCCCGGGCACGGCGGTGAGCCTCGAGCCGACGGTCCGCGTGCCGCTGATCGTCGGGGTCGCGGTGGTGAGCGTCCCCGCGGCGACGGCCGCGGTCGCGGCCGACGTCCTGGCCACGGTCATGTAGCCGGTCTTCGTCCCGGTGACGGTCACGGTGATCGCCTTCCCGGTGTCGGACCCGGTGAGCACGTAGGAGCTCGCGGTGGCACCGGTGATGGCGACGCCGGCCCGCTTCCACTGGTACGTCAGCGTGACCGGGGAGGGTCCCCACGTCCCCGGCGTGGCCGTGAGCCGGTAGCCGGCCTTGACCGTGCCGCTCACCGTCGGGGTCGGCGCCGTGAGGGCGCCGAGCACGGTCGCGGTCGCGCCCGAGGTCTTGGCGACGCTCATGTAGCCACTCTTGCTGCCCGTGACCCGGACCGTCATCGTCTTGCCCATGTCGGTCGACGTCAGCCTGTAGGTGCTGGCCGTCGCGCCGGTGATGGCGGCGCCATAGCGGAACCACTGGTAGGCGAGGGTGACCGGTGCCGGACCCCACGTGCCGGGGACCGCGGTGAGGGTGTAGCCGACGGTCCGGGTCCCCGAGATCGTCGGGGTCGGGGCGGTGAGGGCGCCGAGCACGGTCGTCGTGGCGGCCGACGTCTTCGCGGCGCTCGTGTAGCCGGTCTTGCTGCCGGTGACGCGCACGGTCAGCGTCTTGCCCATGTCGGTCGACGTCAGCGCGTAGGTGCTGGCCGTCGCGCCGGTGATGGCGACGCCGGAGCGGAACCACTGGTAGGCGAGGGTGACCGGTGCCGGGCCCCACGTGCCGGGGACGGCGGTGAGGGTGTAGCCGACCGTCCGCGTGCCGCTGATCGTCGGGGTCGGGGCGGTGAGCATGCCGGCCGCGACGGCGGCGGTCGCGGCCGAGGTCTTCGCGGCCGTCGCGTAGCCCGACTTCGTGCCAGTGACGGTGACGGTGATCGTCTTGCCGGTGTCGGACCCGGTGAGCGTGTAGGTGCTCGCGGTGGCGCCGGTGATGGCGACGCCCGCCCGCTTCCACTGGTAGGTGAGCGTGACCGGCGCAGGGCCCCAGGCCCCGGGGACGGCGGTGAGCACCGAGCCCGCCTTGGCGGTTCCCGTGATCGTGGGCGTCGGCGCCGTCAACGTGCCGAGCTGCGCCGTGACCGGACCCGCGCTCGCGACGTAGGTCGTGTCGTCGTTGCCGGTGACGGTGCGGACGTAGTAGCGGACGCTGATCTTCTTGCCGACCATGTCGTTGGTGAGGGTCAGCGTCTTCTGCTGACCGGCATACGCACCGTCGGCACGCCACTCGTAGCCGTCGTAGTCGATCGCTGTGCCACCGACGGGAGTGCCGTGGTTCGCGGTGAGGGTCTGCCCGACGACGGCGCTACCGGAGATCTGAAGGGGCGAGGTGAGGGCGACGCCCTTGCCCACCTCGTAGCCGATGCTCGACATCGTCGTCGTGACGTAGCCCGACAGCGAACCGGTCACGCGGACGGCGACCGGCTTGCCGGCGAGGTCGGAGGTGGGGACGAACGTCGTGCCGGTAGCGCCGGCCACCGGGACGAAGGCCCAGCGGTTCGTCGTGTCGTACCAGCCCCATTGGTAGGTCAGCTGGACCCCGGACGGACCCCAGGCGTTGGCGTGGGCGGTGAGGGTGGAGCCGACCCGGGACGCACCGTCGACCCACGGCTCGCTCGCGGTGAGCGACTTGCCGGCCACGGGCAGGACGACGCGCAGGGTGCGCTGGGCCGGAGAGGTCGGCTGCGTGAGGATCGTCGCGGTGTCGCTCGTCGCGGCGTTGTCCCAGCAGCGCGAGGCGTATCGGGTCTCGCGGTTGGGTGCCTCGGGGCCGTAGTGGTCGTCGACGAAGCAGAGCTTGTAGCGGCCACCGACATCGGTCCGCCAGAAGAACCTGCCGTTCTCGTCGGTCATGAGCGGGCCGTACTGCGGGGTCTCCCACTGGCCCGTCTCGGCGTTGTGGGTGTAGGTCACCCAGCGGACCCCCTGGATCGGAGCGCCGGCCGCGTCGACGGCCTCACCGTAGAAGCCCGTCGTCGGCGCGAGCTCGAAGTTGGCGGTCGTCACCGTGGGTCCCTCGGGCAGGACCGGGTCCGGGGAGGGGTAGTCGGGCGTGCTCACGGATGTGCCGTCCCAGTACTCGGCGTCCCAGGCGTGCATGTTCCAGTCGGCATCGCGGGCGGTGATGCTCACCTCGCCGGGGACGACCTTGGTGAGGGTGTAGGCGCCGGTCGCGTCGGTCGTGGTGCCGACCACGGAGCCACCGCTCGTGGGCACGCTCTCGACCCGGATGCCCGGGATGGCCGCGCCGGAGGTGCTCGTGACACGACCCTTGACGGTGGCGAAGCGCGGCAGCCGGACGTTGGCGGTGGCGGTGGGGCTCGTCGTGCTCACGACGATGGTCTTGGCGTCACCCCACCCCGGGGACTGGTCGTAGTACTGCGCCGCGTAGGTGTCGGCGCAGGCCGTGCCCGTGTGGCAGTTGGCATAGAGGGTGTAGTCGCCCGGCTTGGTGACGTCGATGGTGAAGCGGCCCGAGGCGTCGGCCGTGCCGTAGTGGTCGCGGTCGTCCTGCCAGTCGACCGGCTGGGCGTAGAGGTAGACGTCGTCGAGCGGCACGAGCGCGCCGCTGGCGTCGCGACCGGTGACGACACCGGTGATGGTGTAGCCCGACGCGGCCTGCGCGGGCGTGGCTGCGGCGAGGCCCAGCACGATGCCGAGGACGGCGGTGAGCGTCACAACCACGAGCCGGCGCATCCCACCTCCTCGTGACAGTGGCGGTGCGACGAGGACGGTCGAGGACACGGACGACTCCTGGGGACGTGCGGACGGAAGGTGGCGCCATGGACCCCGACGACCTCCGTCGTCACCCCCCGTGACCCCGCGGGAAGCGTAGCCGCCGGCGGGGACCCTCCGGACCCCACGAAATCGCGGAATCGGCCGGACAGACGACGAGGCCCGAGGGAGCACGCTCCTCCGGGCCTCGTCGAGTCGGGTCAGGTCACTTCAGCTTGAAGTTCGCCGAGATCTTCGACCCGTCCTGCGTGGTCATGGTCACGAGGTAGCAGGAGCCCGGCGACTTCGGCGTCTGCCAGTTCTGGATGAACTGACCACCCGTGGCGTCGTAGCGGAGAACCGTGCTTCCGGAGGTGGTGAGCTCGATGTCATCCGTGGCGACGTTGGTCGAGCAGCTCATGTTCGTGACCTTGAAGCTCTGGACGACCGACGTGTCGGTCAGCTCGGTCGACCCGGAGAAGACCTCGAACTTGAGCGGCACGGTCGAACCGTTCTTGACCGTGTTGAGGACGCCGTTCATGTCGACCGGCTGGTAGAAGCCCTTGAGCGTCCACGCGAGGACCGTGTAGTTGCGCTGTGCCGTCGTGGTGTTGCCTGCGACGTCGTGGGCGGTGGCGACGAGTTCCTTCGTCCCGGTGCTCGTCTGGTATCCCGCGATGGAGCAGTCGTTCACGGGCCCGGACAGGGCGTCCGTGGCCGTGCAGGTGCCCGCAGCAGGGACAGAGCCGAAGTAGTAACTCGCGCCGTCGGCCGGCCCACCGACCCAGGTGACACCCGGCGCGGTCAGGTCGACGTCCACGTTGGCGACGCCGTTGCTCGCGCTGTTGCCGGCCTCGTCGTACACCGTGGCGCTGTGATCCTGGTTCTCTCCCTCGGCGAAGGTGTGTGACGCGGGGCAGTCGACCACGCCTGAGGTGTCGTCATTACAGGTGTAGGTGACGGTCGGGGCGCCGGTCGTCGTGTTCCACCAGCCGCTCGCACCTGGGCTGGAGCTGGACGGGGAGTCCAGAGCAGCCGAGATCGTGGGAGCGGTGACGTCGACGTCCACGTTGGTCACCTCGGCAGTCGCGCTGTTGCCCGCCCTGTCATGGACCGTGCCGCTCTGGCTCTGGTCCTCGCCGTCGGCGAAAGTGTGCGCCGCGGGGCAGGCGCCGGCGGCCAGGCCGGACCCGATGTCGTCGCAGCTGTACGTGACGGTGGGCGCGCCAGTCGTCTTGTTCCACCAGCCGCTCGGAGCCGGGTTGAAGCTGGAGGCGGAGCCGAGAGCGGCCGAGATGGTCGGAGCAGTGAGGTCGACGTCCACGCCGCTGACTTCGGCCCTCGCACTGTTGCCGGCCTTGTCGATCGCCGTTCCCTCGTGGGCCTGGTCGGCACCCTCACCGAATGTGTGGCCGCCGGTGCAGGAGGCGACGCCCGCCAGCGCGTCACCACAGGCGTAGGTCACTGTCGGCGCACCGGAGCCGATGTTCCACCAGCCGGTGGAGGAGTCGGCGTCGGGGCTGAGCGTGGCTTCGATCGTCGGCGCGGTCTTGTCGATGTTGATCCCGGAGACGGTGTTGCTCACGCTGTTGCCGCTCGGGTCAGTGCAGGTGCCCGTCGCCGACTGGCCCTCGCCCTCGGCGCGCACCGCCTGGCTCACCGAAGCGGTCTCGTCGAGGAAGGCGTCCGAGCAGGACCACGTCACCGTGACGTCGCTGTTGTTCCACCCGGCGTCGTTGGCTTTGGGGAGGCGGCTGACGAGCGAGATGACCGGGGCCGTCGTGTCGACGACCGAGTAGGTCACGGAGGAGACGGCGGTGAGGCCGCCCCTGTCCTTGTAGGTGCAGCTGGCCGTCTGCTGCCCGAGCCGGGCGGCCGGGCCGCCGGTGACCGCGCTGAGCGTGGCCACGAAGCTGGACGGGCCGTCCTCCGCGTCCGTCACCTGGCACATCGCGGTGGGCACCGAACCGAACTCGTATGCCGTCCCACTCGTCACGCCGGTGACGTCCACGCTTGGAGCGGTGTTCGTGGGCGTGGCCGGGCTGACATTCACGCTGAAGGTCGCGGGCGCGAACGTGAATGTCCCGCCGGTGTTGTTGCCCGTCTGCGACAGCGTGACGGTGCTGCTGCCAGCGGCCACCGGGTGCACGGTGATCGTCCTCGTCGCCGAACAACTGTCGAAGCTCACGCTGTTCGGCGAGACCGTCGCCTTCGTCGGGTCGGACGAGGTGACCGCCACCGTCAGGACGGTCTGCCCGGTGAGGTTGCACCCAGGCTTGCCGTCGCCGCCCGTCGTGACGACACGGAGGGTGGTGGTCCCATCGGCGCCGCCGACGGTGAGCGGCATGACCTCGGCCTCGGGGTCGATGGTGGCGTCGATGTTGTTGACGATGTCATCGGCGCTCGCGGTGGCGGCGCCGGCGGCGAGCGTCAGCGCGGCGACGGCGGCGACGGAGGCACGACGAAGTAGGGATCTGTTCATGGCTGGGCTCCTGGCAGGAAGGTCATCTCGGAGGGGCGGCCCCCTGCCGGAAACCTAGGGCTGACCAGCACGAACGGACCGAGGATTGGTCAAATCGAACTGGTCAACTTCGTGTAGTCCCTTCGACCCACATCGACTAGTCCTCGCGCCTCACCCGAGCCAGACGCCGTCGTCCCACGCGGACGCCAGGACACCGGCATACCGCTGCAGGTCGTGCCCCTTCTCGGCCACCCAGGCGTCCGAGTTGTAGGTCTCGTCGTAGCGGTCGCCGCGGTCGCAGACGAGCGAGACGATCGAGCCCCGCTCGCCCGCGGCCTGCATCTCGGCGGCGAGCCGGAGGGCGCCGTAGATGTTGGTGCCGGTCGAGGGGCCCGCCGAGATCCCGGTGCGCTCGCGCAGGAATCGCATCGCCGCGATCGAGGCGCAGTCGGGCACGCCGAGCATCCGGTCGACGACGAGCGGGAGGAACGACGGCTCGAGTCGCGCCCGCCCGATGCCCTCGATCCGCGACGACTCGAGCCGCGCCTCGCCGTCGCCCTGCCACGCCGGCAGGAACGCCGAGTGCTCGGGGTCGACGACGCAGACCTTGCTGTCGAGCGCCTGGTAGCGGACGAAGCGGCCGATCGTCGCCGACGTGCCACCGGTCCCCGCGCCGACGACGATCCACGTCGGCACCGGGTGCTCCTCCATCGACATCTGCTCGAAGATCGACTCGGCGATGTTGTTGTTGCCGCGCCAGTCGGTCGCTCGCTCGGCGTTGCTGAACTGGTCGAGGTAGACCCCGCCGGCCTCGTCGGCCAGCCGCCGAGCCTCGTCGTAGACCGCCGTCGGGTCGTCGACGAGGTGGCACCGGCCGCCCTCGCGCTCTATGAGGGCGATCTTCGCCGGTGACGTCGAGGACGCCATGACCGCGACGAAGGGCACGCCGAGCATCCGCGCGAAGTGCGCCTCGCTCACTGCCGTCGACCCCGAGGAGGCCTCGACGACCGTCGTCCGTGGGCCGATGACACCGTTGCACAGCCCGTAGAGGAAGAGCGAGCGGGCGAGCCGGTGCTTGAGCGACCCGGTCGGGTGGGTCGACTCGTCCTTGAGATAGAGGTCGACGCGTCCGCACCCCGGCAGGTGCACCTTGACGAGGTGCGTGTCCGAGGTCCTCGTCGCGTCGGCACGCAGCTTGCGGATCGCCTCGCGCACCCACGCGCGGTCCGGCTCGGTCCGCAGGCCGGTGTCGACGAGGGGCTCGGGCCGGGGCGACGTCGACGATGACATGCCGCTCACCGTATCCACCCCGCGAGTACCGACAAAGACGGAGGCGGTATGCCGGGTGGGCACCCGGCATACCGCCTCGCGTTCGTGACCCGAAGGTCAGGTGTTGCTCGTGTTGCGACCCTCGTCGAGGTTGGGGGTCGACAGGTCGGCGCCCTCGGAGGTGCCGGTCGTCGACGGGACGGAGCCATCGGCGAAGTCGCCGGCGTCGGTCCACGCGTTGCCCTCCGAGGCCTGCTCGGTCGTCGGCTCGCCACCGAAGTCCGACGCGTTGGCCTCGTCGGCCTTGTCAGAGGCCTTGTCGGACGCCTTGTCGCGGGCCTCGTCGACCTTGTCCTTGGCGGCAGCACCCGCGGCAGCGGCCTTGTCCTTCGCGGCCGAGCCGGCCGCGGCGGCCTTCTCCTTGGCGGCGGAGGCGAGGTCGGTCACCTTGTCACCCACGGACGAGTCGCGTCCGTGCGACGGCGGGGTGTAGGCCCCCGCGCTGGCCCACGGGTCCTTCTTCTCGGTCGACTTCTTCCACGCGAACGCGGCCGCACCAGCGGCGAGGAGCAGCAGCAGCGCGCCCTTGCCGCCCTTGCGCTGCTTCTTGACGACCGCGTCGCCCTTGAGCACGTGGTAGGCGTCAGGCGCCCGGTCGGCGGCCTCGGCCGCTGCACCCTTGGCCGCGACGGCGCCGGCGACGACGGTCGCGAGGGCCGAGGCGAGCTTGGGCACGACCTCCTCGACGAAGGTGTCCTTGGCGTCGGCCACCTTGGGCCCCGCCTGGTCGGCGTAGTCACGCGCGGTCTCGCGGGCGAGCTCGACGTGAGGCGCCGCCTTGTCCTTGAGGTCGACGGCGCGGGCGCGCAGGTCGGCCGCGTGCGACTGGGCGCTCGAGCCGGCGTCCGAGGCGGTGGAGGCAGCGCTCTCGACCCGGGCCGCGACGGCGTCGCGTGCCTGCTCGGTCTTGCTCTTCGTGCGGAACACGAGATTCTCCTATCGGTGGACGATCGGGTTCCTTCCATCAAACACTGTTTACCCACGTCACGGCACCTAGGGGTCGCCCCCAACCGCACCTCGGTATGCCGGCCCCGTCCCGACCGCGCCCTCGGGGCACCGCCGCGGTCCCCATACAGTGGGGGCATGAAGGCAACCCTCAAGACGAACCACGGCACGATCAACCTCACGCTCTTCGCCGACCAGGCCCCCAAGACCGTCAAGACGATCACCGGTCTCGCCACCGGCGAGCTCGAGTACAAGGACGACGCGGGTCGCACCAACCCCGACAAGTTCTACGACGGCCTCATCTTCCACCGCATCATCCCGGGCTTCATGATCCAGGGCGGCGACCCGCTCGGCCAGGGCTTCGGTGGACCCGGCTTCGCCTTCGACGACGAGATCCACCCGGAACTCTCGTTCGACCGTCCCTACCTCCTCGCCATGGCCAACGCCGGCAAGCGGATGGGCAAGGGCACCAACGGCAGCCAGTTCTTCATCACCGTCGGCGCCACCCCGTGGCTCAACGGCAAGCACACGATCTTCGGCGAGGTCGCCGACCAGGAGAGCCGCGACGTCGTCGACAAGATCGCCGCCGTCCAGACCGGCGCCCAGGACCGCCCCAAGGACGACGTCGTCATCGAGAGCTTCACCGTCGAGGGCTGACCCCTCGACATCGACTTCTTGCCCCGTTGCGCCACGTGGCAGAGGCCTTCGGCCGCCGACGCGTGTCGCAACGGGGCAAGAAGTCGGCAAGAGGCGCGAGGAGCGCCGACCACGACGGTCGGCGCTCCTCGCCGCATTCAGCCCGGGTTCAGGTGGCGTCGATAGGATTCCCGCGATGAGCGAGCCGACGGCATACGGACAGACCGGCACTCCCGACGAGGTGCCGGTCTGCCCGCGTCACCCCGACCGGGTCTCCTACGTGCGCTGCCAGCGGTGCGGCCGACCCGTGTGCCCCGAGTGCCAGCGCCCGGCGGCCGTCGGCGTCCAGTGCGTCGACTGCGTGCGCGAGGGGCAGAAGTCGGTCCGCCAGGGCCGCACGGTCTTCGGCGGTGACATGGCCGGCGTCGGCGAGCGGCCGCTCGTGACGACGACGATCATCGGCATCTGTGTCCTCGTCTTCCTCGGGCAGATGGCCAACCCGCGGCTCACCAACGAGGTCGCCTTCGTGCCCTACCTCGGCGACACGGAGCCGTGGCGCTTCCTCACGTCCGCCTTCGCGCACTCGCCGCGGAACTTCCTGCACATCGCCTTCAACATGTATGCGCTCTGGGTTATGGGCCAGTACCTCGAGCCGATGCTCGGCCGGGCCCGGTTCGCCGCGCTCTACCTGCTCAGCGCGTTCGGCGGCTCGGTGATGTATCTCCTGCTGTCCTTCCCCGCGACCTTCGACGACATGCGCAACGGCGACTACGGCTCGTGGGAGACCGCCGCGGTGGGCGCCTCGGGTGCGGTGTTCGGGCTCTTCGGTGCCTTCCTCGTCCTCCAGCGCCGGCTCGGCCGGTCCGCGGGCCCGATGGTCGCGACGATCGGCATCAACGCCGTCCTCGGGTTCGTCGTCCCCGGCATCGCCTGGCAGGCCCACCTCGGCGGGCTCGTCGTCGGCGCGGCCTGCGCGGCGGTGTTCGCCTACCTCGGTCGCCGACCCGACGGCCCGGGCACCCGGCCCGCGAGCTTCGGCGTCCACTGGGTGGGTCTCGGGGCCATCGCCCTGCTGCTGCTCGTGCTCACCGTCGTCAAGTACGCCGTCACCAGCTCACTCCTCTGACGCCTGCGTCCCGTCTGCGTCGGGCGCACGCCGCTCGTCCACAGCCTGTGGGCGTTGTGGATGACACGGGTGTCATTTTCCACACTGGGGACAAGTCCTGTGGAAGTTACACGGCTGTCATTCTCCACAGTGGGGATAACCCCTGTGGACAACTCGGCGTTAGTCCACAGGTCGTCCACACGGTGGCGAACGGCGCGCGCGAGGCGAGGGGACGGCATACGGGAGCAACGGAACGGCCCCCGACCACAGGGTCGGGGGCCGTTCGGCAGGAGCTGGGGGGGGGGCTCAGCGCCAGCGCGTCGTCATGAGGAAGCCGGCCATCATGAACGCGAAGCCCGCGCCGAGGTTCCAGCGGCCGATCTGCGGCACGGGGTACTCCTTGGCGCCGGAGATGTAGTAGGTCACGACCCAGATGAGCCCGATGACCATGAGGCCGAGCATGACCGGCACGAACCAGCGCGGGTTCGGCTTGATGTTCCTGTCCTGCGCCGTGCGGGGCGGGGTGTAGGCGGGCTTGGCGCGGCCCTTGGACTCTGGCACGGACTCTCTCCTTGGCTAGCGGTGTCGTGGCCTAGCGTAGGGCCTGCAGATCGGAGAGGTGGTGACCGCGTGGTGGAGCGCAGGTTCCGCACGAGGCAGCTGACCGTGTGGTCGGTGCTCGTGCCGGTCGTCGCGATCCTCGCCGGGATCCTCTTCGCGACGAGCGGCTCGGTGGCGCAGGGACGCAGCCTGCGCTCGGACGCCGCCGGCCTGCCCGACATCATCCGCGAGCAGACCCAGGACAACACCCGGATGACCGAGGAGCTCGAAGGGCTCAGTGCCGAGGTCGACGAGCTCACCCTCGGTGGCGCCCCAGGCAACGCCGAGGTCGAGCAGCTCACGAAGGAGGGCGACGCCCTCGGCTTCGCCGCCGGGCGCACCGACGTCGAGGGCCCGGGCGTCGAGGTCCAGCTCACCGACTCCAAGCTCCCCGTCGACAAGCTCCCCGAGGGGTTCTCGGTCGACGACATCGTCGTGCACCAGCAGGACGTACAGGCTGTCGTCAACGCCCTCTGGGCCGGCGGGGCCGAGGCGATGATGATCCAGGACCAGCGCATCATCTCGACGAGCGCGGTCCGCTGCGTCGGCAACACCCTGATCCTCCAGGGCCGGGTCTACTCCCCGCCCTACCGCATCCGGGCCATCGGCGACCCGGCGTCGATGCGCGAGATGCTCACGCAGTCGCCCGAGGTCCTCATCTACCAGGAGTACGTCCGCGCCGTCGGCCTCGGCTACGAGGTGCGCTCCTCCGACCGGTTCGAGTTCCCCGCCTACGCCGGCTCGATCACACCCGACTACGCGACGGTGGACGACGACCGGTGAGGCGTGCCGTCGGGGTCCTCGGCGAGCTGCTCCTCACCCTGGGCGGGCTCGTCCTGCTCTTCGTCGTGTGGCAGCTCTTCTGGACAGACGTCGTCTCGGACCGGGCGCAGGCCCGCACCGTGACGAGCCTCGAGCAGGACTTCGTCGACGCCTCGCGCGACCCGGGCAGCGCGACCGCCACCCGGATCGGTGGTGACGCGTTCGCCGTCGTGCGCATCCCCCGCTTCGGGAGCGACTACGAGCGCCCGCTCGTCGAGGGCACGTCGGCCGCGGAGCTCGCCCGCGGCCTCGGCCACTACGTCGGCACCGCCGGGCCCGGCGAGGTCGGCAACTTCGCCATCGCCGGTCACCGCACGACCTACGGCAAGCCGCTCGCCGAGATCGCGAGCCTGCGCCCGGGTGACGAGATCATCGTCGAGACCGTTGCCGGCGAGAGCGTGTATGCCGTGCGCAGCCACACGATCGTCCGCCCCTGGGAGTCCGAGGTCATCGCCCCCGTCCCCGGCGACCGTGCCGCGAAGCCGACCAGGGCGATGCTCACGCTCACCTCCTGCCACCCGAGGTTCAGCGCGAAGCAGCGCTACGTCGTGCACGCCGAGCTGACGCGGACCCGCACCCGCGAGCAGATCTCGCTCGTCGACGACCTGCCCGCGCCCGGGACCGCGCCGTCCAGCGAGCCGTCGTGAGAGGGGCGTCCTGATGTATGCCGCACTCTGGCGCGCGCTGCCGGGTCCCGTCGTCGTGCGCGTCCTGTTGCTCCTCCTGCTCCTCGCGCTCGTGGTCTTCGTGTGCTTCGAGTGGCTCTTCCCGCTCGTCGCATCGTGGCTGCCCTACGACGAGACGACCGTCGGTGCGGATACTGGTGCCACGGCATACCCATCCTTCCCGACCCCGGAGCCCTCGTGACCACCACCGCCCGCCGCATCCTCGTCGTCGACAACTACGACTCGTTCGTCTTCACGATCGTCGGCTACCTCGAGCAGCTCGGCGCCGAGTGCACCGTCGTGCGCAACGACGCGGTCGCACCGGGCGACGCCGCCGACTACGACGGGGTGCTCGTCTCACCCGGCCCGGGGACGCCCGAGGAGGCCGGCGTCTCGATGGCGATGATCGAGGCGTGCGCCGAGCGCTCGCAGCCGATGCTCGGGGTGTGCCTCGGGCACCAGGCGCTCGGCGTCGTCTTCGGCGGCACGGTGGGCCGGGCGCCCGAGCTGCTCCACGGCAAGACCTCGCTCGTCGAGCACTCCGGCGAGGGCGTGCTCGCCGGGCTGCCCTCGCCGTTCACGGCGACGCGCTACCACTCGCTGACGATCGACCCGCCGACTCTGCCCGACGCGCTCGTGAGCACGGGCCAGACGGGCAGCGGCATCATCATGGCGGTCCAGCACCGCGACCTGCCGCTGCACGGGGTGCAGTTCCACCCCGAGTCGGTCCTCACCCAGGGTGGGCACCGACTCCTCGCCAACTGGCTCGAGGTGTGCGGCGACGACGGCGCCGTCGAGCGGTCGCACGGGCTGAGCCCGCTCGTGCACGGCGCGGACGTCGCCGACATCGCCGCCCAGGTCACCGGTTGACGCTCCCGCCCGTTCGTCCCAGCATTTCCTCCCCGTGCGGGAACGTTGAAGGTCCGGAGGGAAATGTTCCCTCCGGACCCTCAACCTTCCCTCCGCTGGGGGCGTGGCCAACGCCTCCGTATGCCGTGTGCCCCCGTCAGGGGCCGGGGAGGGTGATCGACGGGGTCGGCGTGCCGGTCGGGGTGGCGCTCGCCGACGGCGTCGGGCTCGGAGTCGGCGTGGCGGTGGGCGTGGGCGGCGGAGGCGGCAGCTTCTGCGCGACGCGGATCGTCACCTCGGACCCGAGCGCGATGAGCTCGCCCTCGTCGGGCTCCTGTGCGATGACCGTGCCCTCGGCCGCCTGCGACGTCTGGCGGTAGGTCGTCCTGGGCTTGAGCCCGATGGCGAGCAGCGCCGCCGAGGCCTCGTCCTGGGTCATCGTCGTCAGCTTGGGCACGGCGACCAGACCGGTCGCGACGCTGAGGTCGACGACGGTGCCCGGCTCCACCGACTCGTTGGCCTTGGGTGTCGACCCGACGACGCGGTCCTTGGGCTGCTCGGAGGTGTTGACCTTCTCGGTCTTGCCGACCGTGAGCTTGAGCTTCGCGAGCGCCGCGGTCGCCTCGGCGACGGTCATGCCCGCCAGCTGGGGGACGGGCACCGAGCTCGGCCCGGTCGAGACGACGAGGGCCACGGTCGTCTCCGACGGGTCGACGCGCACACCGGGCTCGGGGGTCTGCGAGACGACGGAGCCCTCGGGCACGCTGTCGCTGCGCGCGGTGCTCTGGACGACGTCGTCGAGCCCGACCTTGCGCAGGTCGGCGAGCGCGGTCGGCACCGGCTTGCCCTCGACCGGTGGCACGGAGACCTTGGCGGCCTCGGCCTGCATGGCTCGGTACTGCATGAGCCCGAACGCGAGCAGCGCTGCGGCCGTGAGCAGCGCGACCGTGATGAACGCCGCCCGGCGCCCGCGGTGGCGCGGGCGCTCGTCGCGCGAAACCGCGGCCGGGAAGGTCGAGGTGACCGGACCGACCGGGGGCGCAGCGGCAGCCGCGGCCTCCGGGGGGCGGGTCTGGACGGCATACACCTGGGTCGGTTCGGCGCTCGCGAGCGTCGGCGCGGCACCGGCGGCGAGGGCGGCGAGCGACGCGGTCGCCTCGCGGCTCACCGGTCGGCCGAGGCGGACGCGCTGGAGGTCGCTGCGGAACGAGGCGGCGTCCTGGTAGCGGTCCTCGCGCGGCTTGGCGAGCGAGTGGAGGACGACGGCGTCGAGCTCGTCGGGCACGGAGTCCTCGAGGGCCGACGGCGGGATCGGCTGCTCGCCGACGTGCTGGTAGGCGATGGCGACCGGGCTGTCGCCGATGAACGGTGGTCGGCCGGTGAGCAGCTCGTAGAGCATGCAGCCGGCGGAGTAGAGGTCCGAGCGCGCGTCGACGGTCTGGCCCTGGGCCTGCTCGGGCGAGAGGTACTGCGCCGTGCCGATGACGGCCTGCGTCTGGGTCATCGTCGCGGCGGTGTCGGCGATCGCGCGGGCGATGCCGAAGTCCATGACCTTGACCGAGCCGTCGTCGCTGATCATGACGTTGGCCGGCTTGATGTCGCGGTGGACGATACCCATGCGGTGGCTGTAGCCGAGCGCGTCGAGGACCCCCTCGGTGACGCGCAGCGCCTCCTCGGTCTTGAGCTTGCCCTCGGAGCTGAGGACCTCGCGGAGGGTGCGGCCCTCGACGTACTCCATGACCATGTAGGGGACGGCGACGCTGGCGCCACCCGACTCGATGGTGTGGTCCTCGCCGGAGTCGTAGACCGCGACGATCGAGGAGTGGTTGAGCCCGGCCGACGACTGCGCCTCGCGGCGGAACCGCTTGATGAAGGACTGGTCGCGGGCGAGGTCGCTGCGGAGCATCTTGATCGCGACGGGTCGTCCGAGACGGGTGTCGTGGCCGAGGTGGACCTCGGCCATGCCGCCGCGCCCGATCAGCTCGCCGACCTCGTAACGTCCCCCCAGCAGGACGGGCTCCTCGCGCGTCACGTCCGTCACTTCTTCAGCCCCGCCTCGATCATCGCCTTGGCGATGGGGCCACCGACGGCGCCACCTCCGCGGGCCTCGCTGTCGGGGTCGCCGCCGTTCTCGACGACGACCGCGACGGCGATCTGGGGGTCGTTGGCCGGTGCGAAGCCGGTGAACCACGCGTGGGCGCGGGAGACGCGGTCGGTCTCGGCGGTGCCGGTCTTGCCGGCGACGCGGACGCCGTCGACCTGCGCGGGCTCGCCGCTGCCGCTCTCGACGACGGCCTCCATCATCTCGGTGAGCTGGGCGGCGACCTCGGGGCTCACGGCCTGCGAGAGCTCCTCGGGCTCGGCGCGCTCGATGACGCTGAGGTCGCTCGAGAGCACCGACCGCACGAGGTGCGGCTTCATGACGATGCCGCGGTTGGCGACGCCGGCGCTGAACATCGCGACCTGGAGCGGGGTGACGCGCACGTCGTACTGGCCGACGGCCGACTGCGCGAGCTGCGGCGGGTTGAGCTCGGCCGGGACCGAGCTCGGCGTGACCCGCATCGGGACCGAGAGCTGGTCGCCCACACCGAACTTCGCCGCCTGGTCACGCAGCGCGTCGGCGCCGAGCTCGAGCCCGAGGTAGCCGAACGCGCTGTTGCACGAGATCTCCATGGCGTGCAGGAAGGTCGTCTTGTCGTCCGGCCCGCAGGAGCGGTCGCCGAAGTTGGGCAGGCCGACGGTCGTCTGCGGCAGGTCGAGCTCGGCCGGCCCGGGGAGGACGGTGTCGGGCGCGAAGCGGCCGCTCGAGAGCGCTGCGGCGGCCGTGACGATCTTGAACGTCGACCCCGGCGGGTAGAGGTCGCCGCCGATGGTGCGGTTCACGAGCGGCTTGGCCGGGTCGCCGTTGAGCTTCTTGTAGGCCGCGTCGACCTGCGCGAGGTTGTGCGACGACAGCGGCGACGGGTCGTAGGTCGGATTGCTCACCATCGCGAGGATCTCGCCGGTCGACGGGTTGACCGCGACCGCGGCGCCCTTGCGCCCGTCGAGGGCCTTGATCGCCGCCTGCTGCACCGCGGCGTCGATGGTGAGCTCGAGGCTCGCGCCGGCGGTCTTGCGACCGGTGAAGAAGTCCGAGACCCGGCGGAACGCGAGCTTGTCGCTGCTGCCGGAGAGCAGCCCGTTCTCGGCCTGCTCGAGGCCGCCGCCCGCGCCGTAGAAGGAGTAGTAGCCGGTGACGTGCGCGTATGCCGTCTTGCCCGGGTAGGTGCGCAGCCACTTGTACTCGTCGTCGACCGGGACCGACTTCGCGATGGCCGTGTCGCCGACGAGGATCTGGCCGCGCTCGCGGGCGTAGGTGCTGAGCAGCGTGCGCCGGTTGTCGGGCCGGGCGTTGAGGTCCTTGGCCCAGACGAACTGGATGAGGGTCGTCGAGACGAGCAGCGAGGCGAAGAGCAGGGCGACGACGAAGGAGAGGCGGCGGATCGGCTGGTTCATCGCACCTTCACCACCTGCGTCTCCTCGCTGGCCACGGGGTTGGGCGCGGCAGGGTCGGGGACGGGGCGGCGGGCGTGGTCGCTGATGCGCAGGAGCAGCGCGACGAGGGTCCAGTTGGCGAGGAGCGAGGACCCACCCTGGGAGAGGAACGGCATCGTGAGGCCGGTGAGCGGGATGACCCGCGTGACGCCGCCGACGACGACGAAGCACTGGAGGGCGACCGAGAAGGCCAGGCCGGCGGCGAGCAGCTTGCCGAAGCCGTCGCGGGCGCCGATCGCGGTGCGCAGGCCGCGTTCGACGAGCAGGACGTAGAGCAGGAGCAGCGCGAAGAGGCCGATGAGCCCGATCTCCTCGCCGAAGCTGGGGATGATGAAGTCGCTCTCGGCGAAGTAGGTGAGCTCCGGGCGGCCCCGGCCGAGGCCGGTGCCGAGCATGCCGCCGGAGGCCATGCCCATGAGGCCGCGGGCGAGCTGGTCGGAGGTGTCGAGGGCCTCGCGGCTGAAGGTGTCGAGCCAGAGCAGGACGCGGCGCTGGACGTGGCTGAAGAGGAGGTTGGCGACCCAGCAGCCGACGCCGAAGAGCAGCAGGCCGATGGCCACCCACGAGGTGCGCTCCGTGGCGATGTAGAGCATCGCCACGAAGAGCCCGAAGAAGAGCAGCGAGGAGCCGAGGTCCTTCTCGAGGACGAGGACGCCGACCGAGAGCATCCACGCCACGAGGATCGGGCCGAGGTCGCGCGCCCGTGGCAGGGTGAGCCCGAGGATCCGCCGGCCGGCGACGGAGAGGGCGTCGCGCGTCTGCACGAGGTAGCCGGCGAAGAAGACCGCGAGGACGATCTTGGCGATCTCACCGGGCTGGAACGAGAACGGCCCGACGGCGATCCAGATGCGCGAGCCGTAGTTCTCGACGCCGAGCCCGGGCACGAGCGGCAGGAGCAGCAGCCCGAAGCCGATGGCGCCGGCGAGGTAGGTGTAGCGGCGCAGGATGCGGTGGTCGCGCAGGATGATGAGCGCCGCGATCGCGAGTCCGGCGGCGAGGGCGCTCCACATGAGCTGACGCAGCGCCATGCCCTCGGCGAGGCTGCGGTCGTTGGCGAGGTCGAGCCGGTTGATCATGACGAGGCCGAGCCCGTTGAGGAGCGTGGCGATCGGCAGGATGAGCGGGTCGGCGTAGGGCGCCCGCAGCCGCATCGTGATGTGGAACGCGGCGGTGATGACGAGGAACCCGGTGCCGACGGCGACGAGGCTCGGCGGCACGGCGCCCTCGACGGCGACCCCGACGTTGATGTAGGCGAGCGCGACGATGGCGACCGCGAAGACGAGGAGCCCGAGCTCGACGTTGCGGCCCTTGCGGGAGGAGAGAGCGGAGACGGTGGTCATGCGTTGGGGCTGACGCTCGGTCCCGGCGACCCGGTGACGGGGGCGCTGGGCGACGGGGTCGCTCCGGGCACGCTCGCCGAGGGGCCCGAGAGGGTCGGCGTCGGGGTGGGGGTGGGGGTCGGGGTCGTCCAGTTCGACGGGACGGTCGCGCAGTCGCGGCCCTGCGACTTCGCGTAGCGGCACGCCCCGGCCTGCACCTCGAGGTTGCGGACGAGGGCGGCGGCGTCGGAGCGGGTGTTCATCGTGATGCCGCGCGCAAGCTGGCCGCGGTAGAAGTCGGGCAGGTCCTCGACGACGATGCCGCTCATCGTCTCGGGGCTAGACAGGCTGATCGGCCCGATCGTCTGGTCGACGCCCTTGAAGACGGTGACGCGGCCCTCGCGGACGCCGACGTAGAACTGCGCCTGCGTCCACGCGTAGGCGGCATAGCCACCACCGACGAGGAGGACGACGGCGAGGACGGCCGCGCCGACCCCGCGCAGCAGCGTGGCCGTGCGGCTGCGGGGTCCCTCGTCGGCGAGGTGGAGGTCGTCGTCGGTCGCACCCCTGGCCTCCTGCGACAGCGCGGCGGCCTTCTCGGCCGGGGTCACCGGGATCGGCCGGGTGTGGCGCCGGATGGCCGCGGCGGCACCGACGACCTGGGGCGAGTCGCTCGGCACGGGACCCTTGGTGAGGTCGACGACGTCGCCGACGACGACGGTGACGTTGTCGGGGGCGCCGGCGCGCAGCGCGAGCTGGACGAGCCGCTCGGCGCACTCGCCGGGGCGGCGCTCGGTGGTGAGGACCTCGTCGATGGTGTCGCGTGCGACGTAGTCGGACAGGCCGTCGGAGCAGATGAGGTAGCGCTCGCCGACGACCGCCCGGCGCACGACGACGTCGGGCTCCTCGCCCTCGGCGCCGGTGAGGACCCTCGTCACGAGCGAGCGCTGCGGGTGGGTCGACGCCTCCTCGGCGGTGATCCTGCCCTCGTCGACGAGCGACTGGACGAAGCTGTGGTCCTTGGTGATCTGGCTGACCTGGCCGTCGCGGACGACGAAGGCGCGCGAGTCGCCGATGTGGGCGAGGACGAGCTTGTCACGCGCCCGCAGGATCGCGATGAGCGTCGTGCCCATGCCCTCGAGGTCGGGGTCGTCCTGCGCCATCTGACCGAGCTCGGCGTTGGCGGCGGTGATCCGGCGCAGCAGGGCCTGGGTCGCGTCGGCGCCGGAGAACGACTCGCCGTCCAGCGGGACGAGGGCGCCGAGGACGGTGGACGAGGCGACGTCGCCACCGGCGTGGCCGCCCATGCCGTCGGCCATCGCGAGGAGGTGCGGGCCGGCATACCCGCTGTCCTCGTTGTTGGTCCGCACCATCCCGACGTCGGAGCGGGCGGCGAAGTGGAACGCGATGGCCACGGCTACCTCCGCAGCTCGACGACGGTCGTCCCGAACCGGATCTCGGTGCCGGCCGTCACCGGTGTGGCGGTCGTGAGGCGCTGGGGACCGATGAAGGTGCCGTTGGTCGAGCCGAGGTCCTCGACGACCCAGCCGTCGGGACCCTTGAAGATGCGGGCGTGGCGCCCGGAGGCGAAGTCGTCCTCGAGGACGAGCGCCGACTCGGGGCTGCGGCCGATGAGGATCCCGGCCTCGCGCAGGGGCAGGCTCGTGCCGGCGAGCGGGCCGCTCATGACGCGCAGGTGGTTGGGGTCGCGGCTCGCCGACCGCGCGTTGATGCGGCGGCCGACCGGGCGCTGCTCGGCGGGCACGGACGCGGCGCTCCCCCGAGCGGCCGGCCGGGGGGTGTTGCCGCGAGGCGCAGCGGCGCGACGGGGCGTCACCTGGGTGCCGTAGAGGTCGCCGCGCAGGACGCCGACGACGGCGATGACGAACGCCCAGAGCGCGACGAGCAGCCCGAGGCGCATGACGGTGATGGTGAGCTCACTCATGGCTTCCGGCGCTCACTTGCGCCCGGCCCGGTAGGTGACTGACGTGCGACCCACCGTGATGCGGTCGCCGGACTCGAGGTGCTCGCTCGTCACGGGCTCGCCGTTGACGAAGGTGCCGTTGGTCGACCCGAGGTCGCGGATCGTCGCCACGGTGTGCGGGCCGTCCTGGGTCACGCGGATCTCGCTGTGCCGACGCGAGATTCCCGGGTCGTCGAGGATGATGTCGGCGCTGTCGTCGCGGCCGAGGACGGTGATCGCGCCCATGAGCGGGTAGCGCTCTCCGTCGACGTCGAGCCACGGCCGGTCCGCCGGGTTGGTCCGGCGCGGCTTGGTCGGCGGCTTCGCCGGTGGGTATGCCGCGGTCTCACCGAGGCCCTCGGCCTCCGGTGCCGCATACCTCGGGTCGGGGCGGCGCGGTGGCGGGACGGAGCGCGCGGCCCCACCGGACCCAGCCGCAGCGGCGCCCGCGGCAGCG
>NZ_AVPI01000006.1 GCF_000768675.1 Knoellia flava TL1 | reverse complement strand
CCTCTCGGCCGTGGCCGCGGTCGCGCTCGTCGGCGCGCTCGTCGCGAATGCCGCGGGGCGCGAGGGCGCCGCGTTCGCGGGGACGGCGCTCACCTGGGCGGCGGCCGCGGCGGCCTACTTCGTCGCGCTGCACCCGGCGGTCCTCCCGACGACGCTGCCGGGCGGCGCCTCCCTCACCATCGAGAATGCAGCGAGCACGACGATGACGCTCCAGATCATGACCGTCGCGGCCCTCCTCTTCGTGCCGATCGTCCTGCTCTACACGGCCTGGACCTACTGGGTCTTCCGTCGCCGGCTGTCGGTCGAGCACATGGCCGAGCCGGTCCTCGTGAAGTGAGCGGACGGCATACGCGATGAGGCCCTTCGACCCACGGCTGCTGCGCGCGGCACCAGAGCTGCGGCGCCCGGTCGCCGCGCTCACGGTCGTCGCCGCGCTGCAGGGCGTGGCCGCGATCGGGCTGGCGTTCGCGCTCGCCCGGCTCGTCGTCGACGTCGTGTCCGGCGGCGACTGGCAGCGCAGTGGGGTCTGGGTCGTGGGCGCCTTCGCAGCGAGGGCCGTGCTCGCCGCGCTCGTCGACCGGGTGGGCGCCAGCGCGTCGCACCGGGTGAGCTCGGGCCTGCGCCGGCGGCTGCTCGCACGCTGGCTCGCCGCCCCTGCGGAGTCGCGACCGGACCCCGAGCGCGCCTCGACCCTCGCCGTGCAGGGCGCGAGCGCCGTCGAGCCGTATGCCGCCCGCTTCCTCCCCGCGCTCGTCGCCGGGGTCGTCGTGCCGTTCCTCGCCGTCGGTGCGCTCGTGCTCGTCGACCCGCTGAGCGCGCTCGTCGTCGTGCTCACCCTGCCGCTGCTGCCGCTCTTCGCCGCGCTCATCGGGCGCGAGACCGAGGACGACACGAGGAGCCGGTGGCGGGCGCTCGAGCAGCTGGCCGGCCACTTCGGCGACGTCATGCGCGGGCTGCCGACGCTCGTCTCGTACGGTCGGGCCCGCCGCCAGGTCGAGGTCGTCGGCGCCGTGTCGGCGCAGCACCGGACCGCGACGATGCGCACGCTGCGGGTGGCCTTCCTCAGCTCGTCGGCGCTGGAGCTGCTCGCGTCGATCTCGGTCGCGATCGTCGCCGTCACGGTCGGGCTGCGGCTCACCCACGGGTCGATGACGCTCGAGGCCGGGCTGCTCGCCATCCTGCTCGCGCCCGAGGCCTACTGGCCGATCCGTCGGGTGGGCGCCGAGTTCCACGCCGCCGCCGACGGCGCCACCGCCGTCGACGCCATCCTCACCGAGCTGGCGGGTGCGACTGATTGCCCGGATGCGACATCGGCGCTCGGGCCGAAGGCCCTCCCCCGTGTCCCATCCGGGCAATCAGTCGGGGTCGAGGGGGTGGGGTATGCGTACCCGGGGTCGGAGCGGCTGGTCCTCGACTCGGTGTCGCTCGAGGCCGGGCCCGGCCTCACCGTCGTCACCGGCACCTCCGGCGTGGGCAAGTCGACGCTGCTCGATCTCGTCGCCGGGCTGCGGGTGCCGACGGCCGGGCGGGTGCTGCTCGGCGGCCCGGTGCACTACGTCACCCAGCGGCCGTTCCTGCCCGACGGCAGCATCGCCGAGGCCCTGCGGCTGGGCTCGGCGACGCCGCCGTCCGACGCGGAGCTCTGGTCGGCGCTCGACCGCGTGGGCCTGGGGACGTTCGTCGCCGGCCTGCCGGACGGGCTCGGCACCGCGCTCGGCGACGACGGCTTCGGGCTCTCGGCGGGCCAGCGCACCCGGCTCGCCCTCGCCCGCGCCCTGCTCTCGGCCGCGCCGGTCGTCCTCCTTGACGAGCCGACCGCCCACCTCGACGCACCGTCCGCGGCGACCGTGCGCGACGTCGTCCGCGAGCTCGCCCGTGAGCGCTGCGTCGTCGCGGTGACCCACTCGGCGGACCTCGTCGTGGTCGCCGACGAGCACGTCCACCTCACCGCAGCGACGCTCGAGGCGGTGCCGGCATGAGCGGGCGGCTCGCGGGACTGTGGGGCGGTCTCGCGCTCACCTCCGGCGTCGCGCTCACCGCGACCTCGGGCTGGCTCATCGTGCGCGCCTCCGAGCGGCCCGTCATCCTGACCCTCCTCACCGCGATCGTCGGTGTGCGCGCCTTCGGCATGGCCCGGCCGTTCTTCCGCCACCTCGAACGGCTGCGCTCGCACGACACCGCCCTCGGCGACCTCGCCGAGGCGAGGACGAGCGTGTATGCCGGTCTCATCCCGCTGACGCCGGCTCGCCTCGGCCGCCGCTCGCGCAGTGCCGTCCTCACGGGGGTCGTCGACGACCTCACCGACGTCGTCGAGGCGCACGTGCGGGTGCGGGTGCCCCTGCTCTCCGCGCTCGTCGCCGCTGCGTTCACGACCCTCCTCACCGGACTGCTCGATCCCGCCGCCGCCCTCGTCGTCCTCGTCTGGGTCGGGCTCGTCGCCGTCGTCGCACGGGCGGGTCTCGGCCTCGAGCGCTCGGCCCAGGAGAGCCTCGGGGCGGCGCGCGCGGAGGTGGGCCGGGCCGCGGAGCTCGTGGCACGGCATACGGCCGAGCTCCGGGCGATCGGCGCCGAGGGCGACGTCCTCGCCCGGCTGGACCGCGCCCACGACGACCTCGGGTCCGCGTTGCGCCGGCAGAGCCGCGGCCGTGCGCTCGTCACCGGCGGGGTCCTCGCGCTCACCGGCCTCGCGACGCTCGCCATGGCGCGGGTCGCCCTCGACGCGGACGTCTCGCCCGGCGTCATGGCGCTGCTCGTCGTCGTTCCCGCGGCCCTCGCCGACGCGCTCCTTCCCCTCGCGGACGCCGTGCGCGCGCAGGCCCGGGCCGAGCAGAGCGAACGGCGTGTCCACGCCCTCCTCGACCAGGCGCCCGCCGTCGCCGCCACGGGCACCGGCCGTCCGGTGTCGACCAGCCCGCACCTGCGGCTCGAGGGGATGGGTGCCGGCTGGGTCGACGGATGCGAGGACGTGCGCGGCGTCGACCTCGACCTGCCGCCGGGGCGTCGAGTCGGCATCGTTGGGTCCAACGGGTCGGGCAAGTCGACGACCCTCGCCGTCCTCGCCCGCGCCCTCGACCCGCAGTCGGGGCGGTTCCTCGTCGACGGCCTGGACGCCACCGACCTCGACCTCGACGCGGTGCGCGACCTCGTCGCCGTCGTCGACGACAAGCCGCACGTCTTCGCCGCCGACCTGCGCGCCAACCTCCTCCTGGCCCGCCCGGACGCAAGCGACGAGGACCTCGTCGCCGCCATCACGAGCGCCGGGCTGGGGTCGTGGCTCGACGACCTGCCCGACGGGCTGGAGACCCGTCTTGGTGCCGGTGGGCGGGGCATCTCCGGTGGCGAACGGGCGCGGCTCGCTCTCGCCCGCGCCGTGCTGTCGCAGCGCCCGGTCGTCCTCCTCGACGAGCCCGTCGCCCACCTCGACCACCCCACCGCCGTGGCGGTCATGAGCGATGTCGGCGCCGCGCTCGCAGGGCGTACCGTGGTGGTCGTCAGTCACCGCGACGAGGGTCTCGACGCCCTCGACGAGATCCTCGACCTCACGCCCTCCCGCTAGGACCCCGACGTGCCTCCCACCTCCCCCGCCCCCCGGCTCGGCGACCTCGAGCGCTCCGTCATGGAGCAGCTCTGGGACTCGACGACGACCCGGCCCGAGGGTTCGAGCGTGCGCGAGGTGCTCGAAGGGCTTCCCGGCGAGCGAGACCTCGCCTACACGACCGTCATGACCGTCCTCGACCGACTGTCCAAGAAGGGTCTCGTCACCCGCGAGCGCGACGGGCGAGCCTGGCGCTACCTCCCGGCCGGCACGCGCGAGTCGCTCACCGCCGAGACGATGCGGGCCTCGCTCGGCGACGTCACCGACCGGCGCGCGGCGCTGCTGCACTTCCTCGACGGAGCCACCTCGGAGGAGCTCGACGACCTGCGGGCCGCGCTCTCCGAGGTCGAGCAGCGACGCGGCTGACCGGGCTCCCCGGTGTATGCCCTCCTCCTGGCCGCCCTCGCGGTCCTGCTCTCGGGGGTCGCGCCTCGGCTCATGGCCCGGCTCGGCAGCTTCCGCCGGGCGCCGCGCGCCGCCCTCGTCGCATGGCAGGCCGTGTCACTCGCCGGCGTGCTCGCAGCCCTGCTCGCGGCACCCGCGGCCGTGCCCGCGCTCGGCGAGGTGGGCTGGTTGGCCTGCGTCGGTGACTGCACGATGACGCTCGCGTGGTTCCGGGCGCAGCGGTGGATCGTCGTCGCCCTTGCCGGTGCGGTGACCCTCGCGGTGCTCGGGCGCCTGCTGCTCTCGGGTCACCGCATCGGCACCCGGCTGCGCGCTGCGCGCGCCCGCCACCGCGACCTCGTCGACGTCCTCGGCGCGCCCGCAGGCGAGGGGCGGGAGGACGGCATACGCGTTCTCGACCACACGACCCCGACGGCCTACTGCCTTCCCGGGCGCCGTTCGCGGGTCGTCCTCACCGAGGGGGCACTCGCGGCGCTGCCCGACGACGAGCTCGCCGCGGTCCTCGCCCACGAACGCGCACACCTGCGCGGGCGGCACGACCTGCTGCTCGAGTGGTTCACCGTCCTGCACCACTCCGTCCCCGAACCCGTGCGCTCGCCCGCGGCCCTGCGCGAGGTGCGCCTGCTTGTCGAGGCGCTCGCCGACCGCGCCGCCGTGCGCACGTCGGGGCCGGTGACGACGGCGCGAGCGCTCATGACCCTCGCCCAGGGCCAGGCGCCCGAGGCGGGCCTCGGCGCCGGGGGCGACGGCACGACCGCGACCCGGATGCGGCTCCTCGCCGAGGACGCGCTGCCGGCGCCGACGGTGGTCGTGATGTACGTGTATGCCGTCGCGGTCGTCGCGCTGCCGCTCGTCCTGCTCTGGCTCGCCTGGCGCTGACGGGTCCGGCGCGCTCGGTCGGTCGGCTCAGTCCTCGACGTCCCAGATGACGTGGACCGCGTGCGGCGACACCCGCACGTCACGCTGGGTGAGCCGGCGCGCGGTCGTGCCGTCGAAGAGCGGGCTGCCGTCGCCGAGGACGAGCGGTGAGATGTGCAGCGACAGCTGGTCGACGACGCCGGCGTCGAGGCAGCCTCGGACGACCTCCCCACCGCCCATGACGTAGACGTCCTTGTCGCCGGCGACCGCGCGCGCCTGCGCGACGGCGGCGGCGGGTCCGTCGAGGACGAAGGTGAAGTCGTGGGAGACCGCGAGCCGCACCGACTCGGGCTCCGAGCTCGTGACGACGAAGAAGGGCGGCTTCGCCGCATGCCGCGCGCCGTAGCCCACCTCGTCACTCCAGCCGTAGGGCCCGTCGATGACGTCGAAGAGCTTCCTCCCCATGACGACCGCGCCGGTCGCGGACGTCGCCTCCTCGAGCACGGCCCGGTCGACCTCGTCGTCCGAGAACACCCAGGCATGCAGGCCCTCCGCGCCGTCACCGAAGCCGTTGTCCGGCCCGGCTCCCGGCCCGGTGACGAAGCCGTCGACGGAGACGGAGATGTCGGCCACCACTCGAGTCATGTCCTCACCCTGCCTGCCCCCATGACCGCGGGCAAGGCTCGCTGACCGCCGAGCCGACCGGCGGGGCTGGCGCCGCGCGCCCTCTGGGAGGATGAGCACCATGGCCTCCCTCGCTGACGTCACTCCCCCCATCGCGCTCGGCGCCCTCGACGGTCGCTACCGCGGAGCCGTGGCGCCGCTCGTCGACCACCTCTCCGAGCCGGCCCTCAACCGGCAGCGGATCCACGTCGAGGTCGAGTGGCTCATCCACCTCACCGACCGTCAGGTCGTGCCGGGGGTGCGCCAGCTCACCGACGACGAGAAGGTGGCCCTGCGCCGCGTCGTCGAGGACTTCGGAGTCGACGAGATCGGCGAGATGGCCGCGACCGAGAAGGTCACCCAGCACGACGTCAAGGCGGTCGAGTACTTCCTCAAGAAGCGCCTCGCCGAGATCGCCCCGGCCGAGGAGGACAGGGGACTCGCCGAGCTCATCCACTTCTGCTGCACGAGCGAGGACATCAACAACCTCTCCTACGCGCTCATGGTGCAGGGCGCCATCGAGGACGTCTGGCTGCCGCGCGCCGCCGCGCTCGTCGAGGCGCTGTCGACGATGGCCTCGGACCTGCGCGACGTGCCGCTCCTCTCGCACACGCACGGCCAGCCGGCCACGCCGTCGACCCTCGGCAAGGAGCTCGCCGTCCTCGCGTGGCGCCTCCAGCGCCAGCTCCGGCGCATCGAGGACGCGGAGTTCCTCGGCAAGCTCAACGGCGCCACCGGCACCTACGGCGCCCACCTCGCCGCCGTCCCCGGGGCCGACTGGGAGGACATCAGCGAGAGCTTCGTCGAGGGCCTCGGCCTCACCTGGAACCCGCTGACGACCCAGATCGAGAGCCACGACTGGCAGGCCGAGCTCTATGCCGACGTCGCCCGCTTCAACCGGGTGCTGCACAACATGTGCACCGACGTCTGGACCTACATCTCCATGGGCTACTTCGCCCAGGTCCGCGGCCAGGGCACCGTCGGCTCGTCCACGATGCCGCACAAGGTCAACCCGATCCGCTTCGAGAACGCCGAGGCCAACCTCGAGGTGAGCAACGCCCTCCTCGACGTCCTTGCCTCGACGCTCGTGCAGTCCCGCCTCCAGCGCGACCTCACCGACTCCTCGATGCAGCGCAACATCGGCGTCGCCCTCGGGCACTCGCTGCTCGCGCTCGACAACGCGACCCGCGGCCTCGCCGGCCTCGACGCCGTCCCCTCCGCCATGGCGGCCGACCTCGACGCCAACTGGGAGGTGCTCGGTGAGCCGATCCAGTCGGCGATGCGGGCCCTCGGCGCCCAGGGCGTGCCCGGCATGGAGGAGCCCTACGAGCGCCTCAAGGAGCTGACCCGCGGCCGCCGCATCGGCCAGCCCGAGCTCGTCGAGTTCGTCCGCGGGCTCGGCCTGCCCCCCGAGGTCGAGGAGCGCCTCGCGGCGATGACGCCGGCGACCTACGTCGGCATCGCGCCGGCCCTCGTCGACCACCTCGGCTGAGCGGCCGGCATACGCCCCTCAGGAGCAGTCGAAAGTAGACAGAACCCCGCCCGAGGAGCCCTCGGGCGGGGTTCTGTCTACTCTCGACTGCTGGGGCTCAGAGGGTGACGGGACCGTTCGGGGTCTCGAAGGTCACCGACATGATGCCCGGGTTGCCCTTGGGCGAGACGAAGTCGAAGTCGATGCCCTCGGGCACGTAGTCCTTGTCGACGCCGACCCAGTCGCGCACGCGGTCGGGGTCACCGGCGATCTCGAGCGACTTGAGCGCGACCGAGGTCTCGCCGACGCCGGAGGGGTGGGGCACGTCGGCGTCCCACTCGACGAAGAACGGCAGCTGCGGGTCGGACTGCAGCCCCTTGATGCCGAGCTGCTTCCAGCGCAGCTCGACGCCGTCGGGGCGGTGCCGGCTGCCGACGACGGCCTCGCGGCCGAGGCGCTCCTCCTGCTTGCTGATGTCGTCGACCGCGAGCACCCAGCCGAGCCAGCCACCGCCGGACTCGGAGCGGGCGCGCACGACCTGGCCGAACGGGGCCTTGTCGGACGCGGGGTGGTCGAGCACCTCGACGACCTCGAGGTAGCGGTCACCCATGAGCGGCAGGATGACGTTGCGCGTCCCGAAGCGCGGGTGGACCCCCCCGTCGACGGCCTGGACGCCGAGCTGGGCGGCCAGCCGCTCGGCCGTCGCTCGTGCCCCGTCGTTCTCTGCGGCATAGACAACATGGTCGACTCGCATGTCGATCATGTTGGCACATCTCGGAGGGTGGTCTTGACACAGGGGCTAGTCACCCCCGACCCTCACGCCCGGCAGCAGGGACGCCCGGAGGTCAGGATCCGCGCTGGCGGACCGCCTCGTAGACGACGATCGCGCCCGCAGCGGAGGCGTTGAGCGAGTTGACGCTGCCGTGCATGGGGATGCGCACGCGCACGTCCGCGGCCCGCAGGGCCTCGTCGGTGAGGCCGAACTTCTCGGTCCCCACGGCGATCGCGACCGCGCCCGTGAGGTCGGCGTCGGTGTGCAGCGTCTCGGTGTCGGGGGTGGTCGCGACGAGGCGTATGCCGTGCGCCCGCAACCAGCCCAGCGTCGCGTCGAGCGTCGCGCTGGCGACCGGGACGGAGAAGACCGTGCCCTTGGAGCCGCGCACGACGTTGGGGTTGCCCCAGTCGGTCACGGGGTCGACGGCGATGACCGCGTCGACCCCGGCTGCGTCCGCCGTGCGCAGCATGGCGCCGAGGTTGCCCGGCTTCTCGAGCCCCTCGCAGACGAGGAGCAGCGGCTCGGCAGGCAGGTCGAGGTCGGCGAGCCCGGCCCGGACCGCAGGCACGAGCGCGAGGAAGCCGTCGGGCCCCTCGCGGTAGGCGACCTTCTCGAACGCGGCCCGAGACACCCTGACCGTCTCGACGCCCGAGGCTCGGACGTCGTCGACGAGCCGCAGCTGCTCGTCCGCGTCGAGCATGAGCTCGGGCGCATAGAAGAGGGTGCGCGGCCGGACGCCGGCGTCGAGGGCGAGACCGAGCTCCTCGAAGCCCTCGACGACGGTGACCCCGGCCTCGTCACGGGCCCGGCGTCGGCGCAGCGCCACGAGCTGCTTGAGGCGCGGGTTCGCCGGTGAGGTGATCTCGAGGTCGGGACGGGACGGCATACGGGTCATTGTGGGCGACGGGAACGCCCGTGACGTCAGTCGGCCTTGGCCTGGCCCCAGCCGTGCCAGTGCTCGACCTCGACCCAGCAGCTGACGCGCGGTCGGTCGCGCACGCGGTAGGGCCTGCCGGTGTAGTGGACCGAGAGCCGGTCGATGTCGGCGAGACCGCGCTCCGGGTCGTCGTCCCAGCGCACGACGCGGCCGCGGATGCTCACGTGGGTGTACCACTCCCCCTCCTTGAGCGCGGTGAGGGCGACCTGGGGGCGCTCGCGCATCCAGTCGAGGCGCGCGCGTCCGGCGTCCATGTTGAGGAGCACCGTGCCGTCGTCCTCGACGAGGTACCACGTGGCGACCGACATGGGGTCGCCCTTCGGCCGGAGCACGGCGACGACGGCGGGGTTGGGCCGGGCGAAGAGCTCGGCGACGTGGGCGGGCAGCGGGGCCTTGGGCATGTGGCCCATCCTGCCGGTCGGTGGGCGTCGGGAGCGGACCCGGCCCGGTGCGCCCGGTCGCCCGACCGACCCCTCGCAATCTCGTTTGCGTCGGAGCGTGTTGGTCGCTTGGCTTGCCCCGTGACCGACCTGCGCACGCCCCGGCTCGTCCTCCACCCCGTCGACGTCGCGGAGGGCCAACGCATCACCGCGCGCAGCGTTGGTGACGACGACCTCTGGGCACCGGACTTCCCCACGGCTGGTGACGTCATGTCCGTCACCGCCTATCTCCGGCGGACCGCGGACCACGGGGAGCAGCGGCCGTTCGGCTTCTACCGGATCACCCGGTCGTCCGACGGACTCGCCATCGGAGGGATCGGCTTCAAGGGGCAGCCGGAGGACGGGAGCGTCGAGATCGGCTACGGCCTCGCCCCGTCGGCGCGGGGCAACGGCTACGCCGCCGAGGCAGCGACCGCCCTCGTCGAGGTGGCGACGGCACACGGCCTCGACCGCGTCGTCGCCGACACCGACCGGGCCAACATCGCCTCGCAGAGGACCCTGGAGCGAGCGGGGTTCACCCGTCGACGCGACGAGGCCGACGCGTGCTTCTACGAAGTGGTCCTCGACAACGGCTGAGCGCGAGCGGCGAAGCGGGACACCACCGTTCAGAGCTTGGCGTGCCTCGCCTTGACGAAGCTCCAGGCGCCGGCGGCGGCGAACCCGAGGGCGACGACGGTGAGCAGGAAGGGACCGAACGGCTGGTCGCGCAGCGTCTTGAGCGCGGCGTCGAGCCCGCCCGCCTCGGCCGCGCGCGACGACACGGCGGCGGAAGCGAAGAGGATCCCGACGACGGCGAGCGCGACGCCCTTGGCGACGTAGCCGACCTGCCCGGTCCGGACCGCCCAGCTCCCGGGGTGGCGCTCGAGCTCCTCGACGAAGCCCTTGGTCCAGCCCTTCCACAGGTGGTAGCCGGCCGTGGCGAGGATGGCGACGGCGACGAGCCCGACGAGTATGCGGCCGCCGGGGTTCGAGAGCAGGCCGGCGGTGGCCTCGTCGGTCTTCTGCTCGTCGGACGTGCCCGCGCCCTTGGACACGGAGAACGCCGAGTACGCGAAGAACGCGTAGAGGACGGCCTTGCCGACGGCCTTGGCCCGGTCGGACGCCTCGGCGCCGTGCCGGCCGACGACCGCCTCGGTGAGCTGCCAGAGCGCGAGGAACACGAAGCCGATGACGGCCAGCCAGAGCAGGAACGGCCCGGTCGACCCGCTCGCGACGGTCTGGAGGGCTCCCGACTTGTCGGCCGAGCCGCCGCCGAGCCCCCAGGCCACCTTGAGGGCGATCCAGGCGATGAGGAGGTGGATGACGCCGCTCACGACGAAGCCGAGGCGGGCCCCGGTCTCGACGACGGCGTGGTCCCCGACCTTGGAGGCGGTCTGCTTCGCTGAGTTCGTCACAGGAGAGATTGGAGCACGGGAACGAGCCCGTCGTCGTCCACGTCGAGGGTGGTCTCGTCGGCGACCGCCTTGACCTCGTCGGGAGCGTTGCCCATCGCCACCCCGCGGGCGGCCCACTGGAGCATCTCGAGGTCGTTGCGCTGGTCCCCCACGGCGACCGTGAAGGCCGGCTCGACGCCGAGGTGACGGCGGACGATCTCGAGCGCCGATCCCTTGCTCACGCCCTCAGGGTTGATGTCGAGCCACGCGGTGAACCCGACGGCGTAGTTGACCCCGTGCAGGCCGATCCGCTCGGCGAGGCCCATGAAGTCCTCGGCCGTGCCGTTGGGGTCGCGGAAGGTGACACGGGTGACGGGCTCGGCGACGAGCTCCTCCCACGGCACGACGGTGATGTCGCCCTGCAGCTCGCCGTCGGGGAAGGGCGCGCTCACCTTGAAACCGACCCCGAGGTCCTCGACGGCGACGACGGCGTCGGGCCGCTCCGAGCGCAGCAGGTTGAGCGCGGGCGCCGGGTCGAACGTCACCGCCTCGATCACCTCGTAGCCCTGCTGCAGTGCGGGGTCGAGCCGCAGCGTGACCGCCCCGTTGGAGCACACGGCATATCCGGTCTCGAGCGAGAGCTCGCGCAGGATCGGGGTGGTCGCGACGATCGAGCGACCGGTGGCGATGGTGACGTGGTGACCGGCGTCGGCCACGGCCCGCACGGCGTCGCGGACGACCGGCGACATCTCGCCGGCGTGGGTGATCGTCGTCCCGTCGACGTCGAGCGCGACGAGGTGGGGAGTGACCGTCATGCCCGCAACCTACCCAGCGGCTGCGTCAGCCACGCTCCTGCCCCAGCTTCCAGTAGCCCGAGAAGAGGACCTTGCGGCGGTCGACGCCGGCCTGCTTGACGAGCTGGCGCCGGCCCTCGGTGACCATGCCCGACTCGCCGCAGATCCACGCGTAGGCGAGGTCCGTCGACGGCAGCTCGCGCAGCGCGGGGAGGACGGCCGACCCCGGCACGCCGTCGGTGCGCACGTGGACCTGCACGTCGGCTCCGCCGAAGCCGTATGCCGTGAGCACGGCTTGGTCGGCCACCTCGACGTGGATCGTGGCGCGGGACAGGCACTCCGGGTGCGCGTCGAGAATCGCCGCCAGGGCGGGGACGGCGGTCTCGTCGGCGACGAGGACCATCGCACCGTCGCACTCGTGGCCGCGGAAGAGGGCACCACCGGAGCGGAAGCCGACCCGGTCGCCGGGCTGCGCCGCGCAGGCCCACGCGGACCCCGGGCCGGAGTCGCCGTGGGTGACGACGTCGACGTCGATGGTGCGGTTGACGGCGTGGTGGGCGCGGATGGTGTACCAGCGCAGGTTCGGTCGCTCGGACTCCGGCATGTCGGCGATGGCCGCACGGACGTTCTCACGGTCGGCGTCGGGCATCGTCAGCGCGGCGCCGGGGCGGGGCATGAGCAGCCCGAAGTACTCGTCGGCACCGACCCGGCGGAACTCCCCGAGCTCGTCGGCGGCGAAGGTGATCCGGCGCATGCCCCCGCCGAGGTCGCTCACCGCCGCGACGGTCATCTCGAACTGCGAGTCGCCCTCGCGGTAGACCGGCGTGGCCATCGTGAGGCGGGCGTAGGCGGTCGCGGCCTTCATTGCGACCTTGTCGAGCACGGTCATGCGGTCTCTCGCTTCCTGCGGTGGGGGATGACGACGGGGTCGCCGGTCGTCGGGTCGGCGACGACGGAGGCCGCGATCCCGAAGACGGACTCGACGACGTCCGGGGTGACGATGTCGGCGGGCGCGCCCTCGGCGACGATGGCGCCGCCGCTCATGGCGACGAGGTGGTCGGCGTAGCGCGCGGCCATGGCGAGGTCGTGCAGCACCATGACGACGGTCGTGCCTTCGCGGGCGTTGAGGTCGCGGACGAGCTCGAGGACGTCGATCTGGTGCGCGATGTCGAGGAACGACGTCGGCTCGTCGAGGAGGAGCACCGGGGTCCGCTGGGCCAGGGCCATCGCGATCCAGGCCCGCTGGCGCTGACCGCCGGAGAGGCTGTCGACGGGCACGCCCGCGAGCTCGACGAGCTCGGTCATCTCGAGGGCGGCGGCGACGACCGCCTCGTCCTCGCGCGACCACTGCCGGAAGAGCCCGTGGTGGGGGTGGCGGCCGCGCTCGACGAGCTCGGCGACCGTGATCCCCTCGGGGACGATCGGCTGCTGCGGCAGGAGGCCGAGGCGCCGGGCGACCTCCTTGGTCGACAGCTCGCCGATGGCCTGACCGTCGAGGAGCACGCGTCCTTCGTGCGGTGACAGCAGCCGCGACAGACCGCGCAGGAGGGTCGACTTGCCGCAGCCGTTGGGTCCGACGACGGCGGTGACGCGCCCGGTCGGGACGGCGAGGTCGAGGCCGTCGACGACGACGCGCTTGTCGTAGGCGAGGCTCAGCGACTCGGCACAGAGGACTGACGACATGACGTCACTCATTTCTCGGAGATGGACCGGCGGCCGGCCACGAGCAGCCACACGAGGACGGGGGCGCCGGCGAGACCGGTGACGACGCCGACGGGGAAGGCGGTGCCGGGCACGGCATACGCACTGAGGTAGTCGGCCGCGAGGACCATCGCCGCGCCGACGAGCGCGGCCGCGGGCACCGAGGTGCGGCCGCCGGTGAGGCGGCGCGCGATCGGCCCGCTGAGGAAGCCGACGAAGGCGATCGGCCCGCACACCGCCGTCGCGGAGGCGGTGAGCAGGACGACGAGCGCCGTGACCGCGAGCCGCAGGCGCGGGGCGCGCACGCCCAGGCCCGTCGCGAGGTCGTCGCCGAGCCCGAGCACGCCGAGCTGGCGCGTCGCGAACGTGAGCAGCGGCAGGCCCACCGCGACGACGACCCCGAGCCGCGCGACCTCGTCCCACGAGACCGTGCCGAGGCTGCCGGTGAGCCAGACGAGGGCGTCCTGCGCGCGGTAGATGTCGGCGCGCAGCAGCACCCAGTGGACGACCGAGCTGAGCACGGCGGCGAGCCCGACCCCGACGAGGATCATCCGCCCGGTCGCTGCCCCGCCCCGGCCGGCGAATCCGTGGATCGCCGCCGCGACCGCGACCGCGCCGGCGAACGCGACGACGGCGACCGGTGTGCCCGACCAGCCGAGGAGGACGACCGCGAAGACGGCCGAGGCGCTCGCGCCGAGGTTGATGCCGAGCACGTCGGGGCTCGCCAGCGGGTTGCGCAGCATCGACTGGAACGCCGCGCCGGCCGACGCGAATGCCGCGCCGGCGAGGACGGCCATGCAGGCCCGCGGCAGCGTCGACTCCATGAAGATGAAGGACGCGCCCGGGATCGTCGTCCCGGAGACCATCCGTATGCCGTCCACGAACGAGATGCGGTAGTCACCGAGGAGCGCTCGGGCGAGGAAGAGACCGACGACGAGCAGGGTGAGGGCGGCGAGGAGGACCCGGCGACGGCGGTGGACCCGGCGACGCGCAGCGCGCAGCGCAGTGATCGTGCCGGTGTCCGGCGCGCCGGTGCCACCGGTCGAGAGGAGAGAACCCGCCGCGTATGCTGTGCTTCCCGCGGCGTGTTCTCTCCTCTCGACGAGCTGGGGTCGGGTTCTCACCGGGGTGTTCATGTGACGTTCATCCGTCGGACGAGGGCGACGAGGAAGGGCGCGCCGACGACCGCGCAGACGATCCCGGCCTGGACCTCGCTCGGTGCGGCGACGACCCGGCCGAGGGTGTCGGCGACGACGACGAGCACGGGTCCGGCGAAGAGGGTGCCGAGCAGGATCCGGCGGTGGTCCGGGCCGACGACGGCGCGCACGACGTGCGGGACGACGAGGCCGACGAAGGCGATCGGTCCGGCCAACGCCGTGGCGGAGGCGGCGAGGAGGATCGCGCCGGTCGCAGCGAGCAGGCGGTGCAGCAGGACGCGCTGGCCGAGGCCGCGGGCCAGGTCGTCGCCGAGGGCGACGGTGTTGAGCACCGAGCCGGACGAGAGGGCGAGGGCGAAGCCGACGACGAGGAAGGGCGCGACGTCGAGGACGATCGACGCCTCACGCCCCGCGACCGAGCCGACCTGCCAGAAGCGGAAGACGTCGAGCGCGCCCTGGTCCGAGACGAGGATCGCCCCGACAAGACTGGTCGAGGTGGCCATGACCGCGGCACCCGCGAGGGCCATCGTCACCGGCTGTGCGCGCACCGGGGCGAGGAGAGCGAGCAGCTGGACGACGACGGCGGTGACGACCGCACCGAGCAGCGCGAACCAGACGTAGCCACCCACACTCGAGATCGCGAAGACCTTGATGCCGGCGACGACGGCGAGCGCGGCGCCGGAGTTGATGCCGAGGATTCCGGGCTCCGCGAGCGGGTTGCGGGTGAGGCCCTGGAGGACGACGCCGCAGACACCGACGGCCGCACCGACGACGAGCCCGATGAGCGTGCGGTCGAGGCGCGAGTCGACGATGCCGCGCACCTCGTCGGAGACGACGCCACCGGTGAGGGCTTCGAGGATCCGGCCGGGCGAGACCGACTGGGTGCCGACGAGGAGCGAGAACGCGACGGCGAGTGCCACCGCGACCGCGCCCCCGGCGACGACGACGCCCACGGGGACGCGGGCGCCCCGCCCCGACTCCGCGAGGAGCCGGGACGGAGCAGTCGAGGTGGGAGTCCCACGCTCGGCGCGGAACGGCATACGGGACACCGTCGTCGCCCGGACGGTCACTGGGCCGGGGTTCCGTCCACCGCCGAGGCGATCTTGGGGAGGAACTTCTCGAGCGCCACCGGCATCGAGAGCGGCGAGGGGGAGGACATCGTCAGGGCGACGGCGTTGTCGGCGCTCGCGACGTAGTGGTTGGTCTTGAGCGCGGGGATCTGGCCGAGGAGCGGGTGCTTCTTGAGGGTGTCGACCTCCTCGGGCTTCTCGACGTAGAAGATGAGCGCGTCGGCGGCGAGGGTCGAGGACTTCTCGGCCGAGAGGTTGGCGCTGAACTGCGTGTTGCCCTTGCTCAGCGCGGCGACGGTCGGGGCGTCGACCATGCCGAACCGGCGCAGGATCTGCGGGCGCAGGTCCTGGCTCGTGTAGAGGCTGACGACGGACAGGTCGGTCGGGGTGAACCAGGCCCATGCGGCCGACTTGCGCTTGATCTGGGGGTACTTCGCGATGGCGTCGTCGATCGCCTTGTTGGTGTCGGCGGCGACCTTAGTGGCCAGCTCGGTGCGGCCGAGGGCCTGCCCGACGAGCTCGACGCTCTGCTCCCACGACGTGCCCCACGCCTGCCCGGGGTAGGCGACGGTCGGCGCGATCTTGGAGAGCTTGTCGTAGTCCTCCTTGGTGATGCCGGAGTTCACGCCGAGGATGAGGTCGGGCTTGGCCGCCGCGATCTCCTCGACCGGGATGCCGGCGGTGTCGTCGTAGCGGGCGATCTGGGCGTCGGCGTCGAGCTTGGTCACGGCCGCGTCGAACCAGTCGGTCGAGCCGTTGGCGTTGCCGCCCCACGTGATCTTCGTGGCTCCGACGGGGATGACACCGAGCGAGACGACGACGTCGGCGTCGTTCCAGCCGACCGTGGCGACGCGCTTGGGCTCGGCGCTGATCGTCGTCTCACCGAAGGCGTGCTTCACCGTCGTCGGGAAGGCGTCCTTGTCGACCGCCGACGACGACGAGGTCGCCGGGTCGGCCGCGGCCTCGCTCGTCGGTCCGGTGGAGCAGGCGGTGAGGGCGAGGGCGACGACGCCGGAGGCGGCGGCCGCGACGAGGGAGCGACGTGTCAGCATGGAGCCTTCTGGGTTCGGGCCGCACCCGAGGAGCGCGGCGACAAGGTCAGTAAGGCAACCTAATTTAGGCAAGCCTTACCTTGTCAAATCCCGTCTGCCGATCGCTTGCGTCCGCACTTCTGGTGGCTCTGCCGTCACCGTGCCGGACGCAACGGCGACCGCGCCCGTTTGCGTCCGCAACTGTGGTGCCCAGGCCGTCACCGTGCCGGACGCAAGATTTCCTGTATGCCGTCCGCTCACTCGGGCGTCGACCACGCCTGCCGCACGGTGAGCCGCCCCTGTGTCTGGAGCAGCGAGCGCTGGTAGAGCCGGGCCGCCGCTCGGACGACGAGCGCCGCGGCGCCGACGAGGATGGCGAGAGCGACGAGCGCGTGCCACCACGACGCCGTCCCCTCGAGCACGCGCATCGGCATGAGGATCGCCGAGAAGGGCGGGACGAACGAGAGCACCACCTTCGTCGTGCCCGTGGTGAGCAGGGCTGCGAAGAAGACACCGAGCGTGAGCATCGTCAGCGGCGTCGATGTCGTCTGCACGTCCTCGGTGCGGGTCGCCAGCGCTCCGGCGACGGCCCAGAGGCACGCGAGCAGCCCGAACCCGACGACGAAGAAGACGACGAACCAGCCCACGGCACCGGAGATCGCAGGCAGGAACCGGTCGTAGTCGGTGAAGGTCAGCCCGACGAGCCCGACGGCGACGAAGAGCGCCATCTGGGCGAAGGCGAGGACGAGGTTGCCGGCGACCTTGCCGGCGAGGAGCTGGCGGACGGCGATCTTCGTCGTGATGATCTCGACGATCCGGCTGGCCTTCTCCTCGACGACGCTGTTGGCGAGCGCGAGCCCGAAGGTGAAGGAGGCGAGGTAGAAGAGCATCGCGAGGGCGAAGCCGACCGCCTTGGCGACGCCGGCCCGGTCGGCGTCGCCGTCGAGGACGCTCGTCCGCACCTCCGATCCACGGGTGAGGGCGTCGACAGTCGTGCCGGCTGCCTCGGCGTTGGCGTCGAGCGTCGCGTCGCGGATCGCGGTGGTGGCGGCGCTGCGCAGCTCGGCCGCGACGTCCTCCCGGCCGGTGAGGACCCACCCGTCGCCGTCCTCGCGCAGCCACACGTCGGCGGTGCCGTCCTCGATGGCCGCCTTCGCGACACCGTCGCCGGCGGCGGCCTGGAGGGTGACCTGCAGGTTGTCGCCCGAGGCCTCGGCGACCGTCTCGACCTTCTCGGCCATCCGGTGTGCCGCAGCGGAACTCGTGACGACGGCATACTCCGTCGTTCGCGAGCCGAGCCAGGCCTGGACGCCGAGGACGCCGGCGATGATGACGACGAGCCCGAAGGTGCTGAGCAGGAACGTGCGGTCGGTGAGCTTGGTGACGATCTCGCGTCGCGCGACGGTGGTCCACGGAGCGGCGGTCATGCCGTCACCTCCCGGTAGATGTCGGACAGGGCGGGCACCTGTCGGGCGAAGTCGACGACGTCACCGCGCTCGAGGGCGGCCCGCAGGAGCGCCTGCCGAGCGCTGTCATCGTCGGGCTCGACGAGCGCCGTGGACCCGTCGACGTCATGGACGTGTATGCCGTCCACGTCCCTCACCCAGCCCGCGTCACCTCCGAGGGTGAGCCGGTAGAGCTCGGGCCCGCGACCGCGCAGCTCCTCGACGGTGCCGGTCGCGACGACCCGTCCGTGCGCGAGGACGACGAGTCGGTCGCAGAGGCGCTCGACGAGGTCGAGCTGGTGCGAGCTGAAGAGCACCGGGATGCCGCGTGAGGCGTGCTCGCGCAGGAGGTCGGCCATCGAGTCGACGGCGGACGGGTCGAGACCGGAGAACGGCTCGTCGAGGATGAGCGCGTCCGGCGTCGTCATGAGCGCGGCGATGATCTGGACCCGCTGCTGGTTGCCGAGCGAGAGCTTCTCGACGCGCTCACTCGCCCGCTCGCGCAGTCCGAACCGGTCGAGGTGCTCGAGGACGGAGGCCTTGGCGTCGGCGGCCGTCATCCCCGAGAGCTCGCCGAGGTAGACGAGCTGGTCGAGGACCTTCTGCTTGGGATAGAGACCGCGCTCCTCGGGCATGTAGCCGATGCGTCGTCGGACCTGCGTCGTCATCGGCTCGTCACCCCAGCGGACCTCTCCCCCGTGGGCCGCAAGCAGCCCCATGATGAGCCGCATCGTCGTCGTCTTGCCCGCGCCGTTGCCGCCGACGAAGCCGGTGAGGATCCCGCCGGGGACGGTGAAACTCACGTCGTCGACCGCGCGGAGCTCGCCGAAGGAGCGGGTCAGTCCGATGACCTCGATCTGTGCCATGCCCTCCACGCTAGGGAGGGCGTGGGGTCCGGCGGATCAGCCCCGTGGGTGAGTCCGTGTCTCCGCCGGGCGGATGAGGCCGACCTCGTAGGCGAAGACGACGGCCTGCACCCTGTCGCGCAGGTGCAGCTTGGCGAGGCAGTTCGAGACGTGCGTCTTGACCGTCGCCTCACCGAGGAAGAGCTCGCGGGCGATCTCGCCGTTGCTCTTGCCCTGCGCCATGAGGACGAGCACCTCACGCTCGCGCTCGGTGAGCCGGTCGAGCTGCTCGGCCGAGCCGACGTGGGAGGTCGCGGTGGCGGGTGTCGTCGCGCCGCCCTGGGTGACCATCGCGGCGATGACCCGGGTCGTCACCTCCGGGGCGAGGAGGGCGTGGCCTCCGGCGACCGACCGCACGGCGTCGACGAGCTGTTCGGGCTCGGCGTTCTTGAGGAGGAACCCGCTCGCGCCGGCCCGGAGCGCGTCGAAGAGGTAGTCGTCGCGGTCGAACGTCGTGAGGATGACGACCCGGCCGAGGTCGGCTCCCACGACGACGCGGGTCGCCTCGATGCCGTCCATGACGGGCATCTGGACGTCCATGAGGATGACGTCGGGCCGCAGCTCGCGCGCGGCGGCGACGGCGAGCTCGCCGTTCGCGACGTCGCCGACGACCTCGATGTCGTCCTCGACCGAGAGCATCATCGTGAAGCCGGAGCGGACGAGGTGCTGGTCGTCGACGATGAGCACCCGGATGGGCCTCGATGGGTTCGGCGTCGGCGTCTCAGGCTCGGACATCGCTCTCCCCCAGTGGAACTCGCACCCTGACACGGTAGCCACCCAGCGGACGCGGTCCGATCTCGACCGTGCCGTGGTGCGAGGCGGCGCGCTCACGCATCCCGAGCTGGCCGAGCCCGGACCCCGACGTGCCGACCCGAGGGCGGCCGTTGTCGACGATCTCGACCTCGGCATAGGCCGGTCCGGAACCGTCGTCGACGACGCGGGTCACGACGTCGGCCGTCGTCGCGGTCGAGTGCCGCGTGACGTTGGCCAGCGCCTCCTGCGTGACCCGATAGAGGGTGAGCCCCACCTGGGGCGGCACCGTGGCGTGGGCGCCGTCGTGCGTCTCGACGAGCCGGTATGCCGTCCGCAGCGTCGCGTGGTCGCGTGCGGCGACGAGGTCGGGCAGGTCGGCGAGCGTTGGCTCGGGACTGCGCCGGTGGCGTCCGTCGTCGCCGGAAGCGGACGAGGAGGCGACGGGGTGGACGGCTGGTCCGGCCGCCGCGGAGGCTGAGGTCGACGAGTGCTGAGGGTCGAGCGGTGAGTCCTCGAGGTCGCGCAGCGTGCCGAGCAGGTTGCGCATCTGGGTCACGGCGTCGCGCGAGCTCGACTCGATCCGGGTGAGGGCCGTCGCCGCGTCCTCGGGTCGCTTGTCGAGCACCCGGCGGGCGGCGCCGGCCTGGATGCCGATGACGGCGACGTGGTGGCCGACGACGTCGTGGAGCTCGCGAGCGATGCGGAGCCGCTCGTCGACGATCGCCCGGCGCTGGAGCGAGTCGGACTGGGCGGCGATCGTGTCTGCCTGCTCCTCGAGCCGGGCCCGCTGCCGGGCGCTGCGCCACGCTACCTGGCCGACGAGGATCGCGCCGACGAAGTAGAAGACATTGACCGCCATCGACGTGACGACGGCACCGACGGCCGGGCTGAACCACCCGTCCGTCCCCTCGGCCCGTGCGTCCTCGGTGAGCTCGTCGATGCCACCGCCGAGCGCGAGCTGCCACCCGACCCAGAGCAGCATGAAGACCGTGATGCCGGCGACGACGAGCAGGGCCGACCGCCGGTGCCGGCTCCACGCGACCGCGGCATAGATCGCGACGAAGTAGACCGTCTGGAGCGCGAGCTGGCCCATGACCTGGGGCATCGTCACCCCGACGGCGAACATGTGCACCGCAGCGGCGCCGCCGACGGCGACGGGGTGACGGCGGCGCCACACGAGGAGCATCGCGCCGGAGACGATGGCGAGCCACTGGACCCAGTGCGGCTGGCCGCCGGCGTCGATCTCGACGACGCTGCGCATCATCTCGAGCAGGAGGATGCCGACGAGGGCGGTGCCGATGCCCACCGCCCAGTCGAGCGGGCCGATGGGTGGGGCAGGGCGCTCCCAGTCGTCGTCGACCGCGAAGAAGTCGCCGACGGCCGACGAGAGCGAGCGGCGGGCGGACGGCATACGGGTCAGCCTAGGGACGGAGGCACGGGGAGCGGATCCGCCGTGGGGCGGAGCGGGTTCGTCCGAACCGCCTGCGGCCGGTCCGATCGGGTGGTATCCAAGGTCCCATGGAGCCATCGCGTCTGGCTCGCAGTGCCACGGACCTCGCCCACGCGGCTGCGCAGGGCGAGCCGGTGCTTGCGGACGTGCTCCACCTGCTCGACCGGGCGGTCGGCGCTGACGTCCTCAACTCCTCCGTGGCCGTGCCCCTCGACGGCAGGGCGTCTCCCGCGATCACGATGCTCCACACGCCACCGCTCACCGCCGAGGAGGAGGCAGGGTGGATGCGGCTCATCCCGACGCACCCCTTCGCCCGCTCGCTCGCCGGCCGGGGGCTGCGCACGGCGAGGCTCACCGACACGATGTCGGTCCGCGACCTCGAGGCGCTCGAGCTGTGGGAGCTGCTGCTCGAGCCGCGCGGAAGCCGCTACCAGCTCGCCGCGACGCTGCAGTCCGACCCGGCGGCGTTCACGCTGCTGTCGCTGTGGCGCGAGCACGAGGACTTCACCGAGGAGGAGGCTGCCGTCGTCGAGCTCGTGCGGAGGGCGCTGGCGTCGGCGCTGGAGTTCCACGCCGCGATGACCGAGCTGCGCGCGCTTGCCGGGCCACCCGAGCGCAGCGACGTGCTGACGCCGCGGCAGGCGCAGGTGTGCGCCCTTGTCGCGCGCGGGCTGACGAACGCCCAGGTCGCGACCCGCCTCGGGCTGAGCGAGCGCACGGTGCGCAAGCACGTCGAGGACGCGTTCGTGCGCACGGGGTGCACGAGCCGGACCGCGCTCGCGCTCTGGTGGCGCTCCTGCGCGATGGTGGCGGATCCGCCACTGTCGCCGGGCGCGTCGCCGACCGCATCCTGAGCATGGCCTCGAGAAGCGCGGGCCGTGCCCGACCTCCTCAGGCAGGGGTGAGGACGTCGAGCCCGATGAACGGACGCAGTGCCTCAGGGACGACGACGGAGCCGTCGGCCTGCTGGTGGTTCTCCAGGATGGCGACGAGCCAACGCGTCGTGGCGAGCGTCCCGTTGAGGGTGGCGGCGACCTCGGTGCCGCCACCCTCGACCCGGTAGCGGGTCTTGAGGCGGCGGGCCTGGAAGGTCGTGCAGTTGCTCGTCGACGTCAGCTCGCGGTGGCGGCCCTGGGTCGGGACCCAGGCCTCGCAGTCGAACTTGCGCGCCGCCGGGCCACCGAGGTCGCCGGCTGCGGTGTCGATGACGCGGTAGGGCAGCTCCATGAGGTCGAGCATGTCGCGCTCCCACTGCAGGAGGCGCTGGTGCTCGGCGGCGGCGTCCTCGGGGCGGCAGTAGACGAACATCTCGATCTTGTTGAACTGGTGCACGCGGATGATGCCGCGGGTGTCCTTGCCGTAGCTCCCGGCCTCGCGGCGGTAGCAGGTCGACTGGCCGGCGTAGCGGACCGGGCCCTTGGACAGGTCGAGGATCTCGTCGGCGTGGTAGCCCGCGAGCGCGACCTCGCTCGTGCCGGTGAGGTAGAGGTCGTCGGCCTCGAGGCGGTAGACCTCCTCGGCGTGGTGGTCGATGAACCCGGCACCGGCCATGACCTCGGTCTTGACGAGCGTGGGCGTGATCATCGGGACGAAGCCGGCCTCGATGGCGCGCTGCATCGCGAGGTTCAGCATCGCCATCTCGAGCCGGGCGCCCACGCCCTTGAGGAAGTAGAAGCGGCTGCCGCTCACCTTGGCGCCGCGCTCCATGTCGAGCGCGTCGAGACCCTCCATGAGGGCCAGGTGGTCCTTGGGCTCGAAGCCCTCGGCCGCGAAGTCGCGCGGGGTGCCGACCTCCTCGAGCACGACGTAGTCGTCCTCGCCACCGACCGGGACGCCGTCCTCGATGACGTTGCCGATCGTTCGGGTGAGGGTCGCGAGCTCGGTCGCGGCCTCGTCGGCAGCGGCCTGGTTGGCCTTGACCTGGGCGGCGATCTCCTTGGTGCGCGCGAGCAGGGCCTGCTTCTCGTCGCCCTGCGCCTGCGCGACCTGCTTGCCCATGGCCTTCTGCTCGGCGCGCAGCTGCTCGAACGCGGTGAGGCTGGACCGCTGCTTCCCCTCGGCGGCGAGGACGGCGTCGACGACGGACTCGTCCTCGCCCCTGGCGCGCTGCGAGGCGCGCACGCGGTCGGGGTTCTCACGGAGCAGCTTGAGGTCGATCACGCGGGCCAGCCTAGTCGGCTCGCTGGCGGGCACTCGACGACGATTCGGCCCGCACCCCCTCTTGT
>NZ_AVPI01000005.1 GCF_000768675.1 Knoellia flava TL1 | reverse complement strand
TGGCGGGCACTCGACGACGATTCGGCCCGCACACCCTCTTGTGTCCTGCAGGACGCGCGCCCTGTCGCGCGTCCTGCAGGACACAAGGCCCAGCGCCGGCTCAGTCGGGAGTGCCCGCCGGCTGCTTGGCCCGCTCCTGCCAGTCCATGGCCAGGGGAGCCGTGAAGCCGTGGAGGAAGACGGACACGACGACGGTGAACGCCACGACCGACCACAGCCAACGGATCTCCGGGAACTCCGCGTGCGTCGCGGCATACGCGAGGTAGAACAGCGAACCGACGCCGCGCACGCCGTAGAACGCCGCGACGATCCGCTCGCGACGGTCGAAGTCACGCGGTCCGCTCTGGTGCGGGTGCCCGACGAAGGACAGCAGCCCGACGAGGGGGCGCAGCACGAGCAGGAGGAAGAGCGAGATCGCGACCCCGCGCCAGTCGAGGTGAGCGAGCAGGCCGTTGGTCAGGGCCATGCCGAGGAGGAGGAGCACGACGAGGGTGAGCAGCCGCTCGAGGCGCTCGATGACCTCGTGCATGTCGTGGTGGTAGGAGCTCTTGCGCTCGAAGCTGCGGATGGCCATCGCGCACGTGAAGACCGCGAGGAAGCCGTAGCCGCCGGCCACCTCCGAGACGCCGTAGGTGGCGAGCAGCGCAGCGATGGCGACGATCGGCTCACCTGTCGCCGCGAAGCGCAGCTCCTCCGTCCGTGCGGTGAACGCGAGTCGCGCCACCGCCCAGCCGGCGGCGAGACCGACCGCGACCCCGATGACGATCTTGCCGACGAGCTCCCAGGCGAGCCATCCGGCGCCCCACTGCGAGACACCGCCGACGGTGGCGAGCAGGATCGCGGCATGGACGAAGGGGAAGGCCAGCCCGTCGTTGAGCCCGGCCTCGCTCGTGAGGGCGAAGCGGACCTCGTCGTCCTCGTCGACCTCCTCGGAGTCCTCGTGGTCCTCGCCGCCACCGCCCTCGCCCTCGTTGGGGCCGCCCACCTGCACGTCGGAGGCGAGCACCGGGTCGGTCGGTGAGAGCGCCGCACCCAGCAGCAGCGCGGCCGGCGCAGCCACTCCCATCGGCCCCCACGCGAGCAGGGCGACACCGGCGATCGACAGGGGCATGGCGATGCCGAGCAACCGCCAGGTCGGCGACCACGTCCGCCACGACCCGACGTCGCGCAGGCTCAGCGGCCGGTCGAGCGCCAGGCCGACGCCCATGAGCGAGACGAGCACGGTGAACTCGGTGATGTGCGTGAGCGCCGTCCCGTGCGACACCGGGTCGAGGTCGAGGTCACGGAACCCCGGCAGCAGCCCCAGCACGAGACCGAGGCTCACGAGGACGATGGGGCCGTTGACGTGGAAGCGTTGCAGCAGCGGGGGGACGATGACGGCGAGGAACAGGGCCAGCCCGAGAGCGAGGTAGATCCAGGCGGGCTTCACGCCCGGACGTCCCAGAGGTGGTGGGCGAGGTCGTGCAGCGCGTAGCGCCCGAGGCTCAGCACGGTGAACTCGGAGCCGTTCGAGCGCACCCCGCGCCGGTCCCACTGCTCACCGGACAGGCCGGCATACGCCTCGCTGAGCCGCCTCGCCGCGGCCGGGATCTCGGCGGCGACGACGCTCGGTGACTGGACGGCATACGCGCTCTCGACCGCGGTGACGTTCTGGTCCCAGTTGGCGAAGCGCGCGCCGTCCTCGTCGAGCATGAGCCGCACCCGCGCCGCGAAGAGGTCGCAGACGTCGCGCACGTGGCACGCGTACTCCAGCGGCGACCACGTCGTCGGGTCCGGTCGCACGGCGACGTCCGCCCGCGCGAGGACGTCGCTCCACGGCTCCGTGTATGCCGTGACGAGCCCCGCGATGTCGTCTCCCGTCACGTTCGCGGCCTCGAAGCCGCAGTCGGGGCACGCCCTCTCGAGCGTCCAGGTCCAGTCCTTGCCGTCGGGGACGATGTCGCTCATGACCACAGGGTAGGACCACGGGTCGGCGGCCCCCGCCGATGCGGGCTGCGGGCATGTGACCGTGGGGTACGGTCCCTGTCGTGACCGACTCCTGGCCCGTGATCGCAGCGATCCTCGGACTCCTGCTGATCATCGGCGTGGGGGTGTGGCTGGCGTCCTCTTGGGGAGGGTCGCGGGGGCGCCACGCGTCTCCCCGGCGCCCGGCCCGCTCGACGTTCCGGCAGACCGAGGACGACGTCCCGCCGCCGAAGAAGCGGGTCGCGGTCATCCTCAACCCGACGAAGTTCGCCGACGTCGAGGCCGCCCACGCGCTCGTGCGCGAGACGGTCCTCGCCCACGACGGCTGGGACGAGCCGATCATCAGCGAGACGACCCTCGAGGACCCCGGCTTCGGCCAGGCCCGGGCCGCGCTCGCCGACGGTGTCGACCTCGTCTGCGCCATCGGCGGCGACGGCACGGTCCGCTCGGTGGCCCACGTGCTCACCGGCACGTCGACCCCGATGGGGCTCATCCCCGCCGGCACGGGCAACCTCATGAGCCGCAACCTCGGGCTCCCGCTCGACGTCGCCAGCGGTCTCGACGTGGCCCTCACCGGTCGCAACCGCCACATCGACGTCGGCTGGGTGACGATGGACCCCGACGTCGAGCAGTCGTCGACCGAGGAGCTCGACCCCGACCACGACGGCCCGACCGAGCCCGACGTCGGCGCCGACGACACGTCCGGCTCGGACCCGGCGCCCAACCAGCACGCGTTCCTCGTCATGGCCGGACTCGGCCTCGACGCGAGCATCATGCACTCGACGACCGAGGAGGCGAAGGCTCGCATCGGCTGGGCCGCCTACGTCGCCACGGGCGCGCGCAACCTGCTCGGGGCCCGGTTCGCGACCCGGCTCCGGATCGACGGCGGCGACCCCATCGCGCACACGGCCCGCACGATCGTCGTCGGCAACTGCGGACGGCTCACCGGCGGCATCACGCTCATGCCCGACGCCGAGGTCGACGACGGGATCCTCGACGTCGTCGCCATCACCCCCAAGGGCATCGTCGGCTGGGCCGGTGTCGCGGTCCACGTGCTCGCCAAGCGGGGGCAGAACCACCCCAAGCTCGACCGCTACCGCTGCCAGTCGATCCTCGTCTCGCTCGACGCTCCGCAGATGGTCGAGATCGACGGCGACGTCATCGGCGAGGCCCGGCGGGTCCGCTTCGAGGTCCGCCCGAAGGCGCTCATCGTCCGGACGTCGGGCTCGGCCGCGGCGGACGACCTCGGCCGCTACGTCTGAGCCGAGGACGGGCGCGCCGTCTCAGCGCCTGGCGCCGCCCTCGATCGGCGACTGTGGGCCCGGGTCCGGGTTCTTGTCGCGCCACTTGCGCTCGAACGGCAGCCGCCACGTGTGCGGCGCGACGAGCTGGTGGATCTGGTTGGGGCCGTATGTGCCCGCCTCGTAGGGGCGCACGACCGGCGGGTTGTCGAGCAGCGGCTGGCTGACCTCCCAGAGCCGTTCGATGCCCTCGGCCGAGGTGAAGAGGGTGTGGTCGCCTCGCACGGCGTCGTAGATGAGCCGTTCGTAGGCCTCGAGGACGGCACCTGCCCAGTGCGTCTCCTGCATCGCGAACTGCATCGAGAGCTTGTCGAGCTTCATGCCCGGGCCGGGCCGCTTGCCATAGAACGACAGCGACATCCGCGCCTTGTCGGCGAGGTCGAAGGTGAGGTGGTCCGGCCCGTGGTCGCCGACGCCGGACCCCGGCGGGAACATCGACTGCGGCGGCTCGCGGAACGCGATCGAGATGATGCGTGCCCCCTCGGCCATCCGCTTGCCGGTGCGGAGGTAGAACGGCACACCCGCCCAGCGCCAGTTGTCGATGTAGCAGGTGAGGGCGATGAACGTCTCGGTGTCGGAGTCGTGCGCGACCCCCGGCTCGTCGAGGTAGCCGATGTACTGGCCCCGCACGACGTCCCTGGGCTGGATCGGCAGCATCGACTCGAAGACCTTGTTCTTCTCCCGGCTGATCGCGTTCGGCTCGAGCGAGGTCGGCGGCTCCATCGCGGTGAACGCGAGGATCTGGAAGAGGTGCGTGACGACCATGTCGCGGTAGGCGCCGGTGGCCTCGTAGAAGTCACCGCGGGTCGCCAAGCCGAGGGTCTCGGGCACGTCGATCTGCACGTGGGCGATCGAGTTGCGGTGCCAGATCGGCTCGAAGAGCCCGTTGGCGAAGCGGAACGCGAGGATGTTCTGCGCAGGCTCCTTGCCGAGGAAGTGGTCGATCCGGAAGACCTGCTCCTCGGCGAAGACCTCGTGGACCTTGCGGTTGAGCTCGACCGCCGAGGCGTAGTCGGTGCCGAAGGGCTTCTCCATGACGACCCGGCTGCGCTCGACGAGGCCCGCCTCCGCGATGGTCCGGATCGCCGAGAGCGCCGCCTTCGGGGGCACCGAGAGGTAGTGCAGCCGCAGCTCAGTGTCGCCGGGGAGCTGCGACTCGGCGGTCTCGACCGCCTTCGCCAGAGCCTGGGGCCCGGCCGACAGCGGCACGTAGTCGAGCCGCACAGCGAACTCGTTCCACTCCGCCTCGTCGAGGTCGCGCGTCGAGAACTCCTTGATCGCGTCGTGGGCGAGGTCGCGGAAGGCGTCGACGTCGATCTCGTCGAGCGAGGTGCCGACGATCCTCAGGTCGTCGAGCAGCCGCGACTGGAAGAGGTGGAGCAACCCCGGGATGAGCTTGCGCTTGGCGAGGTCTCCGGTCGCACCGAAGAGGATGACGGTCGTCGGCGCTGTCGTCGGCTCGCTCATGGGTCCACTCTGGCACCGAGTCGGTCGCGGATCGCGGCATAGACCGACTCGTCCCGGACGAGGCCGAGGTGGCTGACGCCCGGGAGGACGACGACGTCCTCCGCCGGGAACTGCCTCCCCCGCGGCGCCCGCCTCCCCGCGCCGCGCGCGCTGGCGGCCGTGACGATGCCGTCCCCGAGCAGCTGGGCGATCCGGCTGTCGATCTTCTTGCCGAGCAGACCGACGACGGCGAGGTGCCGTATGCCGGGGTGCAGCGGCACGTCGACCCGTCGCCCCACACGGTCGGCCGGGTCGGCGCCGTCCCACTCCGCGTCGAGGATGTTGCCGTGGCGCAGGTCCTGGATGCCGACGCTGCGCGACGACAGGAACCGGGCGAGCGGACGCACGTGGCGCAGCGTGCCGGCGGCCCGGGCGGTGGTGTTGGCGAGGCGCTCGAGCGGCGCACCCACGTGCGGCGAGCCGAGGGTGACCGTGTCGCTCACGAGGCCCACCCAGGCGCTGCCCGGGCCCTCGACGTCGGCCTGGGCCAGGGCGCTGTGCAGCACGAGCCCGCCCATCGAGTGGCCGACGAGGACGAGCCGCGTCACCGGAACCGGCCAGTGCTCGACGAGCCGGGCCAGGATGCGGTCGAGGTCGTGGCCGTTGTGCGAGATCCGCAGCCCCGTGTTGTAGCGGACGGTGACCGGCGTGAGCCCGAGGTCCTCGCGCAGCCGCTGCCCGAACCGCCCCTGCTCCCAGAAGGTCTCGGTGACGAGCAGCCCATGGACGAGGACCACGACGTCGCCGGTCGCCTCGGGGTATGCCGTCTCGAACCCTTCACGGGTCAGCGGCACCGACCGTCCGCGTCGCCGCACGCCCATCGTGTGCGAGAGGGCTGAGCCCGCGACGTCGAGCCGGTCGCCGAAGAACGCGTTGACGAAGGCCCGGGCGCCGTTGGGACCGCGGTGGTGGACCAGGTCGTCCGCGACACCGGCGACCCGTTCCACCCCACGCGTGAGCGCCCGTTCGACCGTCGTCGGCTCCGGCGTCGCCGCCTCGTCGTCCGCGTCGGGTCCGGGCGCGGGCGCGGGCGCGTCACTCATGTTCGAACGATGGCACGCGGCCCCGGGACGCCGCTACGGTGGGTGGCCGCCGTCACGCGGCGTCTGACGTGGCTGCGGCGGCCGTACCCCGCGACTTCAGGTGGGAACCTCGCACTTCGCCGGGGAACGGTTCCCACCCGAACTGCGAGCAACCCGCTTCAGGCGGCGGGTCCCACGCTCTGCGTGGGCATGTCGGGGCCAGTGGGGCGAGGCGAGCGGGGGGTCAGCGGTCGAGGAGGGCTCTCAGGTCGTCGGCGGTGAGGGCGCTCGACAGGAGCTCGCCGTCGTCGACGACCCGGGCGAAGAGGTCGCGCTTGCGCTGCTGGAGGGCGACGACCTTCTCCTCGATCGTGTCCTTCGACACCATCCGGTAGACGTTGACCGACTTCGTCTGGCCGATGCGGTGGGCCCGGTCGATCGCCTGGTTCTCGGCGGCGGGGTTCCACCACGGGTCGAGGACGAAGACGTAGTCGGCCTCGGTGAGGGTGAGACCGAACCCGCCGGCCTTGAGCGAGATGAGGAAGACCGGCGCGTCGCCCTCGCGGAACCCGCGCACGACCTCGGCCCGGTTGCGCGTGCCACCGTCGAGGTAGGCGTGCGCGATGCCCTCCTCCTCGAGCCGGGCGCGGACGATGGCGAGGAACCCGGTGAACTGGCTGAAGACGAGCGCCCGGTGGCCCTCGGCGGCGAGCTCGACAAGCTGCTCGACGAGCGCATCGACCTTGGCGCTCGTCCCCGCCCCGCCGTAGGCCTCGGCGTCGACGAGCGTCGGGTCGAGCGCCATCTGCCGCAGCACGGTGAGGGCGCGCAGGATGGCGATGCGGTTGCCGTCGAGGTCGTCGATGAGACCGAGCAGGCGCTGCCGCTCGCGCGACAGGTGCCGGTCGTAGATCGCGCGGTGCTTCGGGTGGAGCCCGACGTGCAGGACCTGCTCCTGCTTCGGCGGCAGGTCTGCGGCGACGGCCTCCTTAGTGCGGCGGAGCATGAGCGGCTTGATCCGGCGACGCAGCGTGGCGAGCGCCTCGGGTGAGGAGCCGTTCTCGATCGGCTTGGCCCACTGGTCGCGGAAGACCTGCGGCCGCGGGTGCAGCCCGGGCGCGACGATCGACAGCAGCGACCAGAGGTCCATGAGCGAGTTCTCGAGCGGGGTGCCGGTGAGCGCGAAGGTGACCCGCGCGGGCAGCCGTCGCATCGCGGCATACGTCTTGGCCCGGTGGTTCTTGACGAACTGCGCCTCGTCGAGGACGGCCGCCGACCACCGCACGGACCGGAACTCCTCGGCGTCGATCCGCCCCACGGCATACGTCGTGACGACGAGGTCGGCGCCGGCGATCGCGTCGGCCATCGGCACCCTGGCCTTGCCGCGGGTGCGGTCGAGGACGGCGATGGAGAGGTCGGGTGCGAACTTCTCGACCTCGCCCACCCACGTGCCGAGCACCGAGGTCGGCGCGACGATGAGCATCGGGTCGGCGAGCTCGCCGCGCTCCTTGGCCCGCAGCGCGGTGGCGATGACCTGCACGGTCTTGCCCAGGCCCATGTCGTCGGCGAGCACGCCACCGAGCCCGAGGTCCCAGAGCAGCGACAGCCAGCGGAACCCTTCCTCCTGGTAGGGCCGCAGCGTCGCCTTGAGCGTGCTCGGCACCTCCGCCGGTGGTGGGGCGTGCTCAGTGTCGAGGCCGAGGAGGGCGTCGACGGACTGCCGCCAGCGCGTCGACTGCTCCTCGACGACGCCGATCTCGACGAGCTCGTCCCACAGCCCGGCGTGCAGCACCGAGAGCCGCAGCGGCCCGGAGGCCTTGTCCTGCAGCGTCCGGGCCTCCTCGACGAGGGCGCGCAGCTTGTGCAGCTCCGGGGAGTCGAGGGTGAACCAGGCGCCGTCGGGCAGCAGCATGCGCTCCTCGTCGCGCGCGAGCGCGGTGACGAGGTCGGCGAGCGGGACCTCGTGGGCGCCGACCGTCACGGTGATGCGCAGGTCGAACCAGTCGTTGCCGTCCTCGGACTGCGTCGTCGCCACCGCGATCCGCGGCGCCTCGGTCACCTCCGCGTATGCCGTCCTCTCGCCCTTGACCTCGATCTCCACCTCGTCGTGGGCCTCGAGCGCGGGCAGCAGCCCGGCGAAGGCGACGGTGTCGAAGTCGCCGAGCGTGACGTCGGGCCGCAGCCGCCAGCCGAGCCGGGTGAGGTCCCAGAGGGCGGGCAGGTCCTCGCGCGTGGGCGCGAGCGCGAGCAGCTCGGCCTCGCGCGCCGGGTCGCGGAAGGCCGCCGGATCGCGGAACGAGACGTGCTCGCGCTCAATCGGCACGGAGACGGGAGCGTCGAGCGGGCCGTAGTGGAAGGACCAAGCGAGGTGGGTCGCGTGCTTGGCGCCGAACCGGACGGCGAGGTGCAGTCGCGGCGGCGCGACCTCGGGCAGGGTGAGGCCCTCGTGAGTACGCACCGTTGCCCGGCGGCGCAGGACGGGCAGCTTCTCGATGGCGAAGCTCGACCAGTCCTCGCGCGGGATGCTGAACGGTCCGCGCTCGACGACGCGGGCGACCGCGAGGTCGACGTCCGCGGCGAACCCGCCGAGCCGCAGGTCGCGACCCTCGCGCCGGAACCAGCCGGTCGGCGGCTCTCCCACGACCACGACGTCACCCTCGCCCTCGGGCAGGTCGAGGCTCGGGACCGCACGGACGCTGCCGTCGTCGGCCGGCGACAGGTCGAGGACGAAGTGCGCCTCGTCGCTCTCGAGCAGGACCTCGCCACCGCTCGTCGGGTCGGCCACGAGGACCACCCCGGCGTCGCGCGCACGGGCGAGCAGGTCCACCCACCCGCGGCCGAGGGTCGCGAGTGGGATCGAGGCCGGCATACGACCGTAGGACGACATCCGACTGCCCCGGCGGTGGGCGTCGGCGATCGCGGTGAGGGCGTCGAGCGGCGGTCCGTCGAGGCGCAGGGCGTAGGAGGCGTAGTAGCCACCAGCCACGGCCTCCCAGGAGATGCCGGTCTTGATCCACCGGCCGGGGACGGCGCCGGGAACGACCGGGCGCAGCTGCACGCGCGGGCTCTCGGCGCCCGTGTGCCACGGGTTCGGACGGGCGCGCGGGGTCTCGACGTCGAGGAGCAGCCCGACGGTGCCACGCTCGGCCTCGAGCTCGGGGTCGACGACGTCGAGCAGCTCGTCGAGGGCCTCGCGCCACGACGCAGTCCGCGCACCCGTCCCCGGCTCGTCGGCGTCGACGTCGGAGCGCCACGGCCGCTGGGTCCGCAGCGCGATGACGAGCGCGGCGGCGTGCTTGCAGGCCGTGCCGATGGGACAGGTGCAGTCGCTGTCGAGGAACGGGCCGTGGTCGTCGCTCGTCAGCGACACCTCGGTGCGGTAGATCGCCGGCCCGTTGCCGATGACGCGGGCCGCGGCCCGCCTGCCGCCGTCGGCGAGGACGATGCTCGTGACGCGGCCCGCGCGGGCGTAGTCACCGGCCCGCACGAGGGTCTTCGCGTCGAACGCCGCCGCCAGCTCGCGGTCGGTGACCTCCGCCAGGGTGTCCGCGTCACGGTCCACTGCCGGTCACCTCCTGTCGTCCGCGCAGCCGACGACAACGGTATGCCGTCCGGCCGACATTCCCCCACCGTCGTCCACAGCCCGCACAGCGCGGGCCGCCCTCCTGGCGCTTGCGTCCGCAACTCTGGCGGTTCCACCGTCACGCCGCCGGACGTTGCGTACGCCGTCGGTGCGGCGCTTGCCTGCGTCCGCAACTCTGGGGGTTCCACCGTCACCCTGCCGGACATTGCGTATGCCGTCCCGCCAGCGCTTGCTTGCGTCCGCAACTCTGGGGGTTCCACCGTCACCCCGCCGGACGTCGCGTATGCCGTCAGGCCGGCGCTCGCTTGCGTCCGCAACTCTGGGGGTTACCACCGTCACCCCGCCGGACGTTGCGTATGCCGTCAGGCCGGCGCTTGCTTGCGTCCGCAACTCTGGGGGTTCCACCGTCACCCTGCCGGACATTGCGTACGCCGTCGGTGCGGCGCTTGCCTGCGTCCGCAACTGTGGTGGCCAGGCCGTCACCCTGCCGGACGTTGCGTATGCCGTCCCGCTGGCGCTTGCTTGCGTCCGCAACTCTGGGGGTTCCACCGTCACCCTGCCGGACGCAAGGTGGGCACCGAGGCGCCACGTACCCGCAGCAGCTCCCCGAATCGCTGGAACCACCGCGCGGCGTCGACCCGCAGGGTGAGCACCGAGACCGAGAGTGCGACGTCGCCGTCAGTGGCCAATCCGAGGAGGCGTAGGTCGTCGTCAAGGGTGTTGAGAAGCTGGCCGTGGCCGGCTCCTTGGATCTCCAGGGTGACGCCTGACCCCTCCCAGCGACAGTCGAGGTAGATCCGTCCATCGGGACCGTGACGCGCGACCTGCTGAGCCGGCGCCGGGATTCCGTGAGCTCGACACATGTTCACGAAGTCGAGCTCGTTCATGGAGTGGCTTCCTGCGCGGATGTCCTCGAGCACCTGCCGCAGCACGGTCCGGAACTCATGCCTGTGCACCCGGTCGAAGATCTCGATGAGGTGGTCCGCGGTGACGACGCGTTGCTGAACTGGGAGCACGAGCATCAACGACGCCTCACGAACCGTCCGCGACCAGAGCGCCGCCTGGACCGCGGCCACACCGGGCTTCGCCCGCGGTATCCCCACCGAGGTCGCGTCATCGACACCCCAACGACGGGACTCGTGGAGCACCACGTTTGGCGCGGTCGTCGGCATCCCCTTGCGCGTCGACTTCGTCACCCAGACGTGGATCGCGGTGTCGGTCAGGCCGCCGACGCCCGCAGCCTGCAGTGCGGTGACTCCGCCCAGCCGTGCGCTGCACGCCACTTCCGCGAGTGCGGCGCGCCAGGCATTCGCGGGGTCCAGCGGTCCGCGGTCGACGACGATCCCTCGGTTCGGAATGGACCGCCAACGTTCCGCCTCGACGTGCTGGCGTCGCTGCTCCCTCGTGACACCTGCGGCGCGGATCTCGGTCAGCGTGAAGAAGCGTTGGCCGCGGGCTGCGGGTACTTCAAGCCTGCTCAGTCGTCGATCGGTCATGCCGATGAACAGTCCTGCCCCGCGTCCACCCACGGAAGCGCTGCAGGCGACGCCTGTGGACAGGCGCACCCTGCGAAGTCGACTGTGGACGGCTGCGGGGCGCGGCGGCAGACGCAACGTCCGGCAGGGTGACGGCCCAGCCACCACAGTTGCGGACGCAAGCGGCAGCGCGCCGTCGGTGGGGCGAGGTGGCCTCAGGACTCGCCGGGGAGGCGGCCGTCGGGGTAGGTGGCGCGCAGCTCCTCGAGCGTGGGAACCCGCTGCTCGCGCGACTCCGGCGGGAGCAGGTCGCTGATCGCCGCCATGATCCGCTTCGTGTCCGCCGCGGGCGAGCGGTACTTCAGCTCGACGGGTTCTCCGACCCGGATCCGGACGGTGGGCGGGTTCGACAGGTTGAGCAGGTTGGGCAGCTTCGAGGAGCGCGGCCAGACCTTCTCCGTGCCCCACATGCCGACGGGGATGACGGGAGCGCGGCTGGCAGCGGCGAGCCGGGCCGCGCCGGTCTTGCCCTTGAGCACCGGGTCGAAGAAGGCCTCGCCGCGCGGGATCGTGCCCTCCGGCAGCAGGCCGACCATCTCCCCGCCCTCGAGCGCGAGCGCGGCCATGTCGTAGGAGACCTGCCCGCCCTCGGCCCGGTCGACGCGGATGCCGCCCGCGGCCGAGATGAACGACCCGAGCACGGGCACGTCGAAGAGCTCCTTCTTGCCGAGCACGCGTGCGGTGCGGCCCGACCGGCGCACGACGTTGGCCATGGCGACGACGTCGAAGTAGCTGCGGTGGTTGCCGACGAGGATGACCGGGCCGTGGCGCGGGATGTTCTCGACGCCCTCGATGTCGAACCGCGCGCAGGGGAAGAACGTCGAGCGCAGGCCCTCGAGGATGAAGCGCTGGAGCTCGATCCCGACGACCGGCACCTTGAAGACACCCGGCGACACGTCGAAGTGCACGATCGGCCAGCGGCGCGCCACGGCATACATCGTCAGTCTCGGGTCGGGGTTGACCGCGGCGGGTGAGCCGACCGCCTCGAGCAGCGGCACGTCGAAGATCGAGTCCGAGTAGGCGAAGCTCTCGCGCAGGTCGATGTCGTTCTGGACGGCGAAGTGCCGCACCGCGCTGAGCTTGCCCGTCGACCACACGAACGGCCCGCGGATCGAGCCGTCGAACCGGCCGTCGTCCTTCGTGCCGTAGCGGGTCGCGAGCACGTGGTCGAAGCCGAGCCGGTCGGCGAGCGGCTTGATGAGGTGCTCCGGCGTCGTCGTCGCCATGACGACCATGCGGCCCTCGGCCTTGTGCTGCTCGATGAGCGCGAGCGCGAACGGGTGCACGAGCTCGGCGATGACCTCGGCCGCGTTGGCCGCCGCCGCGTCGAAGCTGTGCGAGTCCTTGCCGCGCGCGACGAGGGTGGCCTGGCGGGCGAGGAAGATCGACGGCAGGTTCTCGCCGACGAGGTCGAACGCCTTGAAGAGCAACCCCTGACCGGGCAACGAGCGGGGCACGAGCCCGAGGTCGACCATTGCCTGGCTGAGGTGCGGACCGGTGCCGCCCTGGAGCAGGGTCCGGTCGAGGTCGAAGAACGCGGCACCTGGCATGGCCCCAGCCTATTGCGGTGCTCCGCACCGCCACCGCGGGTGCGACGCACCCCACCGCGCCACGCACCCCACCGAGCGACGCACCCCACGGTGCATAGGCTGGCCGGCATGACGACGGCATACGTGCTCGGCGGAGGCGGGGTGCTCGGCACGACCCAGCTCGGCATGCTCCGGGCTCTCGCCGAGCGCGGCGTGCAGCCCGACCTCGTCGTCGGCACGAGCATCGGTGCGCTCAACGGCGCGTTCGTCGCCGCCGACCCGTCGGTCGACGGCATCCGTGCGCTCACCGAGGCCTGGCGCGCGGTCGGGTCCAGCGGCGTCTTCCTCGAGAACCCCATGCGCTCGGCGGCCCGGATCGCCCGCTTCCGCACCCACCTGCTCACGAGCGCCCCGCTGCGTTCGATCGTCGACGACCACCTGCCGGTCGACACGTTCGAGGAGCTCGAGGTCCCGTTCCAGTGCGTCGCGGCGTGCATCGAGACAGCCGGCTCGACGTGGTTCGGCAGCGGCGAGATCGTCGACCCGGTCGTCGCGTCGTGCTCGGTGCCCGGGCTCTTCCCCGCGGTCGAGATCGACGGGCAGCACTACCTCGATGGCGGTCTCGTGCACTCCATCCCCGTGGGTCGGGCCGTGAGCCTCGGTGCCGACCGGATCTTCGTGCTCCAGGTCGGCCGCGTCGAGCAGCCACTCGCTCCCCCGCGCCGGCCGTGGGAGGTCGGCGTCGTCGCGTTCGAGATCTCCCGGCGCCACCGCTACGTCCACGAGATGGAGTCGATCCCCGAGGGCGTCGAGGTCCACGTCCTGCCGAGCGGGGCACCGGAGACACCGTCCGTCGCGATCGGCTACGGCCGCCAGTCACGCCTCACCGAACGTGCCGAGCAGGCGTATGCCGCGTCGACCGCCTACCTCGGCGACCTCTGACGCGGCCCGACCTCTGACCCGCGCCCACCACCACCCCCTAGGGTCGAGCCATGGGTCTCGCGGGAATCCCGAAGCCGCCCCGGCTCGTCCGCCGGGTACTGCCCGTCGTCTGGCCGGTCGGCGCCGCCGCCCTCACCGGGCTCGCCACCCCGGTCATCGTCGCCGGCGCGTTCGCGTCGTTCGTCGACAAGAAGGCCCGGCTCTTCCGCGTGAGCGTGCTCGGCGTCGGGCTCATGTGGGTCGACGTGCGCATGCTCATGGACTGCTGGCGCCTCCAGCTGGGGAACCCCGAGCGCACCGCACCCGCGTGGGAGGACGACCACGAGGAGGTCTTCCTCGCCGGGCTCAACCGGGCGATGATCCTCGCCAGGCGCTGGGTGGGCTTCGAGGTGCGGCTCGACGGCCGCATGCACTTCGGCAACGAGGGCGCCCCTCTCGTCGCGTTCGCGCGGCACGCCGGCCCGGGCGACTCGATCGCCCTCGCCTGGCTGCTCGGTCACACCGCCGGGCGGATGCCCAAGATCGTCCTCGCCGAGGCCCTGCGCTGGGACCCCATGGTCGACACCCTCCTCACCCAGATGCGCTCCTACTTCGTGCCGTCTCGCACCGGCGCCGGCGACGACCGCGTCGCGGGAGTGCGCTCGCTCGCCCGCGGCCTCAAGGACGACGACGTCCTGCTCCTCTTCCCCGAGGGACAGAACTTCTCCCCCGACCGGCGCCGCCGGCTCATCGACCGGATGCGCGAGGCGGGGCAGGAGCTGCGGGCCCGCCGGGCGATCTCGCTCTTCAACACCTTGCCGCCCAAGACCAAGGGCGTCGTCGCCGTCCTCGACGAGCGACCCGACGCCGACGTCATGATCGTCGGGCACGCGGGGTTCGGCCGGCTCTCGACCCCGCGGGAGGTCTGGGATGCCATCCCGTTCACCGACCGCCCGTTCCTCGTCCGCACCCACACCTACGCGGCCGGCGACGTGCCCGACGACGCTCCCGAGATCGAGGCGTGGCTCGACGAGAGGTGGACCGAGATCGACGAGTGGGTCACGGCATACGAGCAGTGAGCCCGTATGCCGTCCGCCCACCTCAGGTGGGCGGCGCGCCTCAGGTGCCGCGCAGCGACCTCAGCCAGTCCCGGGCCCGGCCGAAGTCCGCGTCGGTGGTGAGCGGGGCGACGTCGACGGCGGCGCCGTCCTCGCGCGGGTAGGACCCGAGGAAGCGCACCTCGGCGCAGACGCGCTTGAGCCCCATGAGGGCCTCGCCGACGCGCTCGTCGAGGACGTGGCCCTCGAAGTCGATGGAGAAGCAGTAGGAGCCGAGCGAGTTCTTCGTCGGGCGCGACTCGAGGCGGGTCATGTTGATGCCGCGCACCGCGAACTGCTCGAGCAGCTCGAGGAGGCCGCCCGCGCGGTTGTGCCGTTGGAAGAGCATGACCGTCGTCTTGTCTGCGCCGGTGCGCTCCGGCAGCGTCCCCGGGCGGGAGACGAGGACGAATCGGGTCACCGCGCCGGACCGGTCGCCGATGTCGGTGGCGAGGACCTCGAGCCCGTGGTTCTCGGCGGCGATGGGTGCGCAGACGGCGGCGTCGTAGGCCTGCGAGACCTCGCCCGAGAGCCCGGCCGCGGCGGCAGCGGTCGACAGCGTCGGGACGTAGGCCGCGTCGGGGAGGTTGACGTCCATCCAGCCGCGGACCTGGGCCCACGCGTGCGAGTGCGTGCCGACGGCCCTGATCTCCTCGCGGCGCGTGCCCGCTGGGGCGGCGAGGACGAAGGTGATCGGCACGTTGACCTCGCCGATGACGACGAGCGGGTCGCCGCTGGCGAGGGCGTCGAGGGTCGCCGACACCCCGCCCTCGACGGAGTTCTCGATCGGGACCATCGCTGCGTCGATCTCGCTGCGGCGCAACGCATCCAGCGCCGAGTCGACCGACCCGAAGGCGATGTGCTCTCCGTCGTGCGACTGGCCCCAGGCGAGCAGCGCCATCTGGGTGAAGGTGCCCTCGGGGCCGAGGTAGCCGTAGCGCGTCGTCATCGCTTCGCTCCCGTGCGCGCCGCGCTGAGCGCCTGCTGCTCCTCGGGGGTGAGGGTCGCGTCGGAGCCGCCGCCGGTGATGCCCTTGGCGTAGGTCCGGGACTCGCCGCGCGCGTGGATCGAGGAGAGAACGACGCCGTCACCGCTGTCGTCGACGATCGCGGCGCTGAAGCTCAGCCGCCCGCCCATGTCACCGAACGCGTCGTAGCGCACGACCGCCACGTGCCGCAGCGCCTGCCCGATGTCGGCGCGCAGCGCGGCGAGCTCTCCGGAGCCGACCGGCCGCTGCCGCTCGAGGTGGTCGACGCGTGCCCGCAGCCGCGCGACCGCGACGAGGAGCACGACGATCAGGGCCACCGGCACGAGCACGAGGACGGCGAGGAGCACCGCCTCGACTGCGTTGGTCCCGAACATGACGGCCAGCGTATGCCGTCCGCCCCGGGCCGGCTCCCGGCCCGCCGACCCGTGGACTCCCCTCGGGCGGCTCGCGTCAGGGCTCGTAGGCTCGTGCCCACCATGGGTATCGACCTCGTCACCATCGCCATCGTCTTCGGCACGATCTTCGTCGTCGAGCTGCCGGACAAGACCTTCATCGCCACGCTGGTCATGGCGACGCGCTTCCGCCCGCTGCTCGTGTGGGTCGGCGTCGTCGCGGCGTTCTTCGTCCAGACGCTCGTCGCCGTCGCGATCGGCGGGGTGCTCAACCAGCTGCCCAAGAAGCCGATCGAGATCTTCGCGGCGCTGCTGTTCCTCGTCGGCGGCATCATCCTGCTGCGCGGGGCGAGCAAGGCCGACGAGGAGGAGGCCGAGACGGAGGAGGAGTTCGGGGCGAAGTCGGCCGCGAAGCAGCTCGCCGGGTGGAAGGTCGTGACCTTCTGCTTCACCGTCCTCTTCCTCGCGGAGTGGGGCGATCTCTCGCAGATCCTCACCGCCTCGATGGTGCTGCGCTTCGACGACGCCCTGTCGGTCTTCATCGGCGCGTTCCTCGCCCTCGCCGCCGTCTCCGGTCTCGCGGCGCTGCTCGGGCGCACGCTGCTCCAGCGGATCCGCCTCTCGACGATCCGCCGGGTCGGCGGCGCCGTCTGCCTCGTGCTCGCCGCCGTCAGCGCGCTGCAGATCTTCGGGGTCTTCTGACCCGGCATACCCCTTGCGTCCGGCACGGTGACGGCCTGACCCCCAGAGTTGCGGACGCAACGAGAGGCGCCCACCCGGCATACCCCTTGCGTCCGGCACGGTGACGGCCTGACCCCCAGAGTTGCGGACGCAACGAGAGGCGCGCAGCCGGCATACCCCTTGCGTCCGGCACGGTGACGCCCTGACCCCCAGAGTTACGGACGCAAGCCAGTGCCAGTGTGCGCGTCGTCGTCGCGGGTGACCCACGAGAGCAGGGCGAGCGCGACGAGCCCGCCGGCGACGTCGGCATTCTGGAGGATGCGGCCGGGCAGCTCCGGCCAGTCGGGGTGGTTGAGCCACGAGATGCCCCACCACGGCATCCGCATGAGGAACCACGCGGTCACCACACCTGCCGCCACCAGCCGTCGCGAGCGCCACCACGGCACCCCCGGCCCACGCCGCCGCCACGGCTGCGCACCCAGCAGCGCGAAGATCACCACCACGACCCAGTGGAAGTGGTGGATCCACGCCACCGGCGAGAGCAGGCAGGCGAGCAGCCCGACGACCGCGACCTCGCCGACCGAGTCGTCGCGCAGCCACATCCGGCGCGCGAGCCGGAACCCGAAGACGCCGACGACCGCGACGAGCACGAGCCAGATCGCCGTCCCCGCCAGCCCGTCGGGCCCGACGCGCAGGAGGAAGCCGCGCATCGACTGGTTCGACGTGCCGAAGTTCGGCCCGAGCCGGGCAGGGTCCTGCAGCGCCCCACCCCAGAAGGCGAAAGACGCCTCGGGCAGCAGCACCCACGACCCGAGTGTCACGCCAACGGCGGTCCCCACGGCCGTCGCGGCCTCGCGCCAGCGCCGGTTGACGAGGTAGTGCACGACGAAGACACCGGGCGTGAGCTTGATCGACATCGCGAGCCCGACGAGGACCCCGGGCGGCACGTGCCGCAGCAGGCCGGGCCGGGGCCGGCGCAGGTCCATGAGGCAGGCGAGGACCATGAAGGCGTTGACCTGCCCGAAGCGGATGCCATCCGAGACCGGGTGCAGCCACAGCATCGGCGCCACCAACGCGGCCAGGGCAAGGGGCACCCAGCCGCTGGCGCGATGAATGAGGCGCCAGCCGGCATACCAGACGATCGCGGTGGTCGCCGCGACCTGGGCGGCGGTCCAGAGCCACCCGGCCACCCCGAAGGGGACCCACGCAAGGGGGATGGCCAGCAGGGCCGCGAAGGGCGGGTAGGTGAAGGGCAGCAGCTGCGGCGCCTCGGTCATCGCGGCATAGATGGGGCGGCCGGTGAGGATCGAGACGCCGGCCTCGCGGTAGACCTCGACGTCGACCTGCCACTGGTCGAGCGGCCAGAAGACCATGTAGCGCAGCACCGCCGGCAGGGCCGCGAGCGCGATGACGACGACGGCCAGGGGCCACTGCACCCGCGCGGGCAGGGGGCGCCGGCGCACCGGTGGGGTCGAGGTCACGGGCCCATTCTGTCTTCACGGGTCGCACACATCCTCACCACGTGGCCCGCGAAACGCCGCACGTAGGATCGCTGCCGTGACTCGTCGAGCCCTGGCCGTACTCCTCGCAAGCGTCGCGGCCGTCCTCGGGCTCGTCGGCGCGGCGTTCCTCGCCGCCCCCGCCTCCGGGGCGTCCGGCAGGCCGGCGGCGCCCGAGCCGTTCGGCGCCACGGTGCTCATCGGCACCGGCGGCATCACTTGGACCGACGTGTCCGAGGAGGACACCCCCAACCTCTGGATGCTCCTGCGCGACGGGTCGAGCGCGGCGATGTCGATCCGCTCGGTCGAGACCAACACCTGCCCCGTCGACGGGTGGCTCGGGCTCTCCGCCGCCAACCGCGCCGCCGCCCCGCGCGACGGCGAGGGCCGCGCCCAGCTGCGTCCCTGCGCCCCCATCGAGGAGCCCAGCGGCGGTGTCGTGCCGGGCTGGTCGACGTTCGAGCAGGCTGCCGCGTCGCGCAAGTTCGACAGCAGGCTCGGTCTGCTCGGCGAGGCCGCCGCGAAGTCCGACGTCTGCATCAAGCCGGTCGGTCCCGGCGCCGCCATCGCCGCCGCGATGCCCGAGGGCACCGCCGACCGCTACTCCCCGTGGTCGCCCGACACGCTCCTCGTCGACATGAACACGTGCCCGCTGACGATCGTCGACGTCGGCAGCGTGCGCGACCCCGACGACATTGCCGAGGGCGAGGAGCCGGCCGGCGGCTCCCGCGAGGAGCAGGTCAAGGCGGTCGACGAGCGGATCGGACAGGTCATCGACGCCGCCCCCGGGGGTGCCGACTTCATCGTCGCGAGCCTCTCCGACGCCGGCGTCACCGAGCGCCTCCGCCTCGCCGTCGCCCGGGGTCCGCACTATGGACCGGGACGGCTCAACGCCCCGTCGACCCGTCAGCCGGGCCTCGTCCAGGCCCAGGACATCCCCGTGACGGTCATGTCGCTCACCGGGATCACCGCCCCGGGCGGCCTCGGCGGCACGACGATGACGAGCGAGCAGGCACCCGACAACTCCGAGCGCCGCGCTGCCGACCGCCTCCAGGGGCTCGTCGACTACGACCTCGCGAGCCACGAGGTGCACAGCCTCGTCCCACCGTTCTTCAACACCTTCGCCTACGGGCAGCTCGTCATCTACCTCCTCGTCCTCCTCGTGTGGAAGGGCAAGATCGGCGGCCCCGACACCCGCCGCAAGGTGCTCGGCATCGTCCGCGTCATCGCCGTCGCCGCGGCGTCGGTGCCCGCGTCGACCTTCCTCGCCAACCTCCTGCCGTGGTGGCGCTTCCCCGTCCCGATGATCTCGATCGTCGCCGCCGTGGGCCTCTTCGTCGCCCTCATCGCGTATGCCGGCCTGCGCGGTCCGTGGGGACGCTCGGCCCTCGGGCCGCTCGCCTTCGTCGCCGCGGTGACGATGGCGGTGCTCGCCGGCGACGTCATGACCGGGTCACGACTCCAGCAGTCCTCGCTCATGGGCCTCCAGCCCGTCGTCGCCGGGCGGTTCTACGGCATGGGCAACGTGACCTTCGCGCTCTTCGCCACCTCGGCGATCCTCCTCGCGACGGCGGTGTCGAGCTACCTCGTCGCCCACCACCGCGAGCGGATCGCGGCGATCGTCGTCCTGTGCATCGGCGTCTTCACGGTCATCGTTGACGGAGCGCCCTTCTGGGGCGCCGATGGTGGCGGCCCGCCCGCCTTCATCCCGGGCATCGCCTACCTCGTCCTCTCGATCCTCGGACTGCGGATGACGTGGAAGCGGGTCCTGCTCATCGGTCTGGGCTCGGCCGCGCTCTTCTTCGGGGTCGCGTTCCTCGACTGGCTGCGCGAGCCCGACGACCGCAGCCACCTCGGCCGCTTCATCCAGGCCATCATCGACGGCAACGCCCTCGACATCGTCGTCCGCAAGGCCGAGCAGAACTGGAGCATCCTCCTCGGCAACGCCCCCCTCACCCTGCTCGTGCCGGCCGCGCTGCTCTTCGTCATCTATGTCCTCGCGCGACCCACGTCGTGGGGCTCGAAGGGTCTCGGCAAGTCCTTCGACAAGGCGCCGACCCTGCGCGCCGGTCTCATCGCCCTCGTCATCACCCTGACGATCGGCTTCCTCATCAACGACTCCGGCACCGCCATCCCCGCGGTAGGCGCGACCGTCGCGGTGCCGCTCATCGTCAGCGTCGTGGTGCGGAACCTCGAGGAGGACCTGCGGGCCGTCGCCGGGACCCGGCGCGCACGGCGCTCGTGACGAGCCACAGCCACGTCGCGAGGATCAGGACCGGCGCGACCGTCGTGCGGGCCGTCATCGTCACGTCCTCGACGCCGGGGGTCATGCCGAGCACCCGGCCCGGGGTGTAGGCCATCGACATCACCCACAGTCGGGCGAGCAGGACGAGGTCGGCGACGCCGGGCAGTGCCGCCGGGAGGGCCGCCCAGACGACGACGTCGTACCACGGCAGCGAGTAGGGCGCGGCGAGCGCGTAGGCGCCGGTGAGCACCGCGACCGCCGTGAGTGCGCGTCCTCCCTCGCTTGCGTCCGGCAAAGTGGTCGATCTGGGCACCACATTGCCGGACGCAAGGGCAGCGTGCGGGGCGGAGCGCACGAGGCGCAGCAGGCAGAGCGCGAAGACGACCGCCGTGACCGCCGCGAGCATCGACACGGCGCTCCTGGCCTCGACGTCACGGCCCAGCCACTCGAAGACCGTGCGCCACGGCGTGGCGAGCGAGACCGCCCGCGCCGACCGGCCGATCTGGTCGTAGACGTTCGGCCCGGCCCACAGGTGCAGCCCGCCGGCGACGACGCCCGCCACCGCGATCAGGACGGCGGAGCGGGCGACCCGGCGCGACGAGAAGGCGACGACGAGCGCGAGGAGCACGACGGCATACGTGAACTTCGACGAGAGGGCGAGCGCCGCGAGGGCGCCGGCGAGCGCGGCACCACCGAGGCCGGCATACCGGTGGGCGGCCCAGACCGCGGCGACGGCGAGCGCCGTGGCGAGGAGGTCGACGTGGGAGCCGAGGACGCCGACCGAGAAGACGAGGGGGTTGGCGGTCCACAGCGCGTCGATGCGCGCCTCGCGGCCGGGCAGCACGCGGCGCAGGCACCAGCGGATGGCGAGCCAGGACGCGACGGTGACGAGCTGCCACAGCCAGACCGTCTCGCGCAGGTTGTCACCACCGCCGAGCGAGGTGAGCCCCTGGACGATCGTCGCGAACGGTCCGTAGACGCTGGGCTCCTCGGTCCACGGCGGCTCGACGGCGGAGACGACCGGGTCGGTGCCGCCGCGCCAGCCGACCGGCGACTCGAGCCACGGGTTGTCGCCGAGCGCGAGGATCCGGCCGTAGGCGGCGTAGCTGAGGTGGTCACCGGACCCGAACGGCGCCGTGAGCGCCGCGCCGACGGCGAGGACCGCGACGACCGGACGGGGCAGCTCCGCCCCGCGCCCGAGCACGCCGAGGAGCACCCCCAGACCACCGAGCACGTATGCCGTCCACATCGCCGCCGTGACGGCCGCCGGTCCCAGCGTGACCGGGAGGAGGGTGCCCGGGGCCCAGCCACGCGGGCCGAGGTCGGGCGCGGCGGCGTGCGGCAGGGCGAGGCCGACGAGCAGGAGCAGCGCGAACGATGCGACAAGCAGGACCGCGCGGGCGCGCTCGGCGCGAGCGGTCGCGGCCGGGCCGAGGGCGAGGCGGCCGTCGGGTCCGGCCTCGCTGGCGTCAGCCGCGGTGTGCGACACCGCGGGCACGCTCGGGGAGGACTCGGTGGAGCCGGCGTCGGAGGCGTCGTCGGGTGAGGGCGCGCCAGACGTCGCGGTACTGCTTGGCCCGGTGCACCTGACCGCGCCAGTCGCGTCCGGAGACACGGTGGTGGAGCTCGCAGGGGACCTCCTCGACACGCAGGCCTGCCGACAGGACGTCGACGGTCAGGCCGACCTCGACGCCCCAGCCGGGCGCGAGCGGGGCCGCGGCCTCGAACGCCTCCGCGGTGAGGCAGCGCATGCCCGAGAGGGGCTGCACGGCGGTCCAGCCGGTGAGGCGCTCGATGCCGTCGCGGGCGAGGCGGACGACGAACCCGTGGCCGCCGCCGGCGACCTTCTGCGGCGGGAGGGTGGCGATCGTCATGTCGGCGCGGCCCTCGAGGACCGGCGGGACGAGGACGCCGAGGTTGGCGGCGGAGGCCTCGAGGTCGCCGTCGACGAAGAGGAGGTGGCGCGGGGTGCGCGGGTCGGTGTCGGGGATCGCGCCCTCGGCGGCCTCGAGCTCGCGCAGGTGGCGCACGCCGGTCTCGAGCGCCGCGGCCTTGCCGGCGTTGCGGGCGTGGACGACGACGCCGGCCCCGGCGGCGTGCGCGACGGCGGCGGTGTCGTCGGAGCTGCCGTCGTCGACGACGACGACCCGGTCGACACCCTCGAGAGAGAGGACGGCCGCGACGGTGGCGGCGATGCGGTCGGCCTCGTCCTTGCACGGGACGATGGCCGCCACGGCCCGGCTGCTCGTCACCGCCGCCACGTCACGACCTGCCCACGCAGACCGTGGGACCCGCCGCCCGAAGTGGGTTCCGTGCACTGGGCACCGCGACTGTCCCCGCCCACAGTGACCCCAAGGCACTCCGGGCGGAAAAGGTGTGACGAGCAGCGGAGCCCCGGCGTCATCAGCGCAGGGTCACCTGGCGGCTGAGCAGGCCGGACCGGGCCCGGCGCTCCTCGGCGGTGAGCGCCTCCTTGGACGCGAGCGCGGTGGCGTAGCGGGTGCCGAACGCCCCGAGCGCCTCCTCGTGGTCGGCGGGGTCGCTGTCGGCCGGCACCTCGAAGACGGGCACGAGCAGCCCGCACGCCCGGAAGGCACCCAGCAGCCGCGTGCCCTCACCGAGGCCCGACTCGGCCGCGGCGTGCAGTCGCGCGAGGGCGTCGGTCGCCGTGTCCTCGTCGTCCGGCAGGACGAGACGGATGTAGGTGCGCTCGCCGATGCGCACCCAGTAGGCCGACGGCAGCGCCGACATGCGGCGGGTCGGGACGACCGACTCGTTGGCGCGGTCGAGCGAGGCCTGCCCCTCCTCGTCGAGCTCCTGGCCCTCGACCCAGAAGTCGAAGCCCTCGTGCACGACGAACTCCAGCGGCTCGCTCGTGTCGAGCAGGTCCTGCAGGCGCGGCGTCTCGGCGGTCGCGGCGGGGACGTGCTGCACGGCGCTGCCCGGCTCGACGGCGGCACCGGCGAGCAGCTGCGCCGCGAGGTCACGACTCGGGTCGCCGGTCGAGGACCCCGACTGCGTGCCGATGAGCACGGTGCCGTCGGCCCGGTGCAGCGCCGGCCACGCCATCGGCAGCACGGTCGCGACGGTCGCGCCCTCGACACCCTCGGGTGCCTTGCCCTCGGCGAAGCGGACAGCCACCGTGGCCGCGGGCAGGATCTCGCGGATCGCCACCCACTCGGTCTCCTGCGGAAGCCCCTCGAAGGGACGGTTCACGTAGGGGACGGCCGCCGTGCGCTGCCTCCTCGAGGGAGCGCCCTGGTCGTCGGTGGTCCTGCGTCGTCGCGAAGCCTTGCCCATGGGCGTCAGCGTAATGGTGGCGGCGACCCACCCCTCGCAGGCGTCACCACAACGGCACGCAAGGCGCACGCACGCCGACCTCGGCCGGCATACCAAGTTGCTTGCGTCCGCGACTGTGGTGGGTATGCCGGCATCTCGCCGGACGTTGCCACCGCACTGCTGCTTGCGTCCGCACCTGTGGTGGGTATGCCGTCAACTCGCCGGACGCAAACACCTCGCCTGCCGTTGCGTCCGCACCTGTGGTAGGTACGCCGGCATCTCGCCGGACGTTGCCAGCACACCTTCGTGTTCGGGAACGTCAGGTGGCGCGGCGGCGGCTCGGGCCGCCCATGGCCGCCCAGACGACCTGGCCGCCCTTGTCCTCGCCGACCCCCCACTCGTGGGCGAGCGAGCGGACGATGCGCAGCCCGCGGCCACTCGTCAGCCACACGGCCGCGGGCGCGGGGAGCGGCGTGCTCTCGCCACCGCCGTCGGTGACCTCGATCTCGACGACCTCGCCGCGGACCTTCCAGCGGACCCGCAGGCAACCGTCCTGGAGCGGGCGGGCGTGGCGGATGGCGTTGGTCATGAGCTCGGAGACGACGATCTCGGACTCGTCGATCGTCTGCTCCGCGAGGTCGCGGGCGCGCAGGTCGGCGACGACGGCCTTGCGGACGCGCGTCACGGTCGAGGGCCCCCAGGGCGCGCGGATGGTGCGCACCTGTCCCTGGCCGATGGTTCCGCCGAACTCGTCGAGCTCGGGCTCGTTCTTTGAGGTCACGCGGGGACTCTAACCCAGCAGACCCAGCACGTCCCCGGGCCGATCGCTGATGATGACGTCGACTCCGAGGTCGGCACACCTGCGCACGTCATCGGGCTCGTTGACCGTCCAGACATAGACCTCGTGACCCCGCCGCTGGTGCGCGCGCACGACCGACGGCGTGCGGCGCACGATCCGGACGTCGAGTCCGATGATGTTGACGCCCCGCGGCAGGGACCCGTCCCACGAGAACCGCGGCGCCGACGCCTCGACGAGGTAGACGAGCGGCACCTGCGGTGCGAGCCCCCGCATCCGCATGAGCGCGAGGATCGAGAACGACATGACGCGCACGTGGGGCAGCTGCGGCAGGTCGCCGCTCGTCAGGCCCAGGTCGCGCAGGACCGTGACCAGCTGGCGCTCGACGAGCCCGCCGTAGCGCGTCGGGTGCTTGGTCTCGATGAGGGTGAGCAGCGGCTCGTGCTGCGCCACGAGCGAGTCGAGGAGGCGGCGCAGGGTGAGCAGGCGCCCCCGCTCGGGGTCGACGTCGGCGTCCTCCTTCGACGAGCCGTCGTCGAGCTCCTTCCAGCTCGCCCAGTCGAGCTCCTCGAGCCGCGCGAGCTCGAGCGTCGAGATGACGCCGTTGCCGTTGCTCGTGCGGTCGACCCGGCGGTCGTGGACGCAGACGAGGTGGTGGTCGGCGGTGAGCCGGACGTCGCACTCGATGCCGTCGACACCGTGCGAGTAGGCCCGGGTGTAGGCCGCGAGCGTGTGCTCGGGCTCCTCGGCGCTCGCCCCGCGGTGGGCGACGACGCGAGGTCGCCCGCGGTCCCCCGGTGGGGGCCCAGCCGCACGCGCCTCCATGGCCCCATCGTGGCAGCGCGCGCACCTCCGCGGGGGCAGCGACTCACAGGACGGCACGGCATACCGTTCAACCATCGTGAGCCTGCCGCCGTTCCAGAGCCTCGTCGACGCCCACTGGCGCGACGTCGGCCGGCTCGCCCATGCCCTCGCCGGACCGACCCTCGGCGACGACGTCGCGCAGCAGGCCTGGGTGCAGGCGCTCGCGGCCTACCCGCGGCTGACGTCGACCCGCAACCTGCGCGGCTGGTTGCTCACCATCACACACCGCTGCGCGATGGACGCCCACCGCGCCGCCCGCCGCACGACGCCGCACGACGATCCCGCCTCCCTCGCCGCCGCGCCGGTCGTCGACGGGCCGGCCGCACCCGACGACGGGCTCTGGGGCCGCGTCGGCGCGCTGCCCGAGCGACAGCGCGAGGCGGTCGTCCTCAAGTACGTCGCCGACCTCGACCACCGCGCCGTCGCCGCCGCCCTCGGCACGTCGCCCGCGATGAGCCGCCGGCTCGTGTCCGATGCCCTCGCCACCCTGCGACTCGACCTGGAGGACCTGCGATGACCGCCCACCCCTTCGAGGGCTTCGCGCCCACCGTGCGTCGGCCGGTCCTGCCGGAGACCGATGTCTCGTATGCCGTCGAGGACACCCCCGTGGGTCGGCTCCTCCTCGCGGTGCGCGAGGACGGCCGGCTCGTCACGTCCGCCTACGTCCCCGGCGACGAGGACGAGTCCGCGTGGCTCCAGCGCCTCGCCGACCTCGTCTCGCCGCGAGTCCTGCGCCACGCGAAGCCGCTCGACACCGTGCGACGCGAGCTCACGGCATACCTGTCCGGGAAGGCGACCGGTTTCTCGGTGCCGGTCGACCTCGTCCTCGCGAGCGACTTCCAGCGTTCGGTGCTCACCGGACTCGCGTCGCGGGTGGGCTACGGGGCGTCGACGACCTACGGCGAGCTCGCCGGTGCGATCTCGCGGCCGCGTGCGTCACGAGCCGTGGGGACCGCGCTCGGCGCCAACCCGGTCTGCGTCTTCGTGCCGTGCCACCGGGTGCTCCCGGCCGGCGGTTCCGTGGGTGGTCGCGTCGGTGGGTATGCCGGTGGGCCGGCTGCCAAAGAGTTCCTCCTCTCGCTGGAGGCGCGGGTCTCGCAGGGGTGAGATCGGCACGCCGCACGCCCGTGGGGCGCAGCGACCCCGGTGCACAGCGGCCGGCACTCCACGAGTGATGGCCCGTTCGGCCTTGCGGGCGTACTCTGGACAAACCATGTACACGATCAAGCGCGCGGCGGAGCTCACCGGCATCGGGGTGCCGACGCTGCGCGCCTGGGAGCGCCGCTACGGCGTGGTCTCACCGGTTCGCTCCGAAGGCCACTACCGGCTCTACTCCGACTCCGACGTGCGGGCGCTGTCGATCATGGCAGCGCTCGTCGCGGACGGGTGGACGGCCAGTGAGGCCGCCGCCGAGACCAAGCGCCGGGTCGTGGGGTCGGACGGCGTGCAGCGGCCCGTGGCCGACCCGTCACTCGTCGACTCCGAGGCGAACCAGCCCGAGGGCCTCGACGAGGTCCTCGCCGCGGCACACGACCTCGACGCCCAGCGACTGGGGCGCGCGCTCGACCGAGGGCTCGAAGGCGTCCTCGGAGACGGGGGTGGCCGGCTCGCCGACTTCAGCCGGGTGGCCCACGAGTGGCTGCTGCCGGTCCTCTTCGCGGTCGGCGGGGCATGGGCGGACGGTCGGATCACGCCGGCAGGGGAGCACCTCGTGAGCAACGCCGTCCAGCGACGCCTCTCCGCGCTCTATGACGCAGCGCCGAAGACGACCGACGGTCCGCTCGTCGTCCTGGCACTGCCGGCCGGCGCCCGTCACGAGCTCGGGCTCCTCGCCTTCGCCGTCGGAGCCCGGCGGGCCGGTCTGCGGACCGCCTACCTCGGCGCCGACCTGCCCGCCCAGGACTGGGTGACGGCGGTCGCCGGGCGCCATGCGGGTGCGGCGGTGCTGTCGGTCCCGCGCCAGGCCGACGTCGCCGGTGCGCAGGCGGTCATCGACCGGCTCCGGGTCGAGGCCCCCCAGGCCGTCGTCGCCGTCGGCGGACGCCACCAGGACGAGACCCGCGGGGCACTTCTCCTCGGCCACGACCTCGCGGACGGGGTCGAGGCGCTGCGCTCCTCGCTCGAGGGAATGCCCGTCTCGAGCTAGCGCGCCGCCGGGTAACGCAAGCCCTGGCCACGTCCCAGGCACGACAGCACCGCTCGTGAACCGAGGCGTGACGGCAGGACGCCGCCCCTCACCCGGCTGCTTGAGTGAGGGGCGGCGTCGGCAGCCCTGCGCGTGCGGGAAGGGGCGACCCGCTCAGCACCAGGGGTAGTCGAAGAGGCTGTTCGCTCCGGCGCGGTGGTCGGCGAGCACCACGCTGAGCGGCAGCGGGTCCGGCAGCGAGGCGACGTCGGTGCCCTTGCGCGGAGCGACGCCAACGCTCACCGCGGTCGCGATGGGCAGGCCACCTTCGGCGACGGCCGAGAAGAGGCCATTGTCCTTGAGGAAGTTCATGCCGGCGCGCTGGCAGTCGGTGTCCGGCTTGGCGCTGGCGGCGGGGGCGGTGGCGACGGTGACCGCGAGGGCGGCGGCTCCGGCGGCGGCAGTGGCGACGAGCTTCTTCATGACGTCCTCCTGTAGGGGATGTGGGCCCTGAGGGGGAGGGCCTCGGTGACCAGACAACTCCCCTGTGGAAGGTTTGTCAAGGGTTTGTACAAGGTTTACGACGAGCGGTCGCGGGGGCCTCAGTCCTCCGGGAGGTCGGGCCCGTCGATGTCGTAGCCGCCGAGCAGCTTGGCCATGGCGAGGTGGGGCCTGGCCTCCTCGTGGCGGCTCTGGCGCTGGAGCGTGCGGCCGAGGAGGAGCAGCGCGTAGTGGTCGTCGCGGTGGTCGACGAGCATGGCGCGCAGGATCTCCTCGGCCCGGGCGAGCTGGGCCGAGTGGTAGTAGGAACGCGCGAGGTAGAGCCGCAGCTCGGTCGTCCCGTGCAGCGGCGGCTCCAGGGCCGAGCGGTCGACGAGCTCGGCGAAGATGACCGCCGCCTCCTTGTACTCCCCCAGCTCGAACTTCTCGCGGGCGCGCTCGTAGTCGGTGGCGAAGGTGTTGTCGGTCATCGTTCCCTCCTCGATGCCTGCCGCTAGTGTCTTCTAGCAGCAGACCTAGACACTCCTATCCGGCCCGATCGAACTCTCGGTGGGCCGGCAGCCTCACCGGAACGCCGGGTGCCCCGTCAGGGCCTGGCCGATCACGAGCTGGTGGACCTCGGACGTGCCCTCGTAGGTGAGGACGGACTCGAGGTTGTTGGCGTGGCGCATCGGCGAGTACTCGAGCGCGATCCCGTTGGCGCCGAGGATCGTCCGGCACTCGCGGGCGATGGCGATCGCCTCGCGGCAGGAGTTGAGCTTGCCGAGGCTGACCTGCTCGGGGCGCAGGTTGCCCGCATCCTTGAGCGCCCCGAGGTGGAGCGCGAGCAGCATCCCCTTGCCGAGCTCGAGGGTCATGTCGGCGAGCTTGGTCTGGGTGATCTGGTAGCCCGCGAGCGGCTTGTCGAAGATCTCGCGCTCCTGCGCGTAGGCGATCGCCACCTCGAGGCAGTCGCGGGCGGCGCCCAGCGCGCCGAAGACGATGCCGAACCGCGCCTCCGAGAGGCACGACAGCGGCCCGGACAGACCACGCGCCTCGGGCAGCATCGCCGAGGCCGGAAGCCGAAGGCCCTCGAGGACGAGCTCGGAGGTGATCGACGCGCGCAGCGAGAGCTTGCCCTTGATCTCTGGTGCCGAGAAGCCCGGGGTGTCCGTCGGCACGACGAAGCCGCGAACGGTCGAGCCGTCGCTGTCGTCGGTGCGCGCCCAGACGACGGCGACGTCGGCGACCGACCCGTTGGTGATCCACATCTTGCTGCCATCGAGGACCCAGTCGTCACCGTCGCGCCTGGCCCGGGTCCGCATCCCGGCGGGGTTGGAACCGAAGTCGGGCTCGGTGAGGCCGAAGCACCCGATGGCCTGTCCCGCCGCCATCCGCGGGAGCCACTCGTGCTTCTGCTCCTCGCTCCCGAAGCGGTGGATCGCGAACATCGCGAGCGACCCCTGGACGCTCACGAGACTCCGGATGCCCGAGTCGACCGCCTCCAGCTCGGCACAGGCCAGCCCGTATGCCGTCGCGCTCGTCCCAGCGCAGCCGTAGCCCTCGAGGTGCATGCCGAGCAGGCCGAGCTCGCCGAACGTCGGAGCGATCTCCTTGACGGGCACGGAGCCGGCCTCGAACCAGCCGCCCACGTGCGGTCGGACCTCGGCGTCGAGGAAGGCGCGGACGGTGTCACGCATGTCGCGGTCGTCGGCCGAGATCAGCCCGTCGATCCCGAAGAGGTCCAGTGGGTGCTGAGCAGCGGCCATGACCGCCAACCTACCCGCGCGCGTCCACGGCGGTCGGGGTCGTCACCCACGGCGTTCGCCGCCGGTCGTCAGCCCCCGTCGCCCCCGAACCCGCCTCCCCCGGTGTAGTTCATCCCCCAGCTGGCGGGCGGCACCTTGTCACCGCCGGGCAGCGGCCCGTTGAAGCGGCGCCGACCGCAGTCGTCGCAGACTCGCACCTCCATGTGCTCCTCTGTCACGACGTGCCAGCGATGCCACCCGACCCTGCACCTGAGCCCCCTGCTCGTGTCCATGCCCCAGTGTCTCCCCACCAAGGCGTGTGGCGACAGACTTGGCGCCTGACTGGTCGCTCTTTTCCGGGACGCGCACCTTCAGGACGGCTCATGGCCGCACCGCCGGCTCAGACCCGTTCGACGCGGTCTGCCTGGGGTCCTCGATCACTCTGTCGGATCTGGTACCGGACCCGATCGCCGAACTGCAGCGCCTCACCGTTCCTGAGAACCGACGCGTGCACGAACAGGTCAGCGCCCCCCGCGTCCGGAGTGATGAAGCCGAAGCCTCGCTCCGCGTCGTACCGCGCGACTACTCCCTCGCCGCCGCGCACCGGGACGTCAGGGGTCCCCGCCCGTCCTGGCCGAACCCGGGCCGACGACGTCGAGGGTGCGCCCCGCGTTGCCGAGCCGCGCGCGAGGCGCACGTCGCGAGCCTGCGGGCCCTTCTCGCTCATGACGACGTCGTAGGACACGCGGTCACCCTCTCCCAGGTCGGGAACCCCGTCGGCCAGCTCCCGGACGTGGACGAAGACGTCGGCGCCGCCCGAGTCGGGCGCGATGAAGCCGAAGCCCTTGTCCGTGTCGTACCAGGACACCGTCCCGTCCGCCCCGTCGGATGTCGCACGCTGCTGAGCGGCCTCGGGTCCCAGGGGCAGAAGATGGTCCGCCTGCGGCCCCTTCTCCCCGTCGACGACGAGGAACGCCACCCGCTGCCCGTCCGAGAGGACACCGCCACCCACGATGGCCGAGCTGTGCACGAAGATCTCGGCTCCACCACCGTCGGGCGTGATGAAGCCGTACCCCTTGGCGGGTTCGTACCAGGAGACGGTGCCGAGCACGCCCAGCGGCGCATCGGCGGCCCGGTCGGCCGTGACCCGGACCCGGCGTGCCTGCGGGCCGCGGTCCCCCTCGCCGATCTCGAACTCGACCACCTGACCCTCGCGGAGCTGCTTCATCGCGTCGTCGCTGACGATCTCGGACGCATGGACGTAGAGGTCCTCTGCGTCCTGACCCAGGGCGATGAAGCCGAACCCCCGGTCGGTGTCGAACCATCGGACGGTTCCCTCGGGCACGGCTACTCCTTGTCGAGGCTGCGGTCGGTGTTCGTCTCATTGTCCCCGACGGTCAAGGCGGCCGGCGCCCTCGGAATCTCAGGTGACGGGACGGCATACGGGCTTGGACAATCGGGTCCCGTGGCACATCTCGAGGTCAACCAGGTCGGGTTCACGCTCCCCGACGGACGTCCGCTGCTCGACGCCGTCCAGTTCCGCGTCGGCGACGGGCAGCGCGTGGCGCTCATCGGGCCCAACGGCACCGGCAAGACGACGCTGACCCGGATCATCTCCGGCGACCTCGCGGCGCACGAGGGCGCCGTCACGCTCTCCGGCACGCTCGCCGTGATGAACCAGTTCGTCGGCAAGGTCCGCGACGAGTCCACCGTGCGCGACCTGCTCATCTCCGTTGCGCCAGAACGCATCCGCAAGGCTGCCCTCGCCGTCGACGCCGCCGAGCTGCGGATCATGGAGGTCGACGACGAGGCGGCGCAGATGGCCTACGCCCAGGCCCTCGCCGACTGGGGCGACGCCGGCGGCTACGAGTTCGAGACGACCGTGTGGGACACGGTGACGACACAGGCCCTGGGTATGCCGTTCGAGCGGGCGCAGTGGCGCGCCGTCACCTCCCTCTCGGGAGGCGAGCAGAAGCGGGTCGTCCTCGAGGCGCTGCTCAGCGGCCCGGCGGACCTCCTGCTGCTCGACGAGCCGGACAACTACCTCGACGTGCCGGCGAAGCGGTGGCTCGAGGAGCGGCTGCTCGCGAGCGACAAGACGGTGCTCTTCATCAGCCACGACCGCGAGCTGCTCTCGCGCGTCGCGACGGCCGTCGTCACGCTCGAGCCCGGCGCCAACGGTGCCACGGCGTGGACGCACCCGGGCTCGTTCGCGACGTGGCACCAGGCGCGGGTCGACCGCAACGACCGGCTCGAGGAGATGCGCCGCCGCTGGGACGAGGAGCACGCCAAGCTCAAGGCGCTCGTCGTCATGTACCGCCAGAAGGCTGCCTACAACTCCGACATGGCCTCGCGCCTCCAGGCAGCCGTGACGAAGCTCGACCGGTTCGAGAAGGCCGGGCCGCCCGAGAAGGTCGCGATCCCGCAGAACGTGCGGATGCGCCTCACCGGAGGTCGCACCGCCAAGCGTGCGGTGGTGTGCACGGGACTCGAGCTCCTCGCCCCGGACCCCGACTCCGGAGCCGACGACCTCATGCGGCCGTTCGACCTCGAGGTCTGGTTCGGCGAGCGCGTCGCCGTCCTCGGCTCCAACGGGTCGGGCAAGTCGCACTTCCTCCGGCTCCTCGCCGCGGGTGGCAGCGACCCTGACGTCGAGCACCAGCCGGTGGGCGACATCGCGCCGGAACCGGTGCGGCACAGCGGTTCTGCGCGTCTCGGGTCGCGGGTTCGTCCCGGATGGTTCGCCCAGACCCACGACTCGCCGGCGCTGCGTGGACGCACGCTCCTCGAGATCCTGCACCGCGGCGACGCGCACCGTGCGGGCCGCGGGCGCGAGGAGGCCAGCCGGGTCCTCGACCGCTACGAGCTGGCGCGGCAGGGCGAGCAGACCTTCGACTCGCTCTCGGGCGGGCAGCAGGCGCGCTTCCAGATCCTGCTGCTCGAGCTGTCGGGTGCGACGCTGCTGCTCCTCGACGAGCCGACCGACAACCTCGACCTGCACTCGGCCGAGGCCCTCGAGCAGGCGCTCACGGCCTTCGAGGGGACGGTGCTCGCGGTGACGCACGACCGCTGGTTTGCCCGTGGCTTCGACCGGTTCCTCGTCTTCGGCAGCGACGGACGCGTCGTCGAGACGCCGGAGCCGGTGTGGGACGAGGCCCGCGTCAGCCGGGTTCGCTGAGGTCGGCGCCGCCACTCGGCGTCATGAGGGAGAACTCCTCGCCGTCGGGCCCGGCGACCGTGGCGATCCGGCCGGACTCGGTGTCGACGGGATCGTTCGGCGCGGACCCGCCTGCGTCCAGCACCCGCTGCACGGCAGCGTCGACGTCGTCGACGGCGAAGGTCACGCACCACCGCGGACCGGCGACGTCACCGTCGACCTGGTCGCCAACCCCTCCCGCGGGCCACGCAGCACCCGCTGGTGTGAACGTCGCGTAGCCGATCCCCGGCACCGACAGGTCCTCGAACGACAGCCCGAACACGCTTCGGTAGAACGTCTTCGCCGCACGCAGGTCGGGAGTGACGAGGTCGACCCACGACACGGCCCCGTGCTCGTCGTGGATGCCGAAACCGTTGTGCTCCAACGCCTCCCAACCGCCGAACGCCGCGCCGCCCGGGTCGACCCAGAGCCCCACCCGACCGAACGCGGCGATGTCCATCGGCTCCATGACGACCTGCGCCCCCGCTGCCGAGGCACGCTCCGCGGTCACCTCGACGTCGTCGGTGGCGAGGTAGGTCGTCCACACCTTCGGCCAGTCCTCGACGCCCTCGAGCGGGGGCGACATGCCAGCGACGCGGCGTCCCGCGACGAGCGCGTTCCGGTAGTGCCCGTAGTCGGGGCCGCTGTCCTCGAACGCCCACCCCAGCACCGCCGCATAGAAGGCCTGGCTGCGCTCCAGGTCGCCCACCGTGATCTCCACCCAGCAGGGTGAGCCGGCCGGCCACCGTCCGTCGTGCGTCGCCATGGCCCGACCGTATCTGCCCCCGAGCACGCGTGCCGTGCGGTCCGGAAGGGGTCGGACCACACGGCATACGCGGGCTTGCGTCTCGCGCGCCCCGCGAAGGGCGCGCGGGGTCAGGCGGTCTTGAGGGTGAGGCCGTAGACGGAGAGGATCTCGCCGATCGGCTGGAAGTAGGCGATGTTGGGCTGGCCGACCTTCTGGCCGCAGACGCCGTTGGAGCCGTAGCCGGCGCCGCCGCTCGTCACGCCCTGGGCGAGGTTGCCCGCCATCCACGAGCCGCCGGAGTCGCCACCCTCGGTGCAGGTGTTGGACTTCGTCAGGCCGCTCACGGTCGAGTAGGTGCCGTCGCCGTTGTTGTAGTTGACGGTGACGTTCTTGGTCTGGACCGAGCCACAGGTCCAGCCGGTCGTGCGGCCCGACTTGCAGATCGCGGTGCCGACGGCGGCGTTGCTCGAGCCCGTGACGGAGCGCGCGCTCGTGCCGTTCCACAGGTCGACGGCGCCGATGCCGGTCCAGCTCGAGGTGAGGCTCGAGTAGGCGTAGTCGTTGCCCGGGAAGGACCAGCCGCGGGTCGTGCCGAGGGTCGTGCCGTTGCGCGTGAAGGTCTGGTTCCCCTCGGCGCAGTGGCCGGCGGTGATGAAGACCGGGGTGCCGGACTTCGTCGCGTTGAAGCCCAGCGAGCAGACGTAGCCGCTGAACTCGATCTGCTGCCCGCCATAGACGTTGGCCTGCGTCGACACCGTCGCGTCGGTGCCCTGGATCGTCACCGACGGGTCGCTCGTGCGCGCCCGCGCGGCGGCGACGTCGGCGGTGGGCACGGTGACGACGACCTTGTTGGTCACCGGGTCGACGGAGCTGTCGATGACCGTGGCGCCGAGCGCCTTGACCGCCCTCGCCTGCGACGCGCCGAGCTCCGCCTTGTCCTCGGTGACGACGCGGGCGGTCGCGCCCGCCTTCTGCACGCGGGCAGCGGCGTCGGCGTCGGTGACGTTGACGACGAGCACGCCGCCGGTCTGGTCGATGAACGAGCCCACGGCTCGCGCGCCGAGCGACCGTTCGAGAGCCTCGGCCTTGCGACTCTTGTCCTCCTGGGACGCGATCCGCTCACGAGCGGTCTCGATGCTCAGGTCGTGCTCCTTGGCGAGCCACCGGGCCGACATCTCGGCGACGGACGCGCCCGAGTCGGTGGCGAGAGGGCCGGTGCTCGGCTCCGGACCGCCCGCCGCGGAGGTGGCGGCGGACGCGGGCGCGACGCAGAGGGCGGTGGCTGCCGCCGCGGCCGAGAGGCCCCCGGCGAGGACGGTGAGACGTCTGCGAGACATGCGTGGATCTCCTGTCGTGGGACGCCGGACGGTGTTTCCGCCGACCCTTTCGACGCTAGGAAGCCGCGCCCACGCGCCCGGTCAGATCCCGCCCCGCATTGCCCCAGCGCTTGGTCAAGACGACGCAAAGACGGTCAAGACCTCGTGCCCGGCGTGCCGGATCGGCCATCACGCGGACAATGGCGGGCGTGACCGACGTGACCATCCGGGACGCGACCCCGGCCGATGCCGCGCCCTGCGCCGCGATCTATGCCCACTACGTCGAGCACACGACCGTGACGTTCGAGGACGTCCCACCCGGCGTCGACGAGGTCACCGCCCGGATCGCGGCGGCCCAGGAGCGCCACGCATGGCTCGTGGCGGAGCGTGACGGGGTGGTCGTCGGCTACGCCTACGGCGCGCCGTTCAAGGCCCGCGCGGCCTACCGGTGGTCGTGCGAGGTGAGCGTCTACGTCGCCGACACGGCCCGCGGGTCCGGCGTCGGCAGGACCCTGTATGCCGTCCTGCTCGCTCGGCTTGAGGCGCTCGGCCTGCGCATGGCGTGCGGAGGCGTCACCCTGCCCAACGACGCGAGCGTGGCCCTGCACCGAGCGCTCGGCTTCGAGCCGGTCGGCACCTACCGCCGGATCGGGTGGAAGGACGGGGCGTGGCGGGACGTCGCGTGGTTCCAGAAGCCGCTCGGCGACGACGGCCCGCCGGACGGCCCTCGCGCCGCCGGGTGACCGCGAGCCCTTGCAGGCCGGCGAAGGCCGGAGCGGGTGGGCCCGTGTCAGTCGGTCGCGGTGCTCGGCCGGACGCCGTAGACGAGCGGCACGTAGTCGCGGTGCCGCTCGATCCAGCCCTTGATGAAGGGACACAGCGGCAACACCTTGCGGGTGCCGGCCTCGCGCACGTCGTCGAGGGCGAAGCGGGCGAGCGCGGAGCCGACGCCCTTGCCCTCGAACGCCGGGTCCACCTCGGTGTGCGTGAAGACGACGAGCTCGTCGGTGAGCTGGTACTCCGCGAAGCCCGCCAGCTCGCCCCCGAGGCGAGCCTCGTAGCGCTTCTCCGACTCGTTGTTCGTCACGACGACGTCATCAGCCATGCTGGTCATGACACCACACCACCCGGCGAGGAGCCCGCAGTGTCCGACACCAGCACGTCCCAGGTCCAGGTCCTCGCGCCGCGTGAGGTGCCCCTCGGCGGCCCTCGCGCCATGACCGTCCGCCGCACGCTCCCCCACCGTGACCGGTCCTTCATCGGCGCGTGGTGCTTCGTCGACCACTACGGCCCCGATGCCGTCGACGCCACCGGTGGCATGGACGTCCCGCCGCACCCGCACACCGGCCTGCAGACGGTGAGCTGGCTCTTCGAGGGCGAGGTCGAGCACCGCGACAGCGACGGCGTCCACGCGATGGTCCGCCCGGGCGAGGTCAACCTCATGACGAGCGGACACGGCATCGCCCACTCGGAGGTGTCGACGCCGGCGACGAGCACGCTCCACGGCGTGCAGCTCTGGGTCGTCCTGCCCGAGGCCGACCGCGACCTCGGGCGCGAGTTCCAGCACCACGCAGCGCCCGTCGTCCCGCTCGCCGACGGGGTCGAGGGCCGGATCTTCGTCGGCTCGCTCTCCGGCCAGACCTCGCCGATCCGCACCCGTACTCCGCTCCTCGGCGCAGAGGTGACCCTCGCGGCAGGCACGACGTGGACGGTCCCGGTCGAGACGGCATACGAGCACGGGGTCCTCGTCGACACGGGCAGGGTGACGTTCGACGGGACGACGCTGGAGCGCGGCGACCTCGGCGTCGTCGACGCCGGGCCGGCCGAGCTCACCCTCGAGGCGCTCGAGCCGAGCCGCGTGGTCCTGCTCGGCGGCACGCCCTACGACGAGTCGATCGTCATGTGGTGGAACTTCATCGGTCGCGACCACGACGAGATCGTCGCCTTCCGCGACGCGTGGCAGGCGCGCGCCGAGCGCTTCGGCGAGGTCGACGGGTATGCCGGCCGGCTCACCTGGCTGCCCGCGCCCGAGCTCCCGGGCGGCCGCCTGCGCAGCCGCACCCGGCACGGTCGCGGCTAAACCCTTGCGTCCGCAGCTCTGGTGGCCAGGTCGTCAGGTTGCCGGACGCTGCCCAACCGGGGGTGTGTGACAGATACCCAAGGGGGGTATAGTATCGAGCCATGACCGAGCACGTGGACCACCACCAGCACGCCTACATCGAGTCCGGCCACAAGGAGGACTACCTCAAGCGCCTCCGCCGGATCGAGGGTCAGGCGCGCGGCCTCCAGCGGATGGTCGAGGAGGAGAAGTACTGCATCGACATCCTCACGCAGGTCTCCGCGATGACGAAGGCGCTCCAGTCGGTCGCCCTCGGCCTGCTCGACCAGCACATGAGCCACTGCGTCGCCGACGCCGCGCGCAAGGGCGGCCCCGAGGCCGACGCCAAGCTCAAGGAGGCGAGCGACGCGATCGCCCGTCTCGTCAAGTCGTGACACGGAGTCCCGACCCCACCCCCTCCACGCGGCCACTGCCGCAGCCCCCGAGAAGGAGCACCCCATGAGCACCCAGACCTTCACCGTCACCGGCATGACCTGCGGCCACTGCGTCGCCTCCGTCACCGAGGAGGTGAGCGAGCTCGAGGGCGTGCAGAACGTCGACGTCGACCTCGCCACCGGGTCCGTCACCATCGAGAGCACCACGCCGCTCGAGGACGACGCCGTGCGCGCCGCCGTCGAGGAAGCCGGCTACCAGCTGGCATGAGCACGCCCGTGCGGGTCGTCGGGTTCGTCGTCGCCCTCGTGGCCGTGCTCGCCGTCAGCCTCACCGCCGGTCGGCTCGTCGGTCCCGTGGGTCCGGTCGGGGGCGCGGCTCCCGCCGAGGCGGCCGGTGGTCACGGCGCCGACGGGTCGGAGGGCCACGGCACCGACACTGGCTCCGCCGGCCACGAGGCGGAGCTCCCCGGCGGCCTCCAGGTGTCGCAGGACGGTTACTCGCTGCGCATCGACCCCGACCAGGTCGCCGCCGGTCCGCGCACCGACCTCCGCTTCCTCATCGAGGGCCCCGACGGCAAGCCGGTCACCTCCTACGACGTCGAGCACGAGAAGGAGCTGCACCTCATCGTCGTGCGTCGGGACTTCTCCGGGTTCCAGCACGTCCACCCGAACCGCGCCGCCGACGGCACGTGGAGCGTGCCGCTCGAGCTGACCCCCGGTGCATGGCGGGTCCTCGCCGACTTCGCCCCTCGCGGTCACGAGGCGATGACCCTCGGCGCCGACGTGTTCGTCCCCGGCAGCTACGTCGCCGCCCTGTCCCCCCGCGAGGACATCCGCACGTCCACGGTCGACGGCTACACCGTGACCCTCGCCGGGAACCTCGCACCGGGCACCGACTCCGACCTCACCCTCTCCGTGAGCCGCGAGGGCCGACCGGTCACCGACCTCGACCCCTACCTCGGCGCCTACGGCCACCTCGTCGCGCTGCGCACCGGCGACCTCGCCTACCTGCACGTCCACCCCGAGGGCAGCCCGGGCGACGGCTCGTCGACGCCCGGACCCGAGATCGGCTTCGGGGCGGCCGTGCCCACGAGCGGCACGTACCGCCTCTTCCTCGACTTCAAGCACGCCGGCGTCGTCCGCACGGCGGCCTTCACGGTGACCGCGGGCGAGCCCCTCGAACCCTGGAAGGAGGACCCGCTCCAGTGACGAACAGCGTCGACCTCGACATCACCGGCATGACCTGCGCCTCGTGCGCCAACCGCATCGAGCGCAAGCTCAACAAGCTCGACGGGGTCACGGCCACGGTCAACTACGCGACCGAGAAGGCGCGCGTCGAGTTCCCCGAGACCGTCTCACCCGAGCAGCTGCTCGAGACCGTCTCACAGGCCGGGTATGCCGCCAGCCTGCCTCCCGCTCCCGAGTCGCCGTCCGCCGTGGCAGGAGACGAGAGCGACGCGGACCCGACCCGACCCCTGCGGGACCGGCTCCTCGTGTCGACCGTCCTCTCGGTCCCGGTCGTGGCGCTGGCGATGGTGCCGGCCTGGCAGTTCACCTACTGGCAGTGGCTCTCGCTCGTCCTCGCCGCACCCGTCGTCGTCTGGGGCGGCTGGCCGTTCCACCGCGCGGCCTGGGTCAACCTGCGCCACGGCGCCACGACGATGGACACGCTCGTGTCGGTCGGCACGCTCGCGGCCTTCGGCTGGTCGCTCTACGCCCTCTTCCTCGGGACCGCCGGCACGACCGGGATGACCCACCCCTTCGAGCTCACCATCGAGAGGACCGACGGGAGCGGCAACATCTATCTCGAGGCCGCCGCCGGGGTGACCACCTTCCTCCTCGCCGGTCGCTACGCCGAGGCGCGGGCCAAGCGTCGCTCCGGCGCCGCCCTGCGCGCCCTCCTCCAGATGGGCGCCAAGGACGTCGCCGTGCTGCGCGACGGCCCCGATGGTCAGCGGACCGAGCACCGCATCCCCGTGGCCGACCTCGCCGTCGGCGACGAGTTCGTCGTGAGGCCCGGCGAGAAGGTCGCCACCGACGGCGTCGTGACGTCGGGCTCGTCGGCGATCGACGCATCCATGCTCACCGGCGAGTCGGTCCCCGTCGAGGTCGGGGTCGACGACGCCGTCGTCGGCGCCACCGTCAACTCGGGAGGGCGCATCGTCGTGCGCGCCACCCGGGTGGGCGGCGACACCCAGCTCGCGCAGATGGCCCGGCTCGTCGAGGACGCCCAGAACGGCAAGGCCGAGGTCCAGCGCCTCGCGGACCGGATCTCGGGGATCTTCGTCCCTGTCGTCATCGCGCTGGCCGTCGCCACGCTCGGCTACTGGCTCGGCAGCGGAGGCGGCTGGACGGCCGCCCTCACCGCGGCGATCTCGGTCCTCATCATCGCCTGCCCCTGCGCGCTCGGGCTCGCGACGCCGACCGCGCTCATGGTCGGCACGGGCCGCGGGGCGCAGCTCGGCATCCTCATCAAGGGCCCCGAGGTGCTCGAGTCCACCAGGCGCGTCGACACGGTCGTGCTCGACAAGACGGGCACCGTCACGACCGGTCGGATGTCGCTGCGCGAGGTCGTCCCCACTCCGGGCGAGGACGCCGACGAGGTGCTCCGGATCGCCACCCTCCTCGAGGACGGCTCGGACCACCCAGTCGCACGCGCCATCGTCGCCGCCGGCCGTGACGCCGGCATCGCCGCCGCCCCGGTCGAGGACTTCGCGAGCGTGGACGGACTCGGCGTGCAGGGCGTCGTCGAGGGCCGTGCCGTCGTCGTCGGGCGTCCCCGGCTGCTCGCCGACTGGTCCCTCGACCTCGGCCCCGAGCTCGAGGAGGCCCTCCGCGGGGCACTGGCCACCGGTGCGACGCCGGTCGCGATCGGCTGGGACGGCCGGGCGCGTGGCGTCCTCACCGTCGCCGACACCGTCAAGCCCACGTCGGCCCAGGCGATCTCACGGTTGCGCGAACTCGGCCTCACGCCGTGGCTGCTCACCGGTGACAACGCCGAGGCGGCACGGGCCGTGGCGGCCGAGGTGGGCATCGACGCCGACCACGTCGTCGCCGACGTCCTGCCTGCCGACAAGGTCGACGTCGTCCGCCGACTCCAGGACGAGGGCGCCGTCGTCGCCATGGTGGGTGACGGCGTCAACGACGCCGCCGCCCTCGCGACCGCCGACCTCGGCCTCGCGATGGGCACCGGCACCGACGTCGCCATCGAGGCGAGCGACCTCACGCTCGTCCGCGGGGACCTGCGCGTCGCCCCCGACGCCATCCGGCTCGCCCGGCGCACGCTGTCGACGATCAAGAGCAACCTCTTCTGGGCGTTCGGCTACAACGTCGCGGCGATCCCGCTCGCCGCAGCCGGGCTGCTCAACCCCATGCTCGCCGGCGGCGCCATGGCACTGTCGTCGGTGTTCGTCGTGACGAACAGCCTGCGGCTCAGGGGATTCCGCGCCGAGACCTGACCACACGGCATACCCGAGAGCCTTGGTCGTGGCGGGGGAATCCCGGTTGTGCCCGGTTGCAGCCGGGCACGACCGAGATTTCCGCGTCACCATCGGCCGGTTGCGACGCCGACCGCGTCAGGCGAGGGACTCGGCAAGGGTGGCGAGGCGGTCGAGCGACGCGCGGAGCTGCGGCTCCCCCGTCGCGCGGGCACGCGGCACACGCCGCTCGTCGGCGAGCTCGGTCCAGTCGTAGGTGTGCGTCACGCGGGAGGTGCGATCGTCGATCGGCTCGACCTCCCACCGCCACTCGTGACCGGCCGGCGGCCCACCGGCGTCGCCGGTGCGCCAGGCGATGCGTCGGCCCTCCTCGAAGTCGGTGACGAGGTTGTCGCGGTGGTTGCCCTTGGTCGTGCGCATCGCGAAGACCTCTCCGGCGGCGCTGATGCGGTCGCCGGCGATGACCTCGACGAGGTTGTCGTTGCCGTCCCACTCGGGCTGGCGGCGCGGGTCGGCGATGAGCTCGAAGACGGTGGCGGCGGGGGCGGCGATGTCCCTCGTGGCGCTGACGACGCGGTTCTCGGTCTCCATCGGGCCATCGAACCACGCCCCCTCCGTGTGGCGCCTGCGCCGAATGATCCCGGTGGCCGGGCCCACGACGCCCTGACACGATGAGCGCCATGAGCTCCGCCCTGCGAACGGCCCTGCGCTCCGCCCTCACCACCGCGATCCGGTCGCGTGACCGGGTCGCCGCGTCCGCCCTGCGCTCGGGACTCGCCGCGCTGGACAACGCCGGGGCCGTTCCCACCACGGAGGACGTGCCGCTCGATGGGGACTCCCCGATCGCCGGCGCGGCCGTCGGGCTCGGCGCGACGGAGGCCGCGCGGCGTGAGCTCACCGCAACGGACGAGCACGCCCTCGTCCGCGCCGAGGTCAGCGAGCGGCGCGAGGCCGCTGCCGAGGTCGAGGCGGCAGGGCGACCGGACCGCGCGGCGGACCTGCACCACGAGGCCGACGTCCTCGAGTCCGTGCTCGTCGAGGCCGGCGGCGCCTGACCGACCGTCGCGGCGATTCCGCGATTCCGCGATTTCGTGGGGTTTCCGACACCACCGCCGGCAGGCACGCTCGTGGAGCACCGGCCGCCGGGGCCGGTCTCGACCACGGGGAGAACCTTCATGCGCACTCGATTGCTCGGCGCCGCCGCCGCTGCCGCCCTCACCGCGGGGGTCGGCATCGCCTCTGCCGCGCCGGCCCAGGCGGCCGGCTTCTACACGATCAAGTCCGCCACCGTCGGCAAGTACCTCTCGACGAGCTCGTTCACCCACTTCGGTCTGGACTTCAAGCCCCAACCGGGGGTCACCTACCGCTACTGCGTGGTCGGTCGCGGGACCGGCACGGCCAACCTCCAGCCCACGGCGTTCGCGACGACCGCGACCTTCAGCAACAGCTCGCTGCTCGTCACGCGCTGCACGAAGTCCTGGCGGACCCCGAGCAACTACGGCTCGTGGATGGGCCCGGCCGCCAACAAGCTCAGCGGCAGCGTCTACATCTCCCGCGCCTATGTGCAGCGCTACACGACCAGCTCGGTGCCGGTCTGAGGTGACACGATCGGGGCATGACCTCGATCCTCTGGCTGCGCCGTGACCTGCGACGGAGCGACCACCCCGCCCTGCTCGCGGCCCGCGACGCCGCCGACGGCGACCTCGTCGTCGCGTTCGTCGTCGACCCCGCCCTCTGGGAGTCCGGCGGACCGGTCCGCAAGGCGTGGCTCGCCGCGACGCTCGAGGCCACCAACGAGGACTACGACGACGCCCTGACGCTGCTCTGGGGCGACCCGGTGACGGTCGTCCCCGAGCTCGCCGCGCGGGTCGGGGCGTCGTCGGTCCACGTCACCCGTGAGACGACGCCCTTCGGCCACCGCCGCGACACGGCCGTTGCCGACGCGCTCTCGGCCGCCGGTGTCGAGTGGGTCGAGACCGGCACCCCGTATGCCGTCGGGCCCGGTCTCGTGACCAACGGCAGCGGCGCTGCCTACAAGGTCTTCACCCCCTTCGCCAAGGCCTGGCGCTCCCACGGCTGGCCCGAGCCGGCCCCGCGGCCGAGCAGCCTGCCCCTGAGGAAGGCGCGCAACGACTCGAAGGCGACCGAGGCGCTGCGCGAGGCTCTCGCCGCACCCGACCTTCCCGAGATGCCGGGAGCGGGCGAGAAGGCCGCAGCCGCGCGCTGGCGCGGGTTCATCGACGACGCGCTGCCGGCATACAGGACCGACCGGGACCGGCCGGGCACCGACGGGACGTCGCGGATGTCGCCCTACCTCAAGCTGGGAGTGGTGCACCCGCGCACGCTGCTCGCCGACCTCGCGAGCCGGCGCGGGGCGGGCAAGGAGACCTATGTCGACGAGCTCGCGTGGCGTGAGTTCTATGCGGATGTGCTGTGGCACAACCCGTCCAGCGCGTGGAAGGACCTGCGCGACGCGCTCGGCGGCATGGCCTACGACGACGAGTCCGACGCCGTGGACGCGTGGCGCGAGGGGCGGACCGGCTACCCGATCGTCGACGCGGGGATGCGCCAGCTGCTCGCCGAGGGATGGATGCACAACCGGGTCCGGATGATCACGGCGAGCTTCCTCACCAAGGACCTGCACGTGTGGTGGCCGGTCGGGGCGCGGCACTTCCTCGACCACCTCGTCGACGGCGACATCGCCTCCAACAACCACGGGTGGCAGTGGGTGGCGGGGACGGGGACCGACGCCTCGCCCTACTTCCGGGTCTTCAACCCGGTGACGCAGGGCGAGAAGTTCGACCCCGACGGCGACTACGTGCGTCGGTGGGTGCCCGAGCTCGCTCACCTCAAGGGCAAGGCGGCACACCAGCCGTGGGAGCACGACGACGGCTACGAGCAGGGCTACCCCGAGCGCATCGTCGACCACGCCGAGGAGCGGCGCGAGGCGCTGCGGCGGCTCGAGGCGACGAAGGGCTAGTCGGCTCCTGCGCCCGAGGGCACACTCCGCTAGGCGGGTTCGGCGGCAGCCTTCGACCCCGACGTGGTGAGCGGGTCCTTGGCGGCGGCGTAGGCGTCACCGAGCTGCCGGTAGGGGCGCGAGGCGAAGGCGACGAGGACGGCCACGAGCATGATGAGGCTGGCGAGGACGAAGACGAGGGCGATGCCCCGGGCGTCACCGTCGCCGAGGAGCCAGCCGAACCGGTCGCGTCCGGCGTCGGTCTCCATGTAGGGGATGAGCCAGAACTGCGCGATCGGGCCGATGAGGAAGGCCGACACCGGGCTCGCCGCGGCCTCGACGCTCTGCGCGAAGCCGAAGACCCGCCCCTGGACGCGGAACGGGATGACCCGCTGGAGGATCGTCTGCTCGGCAGCCTCGGCGACGGGGATGATGCACATGAAGACGAGGATGCCGAGGGCATAGACCCACGAGGCCTCACGGATCGTGAAGAGCATCCCGAGCACCGCGACGCCGACGTTGGCGAGCAGGAGCGTGCGCAGCGGGCGCGGGCCGAGGCCGAACCTCGCGACGAGCCCGCCGCCGATCATGAAGCCGATGCTCGTGATGCCGAGGACGACGCCCCACGACTCGACCGAGAAGAGGGTGAGGCCGTAGGGGTCCATGAGCGCCATGAAGACGCCGCCGACGAGGTTGTTGAAGGTCGTGAAGACGATGAGGGCGACGAGCCCGGGCACGGTGCGGATCGCCGCGAGCGCACCCTTGACGTCCATGACGGGTGTGCGCTGCCCCTCCTCGGGCTCCGGTCGCCGCTCGGGGACCGGGACCGTGAGCAGGTGCGCGAGCGCCGCCGCCGTGAGCGCGATCGAGATGGCGAGGGTCCAGCCCATGCCGAGCAGGCCGATCGACAGGCCGCTGAAGACGCTCGTCACCATGAAGGCGAGCCCCTGGACGGTGCCGACGAGACCGTTGGCCTTGTCGCGGTCGTCCGAGGGCACGAGGAGCGTGACGGTGGTCGAGAGGGCGATGTTGCGCATGCTCTCGACGACCCCGCCGATGAGGATGACGGCGACGAAGACCCAGAAGACCGGGCCGTTCCAGTCGACGAGCCGCTGCGTCTCGAAGGCGAGGTAGAGCCCGCCGGCGACGGCGAACATCGCCAGCGGGATGAGTCCCGACGCGATCATCACGTGCTTCTTGAGGTGCCGGTCGACGACGGTGCCGAAGACCATGCCGAAGGCGGCGACGAGCAGCATGTAGGAGCCGCCGATGATTGACGACGCAAGGACCGACTTCGTCTCGAGGTAGGCCCAGAACGTCAGCGCGAACCAGAGGTAGCTCGTCGTGACGTTGGCGACGAGGGCGTTGGCGAGCAGCAGCCGGAACGCGCGCACCGTCTCGGGACCGCGCTCGACGCCGGGCAGGAGGTGCGCCTCGGCCTGGGGCGCACCGGGCAGGTCGGGTGCGTCCGCCTCGGGCTCGCTGCCGCCCGACGGCTCCGCCGCGTCGGTGCCACCGCGGGGCATGCCGCCGTCGTCGGGCAGGTCGGTCATGCGCCCACGCTAGAGGTCCGCCCCGACACCGTCACCCGACTTTGGCGCGCCGAACCCGGCCGCGGGCACCGGCCCGGCCACACGGCATACGGGAGGTGTTGCGGCGGCTACGTCGGGACGTCGTCAGGCGACAGCGCGCAGGAACGCCTCGAGCAGTGGGCCGGCCGTCGTCGCGCCGCCCTCACCCTCGGCCACGAGGACCGCCACGGCGAGGTCGCCCTGGATCCCGATCATCCACGCGTGCTCCTTGAGGGCACCGGCCTCGCCGAACTCGGCGGTGCCGGACTTCGCGAGCACGGGAGCGCCGGGCACGTCGGCGAGGAACCGGCCGCTGCCGGACTCGACGACGCCACGCATGAGCGTGCGCAGCTGCTCGGCCTCGGCCGCCGTCACCGGCGCGGCCGGTGCCTTGGGGGCTGTCGTCGCCGCCGGGCTGCCGGACCCCGACGCCGACGTGGACGGGGACGCCCCGCCCTCGTCACCCGAACCACCCGCCCCGGTCTCGACGAGCACGGGCGCCACCGGCTTGCCGGCCGCGATGGAGGCGGCGACGGTTGCCATGCCGAGCGGAGAGGCGAGCACCTTGGACTGGCCGATCATCGAGGCGGCCTCGTCGGTGCCGGGCTCGGGCTCGGGCACCGACCCGAGGAAGGCCGGGAGGCCGAGCGCCGGCTCGGCGGTGAGCCCGAGGCCGGCGGCGGCGGTGGGCAGGTCGGCCGGCTCGAGCTCCTCGCCGAGCCCGATGAAGGCGGTGTTGCACGAGTTCGCGAAGGCGGTGGCGAAGGGAACCGCGCCCAGGGCCGAGGTCGGGAAGCCGTCGACGTTCTTGAAGGTCCGCCCGTCGACCGTGGTCGTCGGTGGGCACTGCACCGTGGTCGTGGGCGTCACCCCGGAGCGAAGGAGGGCGAGCGTCGACACGGCCTTGAAGGTCGACCCCGGCGCGTAGCGGCCCTGCGTCGCGGTCGAGACGCCCTTGCTGCCCGGGCCGCTCGCGGCTGCGAGGACATGACCTGTCGAGGGGCGGATGGCGACGACGGCGGACGCGGGCCCGACCTTGGCGAGCACCTGCTCGGCCGCGTTCTGGGTGGCGATGTCGAGGGTGAGGGTGACCGGCGAGCCGGCCTCGGGCTCGGTCGAGAAGAGCGTGCGCCTCTCGGCGCCGCCGGAGGTGACGACGCTGAAGCCGGGAGTTCCGGAGAGCTGGCGGTCGTAGGCCGCCTGCACGCCGCCGATGCCGACGCGGTCACCGGCGACGATGCGGCCCTCCGACTTCTCGACGATCTCGGCGGTCGCATCGCCGACGACCCCGAGGATCGGACGGGCGAACGTCGACGTCGGGGCGAGGGGGATCCTTGCGGCCACGAGGAACGTGCCGGGGGCGTCGACCTCACGCGCCGCCTGCTCCTCCGAGCTGCCGACCCGGGCGGTGAGCGCCTCGACGAACGCCTGCGGGCCGGCCTTCTGCACCGAGGCGGCGAAGGTGTCGACGTCGACGCCGACGGCCTGGGCGAGCACCCGCGCCGACGTCACCGCCTCGGCGGGGGTGGCCTTGGTCTTGTCGACCCCGATGCGCACGACGTCGCGTGCCTCGACGATCGGCGCGCCACCGGCGCCGAGCACCTGGGCGCGCTCGGGCTGGGTGCGGGTCGTGCGAAGCGTCTCGCCCTCGGCGAGGTCCGGGGCGACGACGGCGGGGTCCCACACACCGGCCCACTCCCCGTCGGCCTTGGCGAGCTCCAGGGGCGTCTCGTAGGTCCACGTCTCGTCGGCGCCCGGCAGGGTCCACGTGTGGGCGAGCGTCGCCCGCGCGGAGCCGTCCTCGGGGTCGGTGACCGAGCGGACGTTCACCTCGTGGGTGGCCCCGCGCATCCCACGGACGATCGGCTCGAGCTCGGGCGTGCCACCCTCGCCGTCCCGCATCGCGCCCGAGTCGCCGAACCCACCGCGCGACAGGCCCTCGGCCACGAGCTCGGCGGCGGCGCGAGCTGCGCTGCCCTCACGGTCGCGCCACCAGACGATCCCACCGGCCGCGGCCGCGACGAGCGCGAGCACCACGACAACGATCCCGACCTTGACTCCCCACCCACGCGAGCGCACTGCACAACCCCTCGTCGATCCGAACACGGTCCCGCCGCGGCCCGGATGCCGGTCACGGCGACCCCGTCACTCTGTCATCAGGTCCTGCGAGCGGTCGCGCCGAGACCCGCCACCGGCGCCGATCTCCACCAGTTCTTCACCTCGACCACCGACAACCCTCAGGCGGCAGCGCCATCCACACCACCCGTATGCCGTCAGCCACGGGCGTGGCGGTGGCTGGCACCGGAGCACTCAGCTGTCGGCGACGCAGCGAACCGCCCAGGGTCGCGCCTCGAGGCGCTCGTCCCCGATCGGCCGGCCGCAGACCTCGCACGTGCCATAGGTGCCGTCGTCGATCCGCGCCAGCGCCGTCCTCACCTGGGCGAGGGTGGCGAGCAGCCGCTCCTGCACCGAGACCGAGGTCAGCCGGTCGACCGCGATCGACGTGCCCTCGCCGATGCGCTTGCCGAAGGAGATCGAGCCGGACTCGCCGAGCGGCCGGGTCACGGTGGCGAGCTCGTCGAGCAGCGACTGCTCCTTGGCACGCAGCACATCGGCTGCCGTGGAGGTGTCCATCGACCGACTTTAGGCGGGATTGCGCCGGGCGGCCGCGGACGACGACGTCAGGCGGGTGCGAACCGCCGGGAGACCCGCTCGACGACGAAGGCGACGACGAGCGCCAGCCCCGCCCCGAGCGCCCCTGCGAGCAGCGCGTTGTCCTCGACCCACCGCCCCGCGAGGATGCCGAGGCCCACCGACCACGCCGACCACAGACCGGTTGCGAGGACGGCATACGAGGCGAAGCGAGGGTGTGAGTAGCCGGTCGCGCCGGCCATGAGGTTGACCGCCGCCCGCCCGACGGGGATCCACCGTCCGACGACGACGATGAGGGCGCCCCGCGTGTCGAACCCTCGTCGCGCCCAGTCCATCGCCCGCGTGCCGCGGTCGGTGCGCCGGACGAGCCGGTCGACGCCGGTCCGGTCGCCGAGGAGGTAGGCGAGGTTGTCACCGACCCACGCTCCGGCCCACGCGACGAGCAGCAGCGGCAGCCAGTGCGGAGCGCCGGTCGAGGCACCGATGGCGGCCAGCGCGACGAGCACGCCCTCGCTCGGCAGCGGCGGGACGATGCCGTCGACGGCGAAGTAGACGAAGAGCGCGGGCAGGAGCCAGCCGGCACTCGCGTGCGTCTCGAGGAACGCGTTGACCGAGTCCAGCATCAGGTCAGTCTGACGGCACGGGCCACCCCGGCGGTCTGGCGGGGGGCGTCCGCTGGCTCAGAACCCCCCGTGAGTGCCGACGAAGAGGCAGAACGTGTGGCCGGCCGGGTCGGCCAGGACGTAGAGCGGCTCCTCCTCGTCGTCGCTGCGGTCGAGCCGCAGCTCAGCGCCCAGCCGCAATGCCTCGTCCTTGTGTCGCTCGAGCTCCTCGACGGACTCGACGAGGTAGTCGATGTGCAGCTGCTGCGGCACGTCGTGGTCGGGCCACGTCGTGGCGCGGTGCTCGGGCTCCTCCTGGATGGCGAGCTGCCGGGTGCCGTCGGGCTGCGTGAGGACGAGCCAGTCGGCGTCGTCGGGGCTGCCGTCGGTCGGCGGCTCGTCACCGGCGCGGTAGACGAGCCCGAGCAGCTGGCGATAGAACTCGGCGAGCTCTCGCGGACGCTTCGTGTCGAGGACGGTGTGCACGTATGCCGGATGCTTGCCCATGCCCCCACCTCACCCTCGATGGCCCGCAGAGGCAAGAGGGCCGGGGCCTCCTCGACGAGCGCGCCGACCGCGGAGATGGTTGAGTGGTTCGGATGTCCGACCCGGCCGGAACCTTCGCGGACACGCTGCGGCGCGCCATCGAGCAGCGTGGGCTCAGCCTCGACCGGATCCAGGCGCGCCTCGACGAGCGCGGGGCAGCGGTGAGCGTCGCCACCCTGAGCTACTGGAAGTCCGGCCGCAGCGAGCCGGGTCGGCGCTCCTCGCTCACCACGCTCGCCCACCTCGAGGAGGTCCTCGAGCTCCGGCGCGGAGAGCTCGTCGGGGTGCTCCCGCGCGCTCGTGAGCGCAGCCGGCGGACCCGGGTCCCCGGGCTCGACACCCTGTGGGAGCAGGACTGCGCCACCGCGGTCCTTGCCCTGCTCGACACCCAGTGGGACACCGAGCTCGACCGGGTCATGCTGCACGACCGCTTGCTCGTGGGCGCCGACCGGCGGACGACGAGCCTCACCGTCCGCCAGGCGATGCGCGCCCGCTGCGACGGGCCGGACCGGCGCGTGCTCCTGCACCAGCAGGACGACCCGACCGTGCCCCTGCCCCGCCTCACGGTCGTCCGCGGCGCTCGCCTCGGCCGGCTCGAGGTCGCGCCCGAGGGCGGCGTCGTCGGCGCCGAGCTGCACTTCTGCCAGCCGCTGCGGCGCGGTGAGACCGTCATCGTCGAGTACGAGCTCGACTGGGGCGGCGTCGGCCCCTACGAGGTCGAGTACACCCGCAGGCTGCGCACCCCGTTGCGAGAGCTCCTGCTCGAGGTGGAGTTCCACCGCGACGCGCGCCCCGAGTCCGTGACGGCGTTCACGCACGAGCGGGAGGCACTCGTCGGTCTCGACCTCGAGCACCGGGCGACGGTGGTGCACGCCGACAACACCCCCGGCACGACCGGGCTGCGCTGGTCCTGGCCGGACGAGGCGCCCGTGTCCACCGGCTCGGCACAGCCGTCGCTCGGCCCGAGTTAACTGTTAACCCCCTCGCAACCCTTCCTGCGACCATCGACCGGCTGTCAGGGTCGTCGCGTCCACCCCATCGGAAGGATTGACGAGATGCACCAGACAACGACACGACTCGGGCTCGCCCTCGCCGCAACGCTTTTCGGCAGCGCCATGGCCGTCCCGAACGCCACGGGCGCAACCTCGCCCGGCCCGGAGCAACGCAGTGCGGCCCGCGCCGCAGCCGTGCCGGACGACCAGCCGGCCCCGGTTCGGGGCACGGCGTCCGACGGCCGCTACATCGTCGTCCTCGAGAAGGACTCGAGCCGGGCCAGCATGCGCAGCGCAGAGGCGCAGGCCCGCAACGACGGGGCGACCGTCACCCACCGCTACGGCGCCGCGCTCGACGGCTTCGCCGCGAAGCTCAGCGCGAAGGCGCTCGAGGGCCTGCGCCACAACCCGAACGTCGCCTTCATCGAGGCCGACCAGCCGGTCCGCGCCAGCGAGACCCAGTCCCCCGCGACGTGGGGCATCGACCGCATCGACCAGCGCACCCTCCCGCTGAGCAACTCGTACACCTTCACCCAGTCTGGTGCGGGCGTCACGGCATACATCATCGACACCGGCATCCGGAACGCTCACGCGGAGTTCAGCGGCCGTGCGACGTCGGGCTACAGCGCGATCTCCGACGGTCGGGGCACGGACGACTGCAACGGCCACGGCACCCACGTCGCCGGCACCGTCGGTGGCGAGACCTACGGCGTGGCGCAGGACGTGCGGCTCGTCGCTGTCCGCGTCCTCGACTGCCAGGGCAGCGGCTCGAACGCAGGCGTCATCGCCGGCGTCGACTGGGTGACCCAGAACCACACCGCCGGCGCCCCGGCGGTCGCCAACATGAGCCTCGGCGGCGGCGTGTCCAGCGCGCTCGACACGGCCGTGAGCAACTCCATCGCCGACGGCGTGACCTACGCGCTGGCGGCCGGCAACGACTCCGGCGCGAACGCCTGCAACGGCTCGCCAGGTCGCGTCGCGGCCGGCCTCACGATCGGCAGCACCACCAACACCGACGCCCGCTCGAGCTTCAGCAACATCGGCTCCTGCCTCGACCTCTTCGCGCCGGGCTCCAACATCACGTCCGCCTGGCACACCGGCAACACCGCGACCAACACCATCAGCGGCACGTCGATGGCGACGCCGCACGTGGCGGGTGCTGCTGCGCTCCTGCTGCAGGCGACCCCGAGCGCCTCGCCCGCGACCATCGCGAGCACGCTCATCGCGAACTCGACGACCGGCCGGGTCACCAACCCCGGCACCGGCTCGCCGAACCGCCTCCTCTTCACCGGCACGGGCACCACCAACCCCGACCCCGACCCCCAGCCGACGACCTGCTCGACGATGCCCGAGAAGGAGACCGGGTCGCTCACCTCGGGCGGCACGGCCTACCACCCGGGTGCCAACGACGAGTACTACGCGACGTCCGGCACGCACGTCGGCTGCATCAGCGGGCCCACCGGCGCCGACTTCGACCTCTACCTCGAGAAGTGGAACGGCTCGAGCTGGGTCGTCGTCGCCAGCGGACTCGGTGCCACCTCCGAGGAGCGGGTGAGCTACACCGGCACCTCCGGCTACTACTCGTGGCGGGTCAGGGCCTACTCGGGCTCCGGCTCCTACACCTTCGGGCTCGACCGCCCCTGACGGGCACACGGACGGGCAGCCGGAAGGGCACCCGGACGGCGGCTGCCCGAGGCCTGACCCGGCTCGCCGGCTGACGACCTTCGACTTCCTCAGCCGGAGGCGGCGATCATCCGCTCCCCCAGGGCACGCACCGCCGCACGGACCTCGTCTCCCCGCTCGACGCGAAAGGCGCCGGGCAGGGAGGCGAGGTCCGCGGCATACGAGGTGGGGTTGCTCGTGCTGCCGACGAGGCGGCACGTCGTCTCGGTCACCGGGTCGACGCGGCCCATCGTCGTGGGGATGCACCGCTCGACGAGGTCGGCGGGTGCGTCGACGGCGACCTCGACGGGGTGGTCCCAGCCCTCGCCGAGGTGGCGCACGAGGGCGTCGACGGGGTCGAGGTCCGGTGGCGGGGTGAAGGTCCCGTCGAGGAGGACCACCCGGCTCACGCGGTCGATCCGGTAGGCGCGGGTGGCGTCCGACGTGAGCGAGTGGCAGAGGAGGTACCACCGGCTGTGCCGCACGACCACCGCCCACGGCTGCACGTCGAGGACGAGCTCGCGCCCGGTCTCGGTGCGGTAGTCGACGCGGACCTCGCGCCCGTCCGCGCAGGCCCGGACGAGGGTCGCCGTCGGGCCCGGGGCCGGCCGCGCGTCGGCGCGGTCGGGGACGGGCGCGGCGACGCGGCGCACCGTGTCGGCCTGTGCCGCAACGGATTCGGGCAGCGTGCGCAGGATCTTGGCGATGCCGCTGCCCACGGGGTCGTCGGTGTCGTCGGGGTCGTGGTGCCCGTCGAGGACGGCCATGACGAGGCCGAGAGCCTCGGCCGAGGTGAAGACGACCGGAGACGGCCGCAGTCCGCGCCCCGGCCGGTAGCCACCCGCTGGACCGCTCACCGACGAGATGGGTATGCCGGCCTCGCGCAGCGTCGCGACGTAGCGCCGGGCAGCCCGGGGCGTGACCCCGAGGCGGTCGCCCAGCCGGTCGGCGGTGATGCCCGGCTGGCCCTGGATGAGCTCGAGTGCCCGCAGTGCACGAGCGGTCGGGCTCGCGTCGACGAGGTCGGCGTCGAAGGTCGTGGACGGCATACGGCGAAGTTTTTCGCATCCGCGTCCGTTGCGGAAGCCTTCCGTCCGCAATCCGTCCTACGTTGGCGCCATGACCGACATCGTTCTCTTCCACCACATCCAGGGCCTCACCCCCGGCGTCGTCGCCTTCGCCGACGCGCTGCGCGGGGTCGGCCACACCGTCCACACGCCCGACCTCTTCGAGGGGCGGACCTTCGGGTCGATCGACGAGGGCGCGGAGTACTGCGGCAGCGTGGGCTTCGGTGAGGTGCGGGCGCGCGGGGTGCGCTCCGTCGCCGATCTCCCGACCGCGGTCGTGTATGCCGGTTTCTCCCTCGGCGTCATGCCGGCCCAGCAGCTGCTCGAGACCCGGCCGGGGGCGCTGGGCGGGCTGTTCTACCACGGGTTCGCGGACCCGGCGGAGTTCGGGACGTGGCCCTCGGGGGTGCCGGTGCAGATCCACGCGATGGACAAGGACCCGTTCTTCGTCGACGAGGGCGACATCGACGTGGCGCGGCCGTTCGTCGGGTCCACGCCCGGCGCCCAGATGTTCCTCTACCCGGGCGACGGCCACCTCTTCGCCGACAGCTCGCTCGACGGCTACGACGAGGGCGCGACCCGGCTCGTGCTGGAGCGGTCGATCGAGTTCCTGAGGACGCTGTGAACACAGGGGACCCTGCTTCCGCCGACGTCCCGGCAGTCTCGGGGGTCGGCTCGGAAGCGGGCCCGGTCGGTGTGGACGGCGTGCGCGAGTTCCGCGACGAGCAGCTGCTCGGCGCGGTCCTCGACCACGTCGACCTCAGCGGGTCGTCGTGGAACCGCGTCGACCTCACCGGCTCGACGATGCGGTCGGTCGACCTCAGCAAGGTCGACCTGCGCAACGTCGCGCTCGAGCAGGTCCGGGTTCGCGGGGCCTACCTCACCGGCGTCGAGATCTGGGGCGAGGTCGAGGGGCTCACCGTCAACGGCGTCGACGTCGGACCGCTCGTCGAGGCCGAGCTCGACCGTCTCCACCCAGAGCGCGCGGCGCTTCACCCGGTCGACCCCGACGGCTACCGCGCCGCGTGGGAGACCCTGGACGGCCTGTGGGTCGGGACGGTCGAGCGTGCCCGCCGGCTGGCCGAGTCCGACCCCGAGCTCCTGCACGAGAGCGTCGAGGGCGAGTGGTCCTTCGTCCAGACGCTGCGGCACCTGCCCTTCGCGACGAGCTCGTGGCTGAGCCGCGCCATCCTGGGCGACCCCTCGCCGTGGCACCCGCTCGAGCTGCCGTGGGACGAGATGCGGCCGACACCCGGAGTGCCGCAGGACCGCGCCGCCCGGCCGACGCTCGACGAGGTCCTCGAGCTGCGGCGCGACCGGTTCGAGAGGGTCCGGGCGTACCTCGCCGACCTCACCGACGAGCGGCTCGCCGCGATGACGGACCCGGTCGACGGAGTCGGCTGGCCGCCGGCCGGTGAGAGCTTCCCCGTTCGGGAGTGCCTCGACACGCTCCTCAACGAGGAGTGGTGGCACCGCCAGTTCGCCGAACGCGACCTCGCGGTCCTCGAGTCGCGCGTCGCGGCGGGCGCTGGCGCGACGACCGCCGAGGACGGGGGCGGCCGGCATACGGGCGCGTCTCCCGGTGGCGAGGAGAGGTCATGACCGACCCGGTTCCGGGCAGCGAGGAGACACCGTGGGAGCCGCCGCTGAGCGGGAGCGAGGCCGAGCACGTGCTCGGGGCGCTCGACCGGCTGCGGTGGACCTTCCGGTGGAAAGCGGACGGGCTCGACGCCGCCGGGCTCGCGGCCACGCTCGGCCCGTCGACGCTCTCGCTCGGCGCGCTGCTCAAGCACCTCGCCGTCCAGGAAGACTTGCGTTCTTCGTCAAGCTCGCGGGGAGGGAGATGCCGCCGGACTGGGACGACAACCGGTGGGACGAGGACGAGAACTGGGACCTCACGCTCACGCCAGATGACACGGTCGAGTCGCTCTACCGGCGCTACGACGCTGCGGTCGAACGCTCGCGCGCCACGCTCGACCGGCTCGTCGCGCAGGGCGGGCTCGACCAGCCGATCGCCCGCACGGGTCCCGACGGAGAGCAGGTGAGCCTGCGACGGCTCGTGCTTGACCACGCCGAGGAGTACGGCCGCCACACCGGGCATGCCGACCTGCTGCGCGAAGCGGTCGACGGTCGCGTCGGCGAGGACCCGCCGCCGGGTTGGCGCCCGCAGTCGGGCACCTGAGCGACGCTGGCGCGTAGGCGGCCTTGGGTGCGGCGGGCGGCGGTGCGGCAGCGCGACGGTCCTACAGGGACGGACTCAGAAGGGGATGACGTCGGGGCGGGGTGCCGGTGGTGGTGGCGGTTCGTAGGCGCGTTGCGGCCAGACCCAGTCCGGGTCTAACGGTGTCGTGCTGGGCTCGTGTGCGTCGAAGGTGAGGTGCCGGCTGGGGCCTGGTCGGTGGCGCCGGTGTCGGGCCTCTCGGGTGTGGTGGTCGGCGAGGAGCTCGGCGAGGTCCTCGTCGAGGAGGCTGAGGTCGATGTGCCGTCGCGGCACGGACGAACCCTGATGCGTGCCGAAGTGCTCGGACGCCGCCGTGTGTGCAGGGGTGGTGGCTGCGAGGTGGAGGTGGTCGACCGGGTGGTGTTGGAGGTGCGGCCGGTGGGGTCGGTCCAGGTGATGGTGGCGTCGGGGTGCAGGCGCAGGGTCCAGCCGTCGCGTTGCTTGATGCGGTGGTGGCGTCGGCACAAGCAGATGAGGTTGGTGGTGGAGGTGGGTCCGGTCGGCCAGGGTCTGACGTGGTCGAGGTCGCACTGGCGGGCTGGGGTGGAGCATCCGGGGAACCGGCAGGACCCGTCCCGAAGCCGGACGAACCTGACCATGGCTGCGGGGATGCGGTAGGTCGTGCACGCTGGGGCGCCGCTGTCGTCGGTCAAGGCGATGGGGGCGGTGCGGGTGAGGTCGCGGCCGGGGGCCAGTCCGGCGGGGACATGCCCGCCGACCAGTGCCCCGGTCCCGCGGTCACACACCAGCCCCGAACGTGCATGAGGACGAATCCGTCCGTCCGCCGGGCCATTGGCCGGGCCGACCGCGTCCGCCGGGACGAAGGCCGTGCCCGGGGCTCCGAACCCGCCGACCTCCACCCAGTCCTCGTTGGCTGCGCGTGGGCGAGCAGCCGGGTTCCCGCGGAGACCCGCCGCCTGCTCGGGTTGGGCGTCTGCGGTGTCGGCGGCGCGGGTGGTGTGGACGACGACCCTGACGTCGCTGTGCTCGAGGATGAGCCGCATCATCGCGTCGGAGCGGGCCTGGGCGAGGGAGTCGGCGACGCCTTCGCGCACGAGCCGGCGGGCGAGCTCGGTGACCGCTGCCCATGCGGGCCGGGACTGCTCGACGAGGACGTCGCCGCGCCAGGTGTCGACGCCGTGCTCGCCGGTGACGCGGGTCAGGGCCCGGCGTGCCCGGACCCGGTCGGCCTCGGCGGCGACGCTCCCGGGGAAGAACCGGGCCACGGTGCGCGCGGCGAGCCGTCGCAGCGGGCCGACGGTGACCCCGGCCCAGTGTGGCGCCAACGCGTCGACCACCGCGGCGGCGTCGCCGGCGTCGAGGAACTCGGTCTCGTCGGTGACGACGGCCGCCCGGCGCAGGTCGAGCACCCCCGCGGCCATCGCGTCGACCAGCGCCGGCGTGCGGGTCAGCTGACGCACCGCGTCCTCGACGCGGGTCGTGGCGACGTGCACCGACACCCCCAGACGCGACGCCGCGAGCTCGGGCGCGTCGAGCCGCTGATGCCCCAGCCCGCGGTGGACCTCGACGGTCGTGCCGTCCTCCTGCCGCACCGGCTCGGTCGCCGACAGGTGCGCCAGCGCCACCGCCTGCCGCGCGTGGGCGGCGTCGATCTCACGCTGGGCGTCCTCGACGACATCGAGGAGCTCCTCGGAGGTGAGGGAGGCAGCGGCCGCGAGCAGGCCGGCATACCGGTCCTGCCCGCTCACCGCGCTACTCGTCGTCATGCGTCCATCATACTCGAACACGCGTTCGATATGGAGAGTTGTCCACAACGAATTTCCCTGCGGCACAGGTCAACTCACCGACCGCCGTCTCAGAGCGCCAGACGTCAACTACCGTGGCGGCGTGCTCGCTGACCTCACCGTCCTCGAGGTCCTCGGCGGCCTCATCCCGCTCCTCGTCGCAGTCCTCACGCTCGCCCACTTCCGCTGGCATCGCCGCGACGAGGTCTACACCCAGGTGACGCCGGGCGAGGTCCCTGCCCTGGGCTCCGGCGACGCGACGGCACGCGTCCGGCCCGGCGTCGAATGGGCCGGCTCGGTCGCACCGAGGTTCCACGCCCCCGACGCATCGACGCCGGCTCTCTCAGGTGCAGTCGTCGACGGAGTCGTCCACGGGCGCGACCTCACCGCCACCCTCGTCGACCTCGCCCTGCGCGGCGTCGTCGACCTGCGGCAGGAGGGTGACGACTGGCGCGTCACCCGCACCGACACGGCCGTGGAGCTCGCGGCGCACGAGCGCGCCATGCTCTCCGCTGTCCTCGGTGGGGCCTCCTCGGTCCGGCTCGGCGAGCTGCGCCGCGCCGAGGTCGCGCAGCGCTGGCGCGAGGCCGAGATCGCGGTCTATCGCGCCGTCGTCGACCGCGGCTGGTACGCGAAGCACCCACGCTCCCGCAACGGGTGGCTCGCCGCACTCGGCCTCCTGCTCGTCCTCGGCGCGGTTGTCGCCGGGATCGCGTCGGGCGTCGCCGACGACCACTGGCGCTGGGTGCCCCTCGGCGCCGGACTCGGCCTGGGTGGGGCCCTTCTCATGCGGCTCGGCCGCGGCCGCACACCGCGCACCGCCGCGGGTTCGGCTGCGCGGATCCAGGCCCTCGGCTACGAGAAGTACCTCGCCACCGCCGAGGCCAACCAGCTGCGCCGCGAGGAGCTCGCCGGTGAGGTGCGCTCGATGCTTCCGTATGCCGTCGCCTTCGGCGTCGCACCGCACGTCGCCTCCGTCCTCGGTGAGGCCCTGCGGGCGGCACGGTTGGCCGAGGGCGCCGAGAACGCACTGGCCCTGGCCGTCGACGCCGCGCTCGACCCCGGTGTCTTCCACCTCGTCTCGGGTCTCGTCGACCTCGGCGGCGCGTTCGACCTGGCGGACGTCTCCGGCCTCGGGGACGTCTCGGACCTCGGGGACGTCTCGCCGGACGACGCCTTCTCGACACTCGTGGAGGGGTTCGAGGGACTGGGGTCGGCGCTGTCGTCGTTCGCCGGCAGCATCGGCGACCTCGTGCCCGACGGGGACGTGCTCGACGGGTGCGACGTCGGGTGCATCGACTTCTGACGGCTGTCGTGCGGAGCGCCGACGATCAGCCCTCGGACGTCTCCCCCGCCTCGTCGAGCCGCTGCGCCAACGCGACGATGATGCCGTCGGGACCGCGCACGTAGGTCATCCGCCAGACGTCCTCCCACTCGCCGATCCCGCCGACGAGCCCGTAGCCCGCGTCAGCGAGCCGGTCGACGACGGCGTGGAGGTCGTCGACCTGGAAGGCGATGTTGCGCAGCCCGACCTCGGTCGACATGTTGTGCGGGGATCCCGGCTCGTGGTCCGGGTGGACGAAGCTCGACAGCTCGAGCTTGGTGCGGCCACCGTCTCGGCCCGCCGCACCGCCCTCGGGGAGGAAGAGTGTCGCGATCTCGGAGCGCGACCCGGGGATGCCGATGACGACGTCCACGAACTCGCCCTCCATGAACATGCGCCCCTCGAGCTCGAACCCGAGGCTGACGAAGAAGTCGAGCGCGACGTCGAGGTCCGACACGGTGAGGCCGACATGGTCGAAGTGCGTGATGCGTGCCATCGACCCAGTCTGGACCCGGACCGCGAGCGCCGGCGGGTGATCACGTGGGCTGAGGGCGGGCGCGCAGGCGGGCGCGCGAAGATCCGCGCAGTCGGCGGCTAGAACCTCTCGACCCACTGCGCCCGCCACTCCGGCGGCTCGAAGGGCTCGCTCCAATAGGCCGTCTCCTTGCGGATTCGCCCGTCATCGAGCTCGAAGACGAAGACCGTCTCGTAGACGGGTCCGCCGTAGTCGAGTGAGGCCTCGGCGACGACGAGGTCGCCGGAGCTCGTGAGCCGGCGCGGGTGATCGTCGGCAGCTGCGGGAACGCGCCATAGATCGCCCGACGGTTCTCCGCGCCCCTCACGCGCTCGCGCGACTGCGGCCAGTCCATCGTCGCGTCGTCGTGGAAGAGCTCGTCCATCACCTCGACCTTCCGGTCGTTGATGCAGGCGATGAGCCGCTCGATGACTGCCTCGTTGGGGTTTGCCATGTGCACCTCGCGTGGGACTCGGCCCCGGACTCGAGGATAGGACCGGTGCCGCTGCGCCGGAGGCGGTTTCGCCCGAGTCACGCCCGCGCGCGGGAGGTGCGAGACTCGATGGGATGCGAACCGCGTCCGCGGACTTCGAGCTCACCACCGAGGAGCTCCGGACCGTCGTCGCGTATGCCGTCGCGTGCGCCGAGCCGGCCCTCTTCCTCTTCGAGCGCGATCGCCCCGACGACCCGCGTCCCTCCGCCGCGCTCGACACGGCCCGGCTCTTCGTCGACGGCGCTCCACGGTCGAGGCTCCAGCGCACAGCCGCCACAGCAGCCCACCGCGCCGCGAAGGAGACGCGAGACGAGGCCGCGGGGCACGCGGCGACGGCTGCGGGCGACGCGTGCGCCGCGGCATACCTCCATCCCCTGGCGAAGGCCACGCAGGTGCGCCACATCCTCGGCGCGGCCGCGCACGCGGCCCGGGCAGGCGAGGTCGCACGCGGCGACGACGCGGTGGTCGGCGAGTACCTCCTCGTCGCGTCGCAGAAGCGGGCCACACCCGAGCTCGTCGAGATCCTCTCGCGCTACCCCCGGGCACCGGAGGGACGCGGCCGCGTGGCCGTCCTCATGCGACGGCTCGACAGCCTGCTGCGCGACCCACCGCCGACGCCGAGGACCGTCGACGACCCCGGCCCGTTCTTCCACGGCACCCGGGCGGACCTGCGTCCCGGCGACCTGCTCACGCCCGGCTGGGGCACGAACTACGGCTCGGGCAAGGCCTCGCGCAACATCTACCTCACGGCGTCACAGGACGGCGCCCCGCTCGCCGCGGCCCTGGCACTCGGCGACGGTCCGCCGCGGGTCTACCGGGTCGAGCCGGTCGGGACGATCGAGGACGACCCCAACGTCACCGACAAGCGCTTCCCCGGCAACCCGACCCGCTCCTACCGCACCAAGGAGCCGCTTCGCGTCGTCGAGGAGGTCACCGGCCTGACCTTCCCGCCGGACGAGACCGTGCGGCACATGCGGGCGCGGATGGCCGAGCTGCGCGAGCTCGGCGTCGAGGCGATGGACGACTGACCGGCGTGGCATCCTTCGTCGGCGCTACCTCAGCCTGGGGTTGGGAGAGCTCGCCGCCGTCGCAGTGTTCGTCGCAGTTGCCCTGGTGTCCCTTGAGCCGCGGCTGGAGGGCACCGAGTCCCGCGCTGTGGTCGGTGTTGCTGCCGCTGGTGACGTTCCTCGTCCCGTTCATCGCCACGCTCATCGCGTGGGCGCTGCTGTCCGAGGTGCCTCCGCCCCTGACCTTCGTCGGCGGCGTGCTCGCCATCGTCGGCGTCCTGCTCACTCGCCGCCGCCCGCGGGCCCGGCTCTGACACGATCTCCCACATGGCCCTCGATGCAACGGACCTCAGCCACCTGCGCCGCTGCGTCGAGCTCGCCCGCGAGGCCCTCGACGACGGGGACGAGCCGTTCGGCTCGGTGCTCGTCGACGGCGAGGGGCGGGTGCTGCGCGAGGACCGCAACCGCACCAAGGACGGCGACCAGACGCGCCACCCGGAGTTCGAGCTCGCGCGGTGGGCCGCGACCCACACCGACCCGGCGGACCGGTCCGGCTGCACGGTCTACACCTCGGGCGAGCACTGCGCGATGTGCTCGGCCGCCCACGCCTGGTCGGTCTCGGACGCATCGCGTATGCCGTCTCCACCGACCAACTCGTCGGCTGGCTCCGCGAGTGGCGCGTCGGGCCGTCGCCCGTCCTCCCCCTGTCGGTCGAGCAGGTCGCTCCCGGTGTGCGGGTCGACGGCCCGGCACCCGAGCTCGAGGCCGAGGTGAGGGCACTCCACGCCCGGCTGCACGGCATACACGAGCCTGACGGCAACGCCTGACCTGCCCGGCACGCACAGTGCCGGGCAGGGGCCGAGCAGAGGCCGTGCCTGTGCTCAGGCGGTCTGCTCCCGGAGGTAGCGGCCGAAGTGCGGCACGGTGAACGCGATCCGCCCGCGCTCGCCCGAGTAGATGAGGCCCTTCTTGAGCAGGGCGTCGCGCGCGGGCGAGAGCGACTGAGGCCTGCGGCCGAGGTGCGAGGCGACGTCCGCTGTCGGCACCGACTCGATGTCGTCGAGCTCCTCGACCCCGCCCTCGGCGATCGCGACCGCGACGTCGGCCATCGCCCGGAGGTACTCGCGCTCACCCGGCGTCGCCCGCTCGAAGCGCGACCCGAAGAAGCCGACGGCGAGCTCGGCCTCGGCCTCCGGGGCCGCCACCCGCACGTCATCGGCCGTCACCGGCGACTGCGGCGCCCGGTCCCACGCAGCCTTGCCATAGGCCTGGATGAAGTAGGGATAGCCGCCCGTCGCGGCATACATCGCGTCGAGGGCTGCGGATTCGTAGGCCGCTCCCTCCTCCTCCGCCGGCACGACGAGCGCCGCGTCGGCCGCCGCGCGCGGGAGCCGGTCGATGCGTGAGTAGCGAAACAGCCTCTCGGAGTATGACTTCGACGCCGACAGGACCGCCGGCAGGTGCGGCAGGCCGGCACCGACGACAATGACCGGCAGGCCCGACTGCGAGATCTCGTGGCAGGCGGCGCAGAGCGCCGAGACGTCGTCAGGGCCGAGGTCCTGCATCTCGTCGATGAAGACCGCGATCCCGCGACCGGTGTCGGAGGCGAGCCCGCCGACGTCGGTGAGCAGCTCGACGAGGTCGATCTCGATGTCGCCCGAGTCGGCGCGTCCGGACGCCGCGGGTGCGTCGATCCCGGGGTTCCACTTCTCGCGCAGCTTGGTCCCCGAGGGCGCGTCGCGCTGGGCGAAGGCCTTGATGACGCCGAGGACGTGCTGCACCTCCTCGTCGCTGGGGTGTCCGAGCTCGCGGACCGCCTGGTGCAGGGCCGACGACAGCGGCCGCCGCAGTGACTGGTCGGGTCGTGCCTCGAGCTTGCCCGTGCCCCACTTGGCGCGAACAGCCGCCGACCGCAGCGCGTTGAGCAGCACCGTCTTGCCCACGCCGCGGAGCCCGGTGAGCACGATCGAGCGCTCTGGCCGCCCCCGGCGCACGCGCTCGAGCACGACCTCGAAGGCGTCGAGCTGCTCGTCGCGACCGGCGAGCTCGGGCGGGCGCTGGCCCGCGCCCGGGGCGTAGGGGTTACGGATCGGGTCCACGATGGCACCGTATCCGCATGTCTAGGGCGGACGGCATACATCCGAATAACGCCGTATGCCGTGTCGCACCGGCCTGCGCTGCTCAGCCGTCCGCGCCGCTCAGGCGGTCGAGGACGTCACGCCGCATCTCACGCATCATGTCGTCGTCGACGCGCACGACCGGACTCAACGTCGGCCAGAACGTCCCGTCGATGCGGAGGTGGACCGCGCCTCCCTCCCGAAGGTCTCCGCGCACGCCGCAGCGCCCCCTCGTGGGCGGGTGACCCGGCTCGTCGAGCAGGACCATCCAGTGAGGAGTGCGGCCGAGGAGGAGCAACGCGTACCACTCGTCGCCGATGTCCCGAATGAGGCGGTAGTCCCACTCGGACGTCACCGGACCGACAGCGGCTCGACGTACGGCGAGCAAGGTCGTGAGTGCGCGCCAGACCGCCCAGGCGAGGGCTGCCACCGCACCCGCGCCCAACCCGGCCCGGAGCGCGCCCGGAAGACCGTCGACGAGCCACGCCGCCCCCGCCAGGACCGCCACCGGCCACCAGCGGGCGCTCCCCAACGCCATGAGGAGAGGGGCGTGCGCCGGTTGCACCGGGGCCGTGCCCGTGCCGGACGACTGCCACCCCTCACGGACGGCCAGCGCATCGAGGAGCTCGGGGAGGTCGGCGTCCCGCGCCACGTCGACGGGAGGGGCGACGGTGACCTCCGCGGCAGCGATCGGTGCGAGGCGCACGGCCGGTCGCCGCAGCCGGGTCGCTGCGGCGACGAGAACGACGGTTCCGGCAAGCAGGGTCGCGCCACCGGTCAGGAGCGTCAGCCCCTCGTAGGTGCCCTCCTGGTCGAGGGCCGCACCCTCGAGCGGACTCGCCAGGGCCTTGATCCGGACCGTGTCGCCGACGGCGGGATAGGGCTCGTAGCAGTCGATCTCGGCGTAGTTCGGCTCGGCGTCAGGCCCGCCGGCCGCTGGCCATCGGACGGCGCAGTCGGTGTAGCCGTCCTCGGGGTGGTCGACGAGGCGAACGACGGTCGCCTCGACGTCGTCACCCATCGCCCAGAGGGTCTGGAAGCCCGTGAACGCCAGGAGAGCGAGCACGACGATCACGAGGGGGGTCGTCGGGACCGCCGCGCGGATCCTCTGCCAGCGCCCGGCCGGTCTGGGGTGACCCTCGAGCTGGGCGTCGAGGGCGGGGCTCCACTCGTCCACTGCTCCGACGAGGTGGCGTCCACCCGCTGCGTCGACGAACCCCCGCTGCTCCGCGAACTCGAACAGCTCGTCGTTGACGCCGATGCGCCGCTGGCCGGTGCTGCGGAACGCGGACCGGGACACCCGCAGGTGGGTGCCCGGTCCGACGACGACGACGTCGTCACCGTCGACGAACGCGCGGCCCCGGTGCTGGCCCTCGCCGGACCCCACGAGGACGGGCACGAGAACCGGCCGGCCGGCTCGCGCCCGGGCGACGCCACGCGCGGCCGAGCGCTCCCCATTGGCGGCCAGGGCCACCCCGACCACGGCGCCGAGCGCGAGCATGCCGAGGAGCAGGAAGACGATGTCGAGCGGAATCACGCACGCACCCTAGGGAGCACCTCCACCGTTCGCGGACAGGTCCGCCGCTGCGATGCCAACTCGTGACCGTCTCCCTGCGACGTGCCGCGGGTGGGGTGCCGCGCCCCCAGGCACGCGGCACCCCACCCTGCAGCCCCGAGCATCCGGGCAGCGCTGCGAAACCACTGCGAAACCGCTGCGGACGGTGCCGCCCACGGGAGCCGTGTGATTCCCGGTCAGGGCCTGTGCCCGGGAACCGCGCGGCGCACGAGCACGTCGAAGGCGCATGGGACGACCGCGAACAGGTGTGAGGACACGGGCGCCGTCACCGGGAGTGACGGGCGCGCTCGCTGCCGTCGCCGTCCTCGCCCTCGTCACCGCGTGCGGGTCATCGACGGCCGGCTCGAAGGGCGGAGCACCCCCGCACGTGGCATCACCTCCCGCGTCGTCGACGACCGGCGCCGTCGTCGACCCGGCCGGTGAGCTGGTCGCCCACGGACTCCTCATGCAGGACTCCCCCGCGAGCCCGGTCGAGCTGTGCCTCGGGGGCGTCGCGGAGTCCTACCCACCCCAGTGCGGAGGCCCTCGGATCGTCGGCGACGTCGACTGGGAGCCGCTCCGGCCGCAGCGGGCGAGCGGCGTGACCTGGACCGAGGGCGAGGTGTGGGTCGTCGGCCGCTATGCACCCGGCGGCGACAGCGGCAGCGTCACGCTGACCCGCCCGATCGCGCTCACCCCGCCCGAGGGCGTGACCGTCCCGTCGCCCGAGCCGCTCGCCTTCCCGCAGCTGTGCGACGACCCGTATGCCGGCGGCGGCCGTCGCGGTGCCGGCTCACCCGAGCAGCTCGCGCTCGTGAGTGAGCGGATGGCGGCGCTCGACGGGTACGTCGGCTCGTGGGTGTCGGACGGGTCGTCGCTGTTCAACGTGCTCGTCACCGGCGACGCCGTCGCGGCCCGCGACGAGCTGCGGTCGGTGTGGCCGGGAGGGCTGTGCGTCGAGCAGCGTGACCTGGCCACCGAGGCCGACGTGCGCGCCGCACAGGAGGCCCTGTCGGCAGAGGTGCCAGGCCTGCTCGGCAGCGCCGGCGACTCCGTGCAGGGTCGGCTCGACGTGCACGTCATGGTCCTCGACGCCGCGACGCGCGAGCGCATCCTCGACACGGTCCGCCCGTGGCTGCGCGAGCGGGACGTGCGGATGACGAGCGCTTTCGCGCCGCTTCCCGGCTGAGCTCCGCAGAGAGGTCCGGGGAGGTCAGGGGACCTGCGGCTCGCTGCCGTCGGCAGTCACCATCGGCTTGCCCGCCGCATGCCACCCGCGCATGCCACCCTCGAGGTTTGCGACCTCGTAGCCCTGCTGCTCGAGCCATGGCAGCGTTCGCGCCACCCGGCCGCCACTGCGGCAGGTGACGACGACGGTCTCGTCGCGCTCGAGGAAGGGGGCGAGCTCGTCGACGCGGGCGGGCAGCTCACTCATCGGGATGTGCACGGCGCCCGGGGCGTGCCCCCGGTCCCACTCGTCCTGCTCGCGGATGTCGAGGACGACGGCGTCGTCGGCGAGGTCGGTCGGCTGCACCTGGGGGAACTGGCTCATGACCTCGACGCTACGCGATGAGGCGCACCCGCTTACGTCCGGCAACCTGACGGCATACCCACCACAGTGCCGGACACAAGGGAGCAGTGCCCGCTTGCGTCCGGCAACCTGACGGCATACCCACCACAGTGCCGGACGCAAGAAGGGTGAGCTCAGCCGGCGTGGGTCTCGGCCGCGATGGTGTCGGCGATCTTCTGCGCGTCCGTGCGGCTGGATCGCAGCTCGCGCTGCGGCGCCGCCTGCTCCTGCTGAAGGCCGCGCACGCCGTCCTCGATGACGAATGTCGCGCGGGTGAACGCCTCCGCGCCCGGCGTCGTCACGAACGGCACGCACCGGAAACGTGCGGTCAGCTCGGTCGGCGTGATCGTCGTCGAGACGTAGCCGCGCAGGTTGGTCCAGAAGCGGAGGTTGGGGTTCCACGCAGCCCAGGGGTGGGTGCCATCGGCCTCGTCGTAGCCGTTGCCGCCGGACGTGATCGAGGACGTGACGAGCTCGGAGCCGACCGGCTTCGTGCTGCCGACCGCGTCGTAGTCGAGGTAGAGGTCGCCGGCCCAGTGGGCGTGGACGTCGCCGGTGAGCACGACCGGGTTGCGCACGCCGGCGTCGACCCAGCCCTGGGTGACCCGCTGCCGTGACGGGCGGTAGCCGTCCCATGAGTCCATGGAGACTGTCGTCGCAGCGCTCGGGTCGTTGTCGCGACGGCCGAAGAAGACCTGCTGGCCGAGGATGTCCCACCGCTGCCGCGAGTCGCGGAACCCGTCGAGCAGCCACCGCTCCTGGTCGAGCCCGGGCAGCGAACGCGACGGGTCGTCGGCGGCGGGGCAGTCCTTGTAGCCGTCGTTGCACGCCTGGTCGCTGCGGTACTGGCGCGTGTCGAGCATGTGCAGCGTCGCGAGGTCGCCCCACGTGCTGCGGCGGTAGAGGTCGAGGTCGGGTCCGGCGGGCACCGACCGCCGTCGCAGCGGCATGTTCTCGTAGTAGGCGCGGTAGGCCGCGGCCCGCCGGTCGAGGAAGCCCGGACGCTCCACCGCACGGTCGGCGATGTCGTCGGCGTAGTTGTTGTCGACCTCGTGGTCGTCCCACACGACGAGCCACGGTGCGGCGGCGTGCGCGGCCTGGAGGTCGACGTCGGTCTTGTACTGCGCGTGCCGCTGCCGGTAGCCAGCGAGCGTCGTCGTCTCCGGTCCCGCGTGCGTGCGGCCGACGCCGGGGCCCGCCCCTTCGTACTGGTAGTCGCCGAGGTGGAGGACGACGTCGGGCCGCTCCGCGGCCAGGGCGGCGTATGCCGTGAAGAGACCCGCGGGGTAGTTCGAGCACGACGCGAAGGCCATGTGCAGCGACGACGGCGAGGAGCCCGGCGCCGGCGTCGTGAGTGCGCGCCCCGAACGCGACAGGTGCGGGCCGAGGCGGAAGCGGTAGAAGTACTCGCGGCCCGGCTGGAGCCCGGCGACCTCGACGTGCACCGAGTGCGCCCACGCGGGGTCGGCCGCGGTCGACCCGGCCCGGACGACGTCCTCGAACCGCTCGTCGGTCGCGACCTGCCAGTTGACGCGGAAGGTCGAGGACGGCATACCTCCGCGACCGTCGGCGGCGAGCGGTTCGACGGCGAGGCGGGTCCAGATGACGAAGCCGTCGGGCTCCGGGTCGCCGCTCGCGACACCGAGGGTGAACGGGTCGGAGCGCGGGATCACGGCGGCTGCCGTGGGACGGGCGTCGGCACGCGGAGCGGCCCCGGCGGCCGTCGCGCCCGTGACGAGAGCGGCCGAGCCGACGGCGAGGCCGGTGCGGAGGGCGGTGCGGCGGCTGGTCTGCGTTGGGTTCCCCATGGCCGCAACCCTTGCGGCACAGCACGACCGGCGGACGGCGCGCAGGAGTCCGCGGGGTGAACCGTGCGTCAGCAGCCGGTCAGGAAGGAAGATCCGAGGAGATGAGCCGTCAGTCAGCAGAGCCGATGACCTTGATGATGTTTACCTCGAAGACGGGGACGGTGAGTGTGGCGCCCATGGTCGTCTCGTAGGACTCGACGCCCGAGACGACCACGTGCATCTTCACGATGTCGCCGTTCACGACCTCGCTCAAGTTGGCTGCGCCGGCATCGACCATCGAGTTTTCGCCGCCGGTCCAGAAACCGTAGGACCGGATGTCCTTATGCGCGACGTCAGCCCGGAAACGCTCACCCCCGGTGATGGAGTCGAATTGGGTGACCTCGGCATAGAGGACGTACTTCTGCCCGACATACGACTCCGGGTTGCGCACGACCTTGGCGAGAGCTCGCTTGTCGATGGCCTTGTAGGTCTTGGGGTTGACAAGGGCGGCTCGAGCCTTCGCCTGGGCGGCCGCCACAGCGGCGGCCGCCTTGGCCTCTGCGGCCTTCTTCTTGGCGGTATCGCACTCCGCACCCAGGTACGTCTGAACGTGAATGGTGGCGAACTTGGGTTCTTCGTGAGTGGCGAGCCCACCCATGAGTGCTTGAGTTTCGGCTGGCGTCGGCGCGCACACATTCTTCGGCTGGGGCGCCGAAGCGAGAACGGAGAGCGCGGAGGATGCACTGATGGCGGTCGGAGTCGGTGCGGGTGCCGGTGCGCTGGTCTTCGCCTTGGCCGTGGGCTTGGTGCTGCTCGTGGAGCTCGATGATGCCTCGGCCTTATCCGGAGAATCCTTCCCAGCAACAGCTCCGATGAGTCCGATGAAGAGAACTGCCGCAGCGCCGCCCGCCAGCGCGGCCTTCGCCTTCAGAGACAAACCCTCTTTGACGGGACGGCCAGCCGCCTCCGGCACGTGAGTGGCTCGCGTCAGTACGGCCGGCGGCTCTTCGTAGTGGTCGGTCCAGGCCTGTCCATTCCAGTACCTGCGACGGCTGTCTCCCTCGACTGGATACCAGCCGGGCGCGGCGTTGGTCATGGTGCTCCCCTCGGTTCCGCGGTCCTGCCGGTGGTTTCAGCCAAGGTTCCGCACTGTGGTCCGGGCCAGACTGGGTCGATGCGACCGCGCTCGCAGGCACTCTGAGAAACCCGGGAACTTCGCAACCGCAACGCCAAATCTCCTCGCGCAGCTGCGAGCCAGCCTCGGCTACTTGAGGAACTTGCTCGTGCGGCGGTCGGCGAGCGGCTTGCCACCGGTCTGGCAGGTCGCGCAGTACTGCAGGGACGAGTCCGCGAACGACACCTCGCGCACGGTGTCGCCGCACTCGGGGCACACCTCGCCCGTCCTTCCGTGCACCCTCATCCCGGCGCGCTTGGCGTCCTTGAGCTCGGCCGCCGGCTTGCCCGACGCCGCGAGGACCGCAGCCGACAGCGTCTCGCGCAACGCGGCATACAGTCGTTCGGTCTGGTCGTCGTCGAGCTTGGACGCGATGGCGAAGGGCGAGAGCTTGGCGACGTGGAGGATCTCGTCGGAGTAGGCGTTGCCGACGCCGGCGAGGATGTGCTGGTCGCGCAGGACGCCCTTGACCTGGGCGTTGCGGCTGCCGAGGATCGCGCGGAAGTCGCTGAGCGAGAACGACTCCGCGAGGGGATCGGGGCCGAGCGCCGCGATGCCGGGCACCTCCTCCGGCGAGGAGACGATGTATGCCGCGAGCGACTTCTTCGTTCCGGCCTCGGTGAGGTCGAAGCCGGACCCGTCGGAGAGCCGGACCCGCAGGGCGATCGGCGACTTGCCCGGCCGCAGCCGGGTCGCGGAGAGCGCGTCGGACCAGCGCAGCCAGCCGGCACGGGCGAGGTGGAAGACGAGGTGCGTCCCACCGCAGTCGAGGTCGAGGAACTTGCCATGCCGCGACACGGAGTCGACCGGCGCGCCGACGAGCGCCTCCGGCGGCGGGTTGAACGTCTTGAGCACGGAGATCGACCCCAGCTCGACGCCGGTCACGGCCAGGTCGGCCGTGCGCGACGCGAGGAAGTCGACGAGGGCCTGGACCTCGGGCAGCTCGGGCATGGCTTCACACTCCCCACATGTCGGAGGCCTCGAGCGCTCGCGCCCCGGCCTCGGGATCGACGACGTCGCCGTCGACGATGGGTGCGACGAGCCGCGACAGCGCATAGCCGTCGGGGGCCCGCACGACGGGCGCCGCGAGGTCCTCGGTGGGTGCCGGCGCGAGGTCGTCGTTGGCGACCGGGATGCCGTGCGAGAGAACCTGTTCGCCCACGCTCAGCTGGCGGATCGCGATGGCGCGCACCGACTCAGGGCGCCGCGCGGCGAACTCGGTGTAGATCTTGGGGTCGTTCTGGCCGTCGTCACCGACGAGCAGCCACTGCACGTGCGGCAGCTCGCGAGCGAGGCGTGCGAGGGCGGACCGCTTGTGGTCCTGGCCCGACCGGAACCAGCCGGTGTGCGTCGGGCCCCAGTCGGTGAGCAGCATCGGGCCCGGTGGGTAGCCGTTGCGCCGGAGGAAGCGGGTCAGCGAGGGGGCGGTGTTCCACGCCCCGGTCGAGAGGTAGATGACGGGCATGCCCGGGTGGGAGGCCATGAGCTCCCGATAGAACGTCGCCATGCCGGGCACGGGGCTTCGGGTGCCCTCGGCCTTGACGAACGTGTTCCACGCGGCGATGACGGGCCGGGGCAGCGAGGTCGAGAGGACCGTGTCGTCGATGTCGCTGACGAGCCCGAACGTCTGGCGGGTGCCGATGATGAGCACCGAGGCGGTGCGCGGGCGCGCGAGCGGCGACTCGATCTCGACCTGGTGCCAGCCCGGCCCGAGCCCGTGACCGTGGACGACGATGTCGACGAGGCCCGAGCGGTCGGTGCGGCCGTCGATGACCCGGTCGCCGATCCGGATCGTCACGGGCACGTCGATGGCCGGTGAGGTGACGAACGCCCGCCAGCCACGCGTCTCCTCGTCGGCCGACCTCAGCGACTGCACGCTGCCGGCGGCATCACCGGAGACCGGGCGCATCGGGTCGCGCGACATGAGCACGCGCGCGAGGACCCGGACGAAGCCGAAGCTGCCGTAGCCGGTGTGCGGCACGATCTTGGTCCCCCAGCCGCGCCCGCGCAGGGTGTCGCTCTTGCGCCGGTTCCACGCATCCTCCATGAGCGCGGCGAGGTGCGGGCGAGCCATGCACCGACTCTAGTGCGCGGTCGGACACCGGCGGTGGCGACGGTCCTGATGCCGCAGCTCCTCGGCCGCCCAGCGTGGTGACCAGCGGCGGCGGCTCAGCCCGTGCTCTCCCCCTCGCCGCGGCTGCGGACCCCCGCGACGACCTGCTCCGAGAGCGTCTTGACCCGGACGTTGCGCGTCTGGGACGTCGCGCGCAGCCAGTCGAATGCCTCGTGCTCGTCGATGCCACGCAGGGCCATGAGGACGCCCTTGGCCTGCTCGATGACCGCCCGGCTGGCCATCGCCTGCTCGAGCTGACCCGCCAGCCTCCGGGCGCCGTCGAGCTCGGTGACCGCGACGATCGCGTCGGCGGCGCGGGCGGCCGCCACCCGCGCGACCGAGGCCTCGAAGTCGTCGAACGCGTGAGGGGTCTGGCTGTAGAGGTTGAGCGCGCCGACGCACTCCGCACCACTGAGCAGCGGCAGCGCCATGAGCGACTGGATCCCGTCGCGCCGCACGGCCTCGGCGAAGTGCGGCCAGCGCAGCGTCGCGTCGCCCCGGTCGCCGCCGGCACCGATCGTCGCGACGACCTCCGTCCGCTCGCGCGCCGCCTCGAGGCAGGGCCCCTCGTCGAGCTGGTACTGCACGGCGTCGACCTCGAGCGTCGTCACGGTCGTGTAGGCCGCGGTGCTCGGACGACCGTCGACGAGCATGGTCACGCCGACCTCGTCGCAGCCCGTGACGTGGCGGCGGACCGCGTGGACGACCCGCGTGAGGTAGTCGTGCAGCTCGTCCACCGACGAGAGCACGCCGGAGACCTCGGCGAGCAGGTCCTCGTGCGGGTGCGTGCCCGTGCGCGTGTCGGTCATGGTTCCTCCATCCGTGCGTTCCCGGGTCAGTATGACCCGGCGTGCGCCCTTGCCGACAGGGTCCGGACGATCGCCCGAGCGCCTCCGTGCCCCGACTGCACCTGCGAGGATGCGGGCGTGAGCGACGACCTCGTCATCGACGCCTTCGGCGTCCGGTGGGCGCTGCGCCTCGACGGCGCCGACCCCGACGTGGCCACGCGCCTCACCGAGCTGTGGCAGGGCGCCCGCAGCCGCGGCCCCGACGTCCGCACCGTCGACCCCGACGGCTCCTCCGACATCGAGATCTTCCACGTCGGAGACGTCCCACGCGGCTCGGCAGGCCACCGCCTCTCCGGGAGCGAGCCTCCCGCGACGATCCCGTATGCCGTCTCGCGCGCCCTCACGCTCGCCTCTATCGGCCGCCGTCGTGGCTCGGCCCTCATGCTCCACGCCGCAGGGCTCAGCCTCGGTCCACGCGCGGTGGCCCTCGTCGGCCCGTCAGGGACGGGCAAGTCGACCGCGTCGCGCGAGCTCGGCCGCCACTTCGGCTACCTCTCCGACGAGACCGTCGTCCTCGAGGACGACCGCCGGGTCTCGCCCTACCGCAAGCCCATCTCGGTCGTCACAACGAACGGATCCCCCTGGGACAAGGCCGAGTTCAGCCCGGCCGAGCTCGGTCTGCGCGAGGCCGACACGGCATACCTCGAGGCGCTCGTGATCCTGGAACGCGACCCGGCACGCGAGGTCCCGGAGCTCACCACCCTCCCGCTCATCGACGCGCTCGTCGCTGTCATCCCCGAGAGCTCGTCGCTGCCGATGGTCGAGCGCCCGCTCCAGCGCCTCGCCGAGGCCGCGAGCCGCTCGGGCGGGCCGTATGTGCTGCGCTACAGCGAGATCGGCGACTGCGTCGACCTCGTCGCCGACCTCCTCGCCCCCGACGGCGCATGGACGAGCGCGGCACCACGAGCACCGTGGAGCACGACACCACCGCCCGACCCGGCCCCCGCGGCGGACGTCGCGGCCGACGGCGTCGACGACCTCGTCGGCGAGCGGCTCGTGCGCCGGCCCTGGCGCGACGTCGTGCACGGCGAGGACGGCACCCTGCTGCTCATCGGCGACCGGCCCGTCCGGCTCGGCCCCGTCGGCGAGGCCATCTGGCACCGCGCGGAGCAGCCGCTCACGAGGACCGAGGCAGTCGAGGCGGTCATCGACGCGCTCGGCCCCCACCCCGACGCCACGGCGATCGTTGCCGAGGGCGTGGCCGCACTCCTCGACTCAGGCGTCCTGAGGCCCGTCCGCTGAGTCGTCCGAGGAGTCCTCGGAGCTCGCCGTGTCCTCCGGTCGAGCGTCCTCCGATCGAGCGGGCAGGAGGCACAGCTCGTTGCCCGACGGGTCGGCCATCACCTGCCAGGGCAGCTCGCCCCAGTCGTGCTCGAAGTGCGCCCCGCCGAGGTCGACGACGCGCTGGGCCGTCGCAGCCGCGTCGTCGCCCGGCTCGAGCCGGATGTCGAGGTGCACGCGGTTCTTGCGGCCGGGCTCCTTGGGTCGCGGCTCGGGACACAGCTCGAGCAGCGGGCCGCGACCGCTGGCGTGGCGCAGCGCCCCGGGCATCGCACTGTCGACCGGCACCCAGCCGGAGAGCTCGGACCAGAAGGCGAGGTCACGCTCGACGTCGGCGCTGTCGAGTGGCAGCGACGACAGCGGCCCCGACACGGCATACTCCGGCCGCGCTTCCATGACGCAGAACGGGTTGCCCTCCGGGTCGGCGAGGACCACCCACGGCACGTCGCGCTGGCCGATGTCGAGGTGCGTCGCGCCGAGGGAGAGGGCGCGCTCGACGACGGCGGCCTGCTCCTGCACCTCCCCGCCGTAGACCTCGAGGTGCAGCCGCGGGCTCGGGCGCGGCGGCTCGTCCACGAGCTCGAAGCAGAGGTCGAGCGGGGGCCCGTCGGGCACGGTGAGCCGGGTCTCGTAGGAGGCGGTCTCGTCGGTGAGGGTTGCGCACCCGAGCAGCGACTCCCAGAAGCGGCCGAGGCGCCGCGGGTCGCGGGCGTCGACGACGACGTTCTCGAGGTACATGCCTCCTGACTACCACCGGCGGCCAGCCCACGGCGTTCTATCCCGCGGCGTCGTATGCCGTCAGCAACCAGTCGCGCACGTCGTCGTCGACCTCCTCGGGCCGGCTGAGCTCGAGGTGGTGCATCCACCGACCGGGGCTCGGCTGCACGACCTCCTTCCACCGCGGTGAGGTGTCGCGCGTGGCGAGTCCGATCGACAGCACGGCGGGCACCTCGCTGCGCACGTACTGCGCTGGCCGCCACAGCCATGCGAACGCCACCCGCCGCCGGAACGCCACCTGGCTCCGCGTCACCCGGACGGTGTGCGGACCGAGCTCGTCGACCGCGGCGACCACCGCTGCGGCGACGGCCGCGCCCTCGGGGTGGCCGTCGAAGAAGTCGCCGACCGGGTCCGGATCCGGTGTCACCTCCCCAGCCTCCCACCCGTCGACGACCCGTCACCCGACGTTCACCACGACGACGGCGGGAGGGCCCCCGGCGTCCCTAGCGTCGGCACGGCTGCCCCTCGCGGCCGCTCCCGCGCCCCTGACGAAGGATCCGACGTGACGACTCCCGACCGCCTGCTCCCGCTGTTCACCCGTTCGCACGGGGGTGGCCGCAGCTCGATGACGTGCCAGTACCGCTGCGGCAACGCCTGTGACCAGGACGTGCCCAACACCTCCGACAACGCCTACTTCGGCGACCTCGTCGCCGCCGGCGTCTCGCGCCGGGCCGCGTTGCGCGCCGGGAGCGCGGGCGCCGCGCTCGTCGGCCTCACGGCGTGGAGTATGCCGTCCGCGGCCGCTGCGCCCTCGTCGCCTGCCACCGGGGCTGGGGCCGGTGCGGCAGGCGCCGGTCGTGCCGGCAGCAGCGCCCTCGGCTTCACCGGCATCGCGCCGACCCCGGCGAACGTCGACGCCGTCAAGGTGCCCGAGGGCTTCGCCTGGGCGCCGGTCATCTCGTGGGGCGACCCGCTCTTCGCCGGCACGCCGGCCTTCGACTTCGACAACCAGACGCCCGCCGCGCAGCGCGAGCAGGCGGGCTACAACTGCGACTACGTCCAGTTCATGCAGGGCGGGCCGGGCGACAACGGCGCCCACAAGGGCCTCCTCGCCTTCAACAACGAGTACACCAACGACGAGCTGATGTTCCGCGGCGTCGGCTCCTCGGCCGACCTCACCGACGAGCAGCTCGAGATCGTCCAGGCCGCCCACGGCATCACCGTCACCGAGGTGGCCCGCCGCAACGCGAACAGCCCGTGGCGCTGGGTCCAGGGCGGCGCGCGCAACCGGCGCATCCACACCGACACCCCGTTCGCCGTCGACGGGCCGGCCGCCGGGTCGGTCCACCTCCGCACGTCCGACGACCCGCGCGGCGAGCGCATCCTCGGCACGCTCAACAACTGCGCCGGTGGCGAGACGCCGTGGGGCACCTACCTCTCGGGCGAGGAGAACTTCAACCAGTACTTCAACGCCACCGGCGCCCCGGACCCGCAGGGCAGGCTCAAGCGCTACGGCATCACGTCCGGTGGGCGCGGCTGGGAGCGCATCCAGGACCGCTTCTCGGTGACGAAGGAGCCCAACGAGGTCAACCGCTTCGGCTGGATCGTCGAGGTCGACCCGCAGGACCCGACGTCGACGCCGGTCAAGCACACGGCGCTCGGGCGCTTCAAGCACGAGGGCGCGACGGTGACGCTGACCGCGGACGGCCGCGTCGCGGCATACATGGGTGACGACGAGCGGTTCGACTACATCTACAAGTTCCTCTCGAAGGGGACCTACCGCGAGGGCGACAAGCGGCACAACATGGGCCTGCTCTCCGAGGGCGACCTCTACGTCGCGCGCCTCGACGGTGACGGCGCCGCCGACGGCGAGTACGACGGCACCGGCGCGTGGATCCCTCTCGTCGTCGACGGCGTCTCGAAGGTCCCCGGCTACAGCGTCGAGGAGGTGCTGATCTGGACTCGCCTCGCCGCCGACAGAGTCGGCCCGACGAAGATGGACCGCCCCGAGGACGTCCAGCCCAACCCGGTCAACGGCCGGATCTACGCCGCGATGACGAACAACAGCGCGCGCACGCCGGCGCAGATCGACGAGGCGAACCCCCGCGCGAGCAACAAGCACGGCCACGTCACGGAGTTCACCGAGGCCGGGGGCGACCACGGCGCGCTGACCTTCACGTGGAAGATCGTGCTCGTCGCGGGCAACCCGAGCGACCCCCAGACCTACTTCAACGGCTACGACAAGAGCGAGGTCAGCCCGATCAGCTGCCCCGACAACCTCGCCTTCGACGCCGCAGGCAACCTGTGGATCTCCACCGACGGGATGCCGGGGACGCTCAACCACTGCGACGCGCTCTACGTCATGCCGCTCGAGGGTGCGGAGAAGGGGAGGCTGCAGCAGTTCCTCTCGGTGCCGGTCGGTGCCGAGACGTGCGGCCCGGTCATCCTCGGCCCGGACTCGGTCCTCGTCGCCGTGCAGCACCCGGGCGAGGTCGGCAACGCGAGCCCCGACAACGTCGTCTCGCAGTTCCCCTACCGCGGCGACGGCCAGCCCCGTCCGTCGGTGATCCACGCCTACCGCCGCCACGGCCGCTGACCGCCCCGACCCACCCCCGACTTCTTGCCCCGTTGCGACAGGCGAGCGCCAGCGAGCGTGTCGCAACGGGGCAAGAAGTCGGCAACGCAATACCGGTGACGCGTGTCGGCGCGCGGGTCTAGCGTCAGAAGCATGGCAACGACACTCAACCCCTACATCCAGTTCAAGGACAACGCGCGCGAGGCGCTCGAGTTCTACCAGGGCGTGTTCGGCGGCGACCTCAACATCTCGACCTTCGGTGACTTCGGCGACCCGGGCGAGGCCGACCCCAACGGCGTCATGCACGGCCAGCTCGAGGCCGGTGGCATGACCCTCATGGCCTCCGACACCCCGCCCGGCATGCCACGCATGGAGGGCTCCTCGATCGCGATCAGCCTCTCCGGCGACGACGCCGACGAGCTGCGCGGCTGGTGGGACAAGCTGTCGGACGGCGGCCAGGTCCAGGTGCCACTCGAGAAGCAGATGTGGGGCGACGAGTTCGGCATGTGCGCCGACCGCTTCGGCATCGGCTGGATGGTCAACATCGCCGGCGAGCAGTCCGCCACCGAGTGAGCACCCCTCCCCCCAGCGGAGGTATGCCGTTCGCCCGCCTCGTCGAGACCGCCTCGGCGCTCGCGGCGACCCGGTCGCGCACGGCCAAGACCGAGCTCCTCGGTGCGCTCCTGCGCGACCTCGCGCCCGACGAGGCCGAGGCCGCCGTCGGGCTGCTCCTCGGCCGGCTGCGCCAGGGCTCCATCGGGCTCGGCTACCGCACCGTGGCCGCCGCGCGGAAGGCGGCAGCGCCCGCGACCGAGTCCTCACTCACCGTCGGTGACGTCGATGCCGTCCTCGACGAGATCGCCGGGCTCGGCGGCGCCGGGTCAGTCGGCGCCCGCAACGACACTCTCACCGGGCTCTTCGAGCGCGCGACCGCCGACGAGCAGGAGCACCTCGCCCGGGCGATGACCGGCGAGATGCGCACCGGTGCGCTCGAGGGCGTCCTCACCGACGGGCTCGCCAAGGCCGTCGACCTGCCCCTGGCGGACGTGCGGCGCGCGGTCATGCTCAGCGGGTCGCTCGCCGGGACGGTGCGCCTCGCGCTCACCGACCCCGAGGCCGTCGCCGACGTCGGGCTCGCCGTCCTCACCCCCGTGCAGCCGATGCTCGCCTCGACCGCGTCCGATGTCGCCGCCGCGCTCGAGGTCACCGGCGAGGCGTCGGTCGAGCACAAGCTCGACGGCGCGCGGATCCAGGTGCACCGCAGCGGCGACGAGGTCAGGGTCCACACCCGCTCGCTCGCCGACATCACGTCGCGCGTGCCCGAGATCGTCGACGTCGCGCTGTCGTTGCCCGTCGAGTCGGTCATCCTCGACGGCGAGACGCTCATGCTCGACGACGACGGCGCCCCGCGCCCGTTCCAGGACACGATGAGCCGCTTCGGCACCGACGAGAGCGGCGCCGGCGAGGTCCTGGCGCGTGTGCTCGCCCCACGGTTCTTCGACGTCCTCCACCTCGACGGCGACGACCTCATCGACCGGCCGCTGCGCGAGAGGCTCGACGTCCTCGAACGGATCGCGCCGGCATACCGGATCGAGGGTGAGGTGACGACCGACCCGGCCGTCGCCGACCGCGTCTCGCGTGACGCGCTCGCGGCGGGGCACGAGGGGGTCATGGTCAAGGCCGTCGACTCGACCTACGCGGCCGGGCGGCGCGGCAAGCACTGGGTCAAGGTCAAGCCGGTGCACACCTACGACCTCGTCGTCCTCGGGGTCGAGCGCGGGTCCGGGCGCCGCAAGGGCTGGCTGTCGAACCTCCACCTCGGCGCTCGCGACCCGGAGGGCGAGTTCGGTCCGGCCGGCGGGTTCGTCATGGTGGGCAAGACCTTCAAGGGGCTCACCGACGAGCTGCTGCGGTGGCAGACCGAGACCTTCCCGGAGTTCGGCGTCGACGATGACGGCTGGGCGCTCATGATGCGGCCCGAGGTCGTCGTGGAGATCGCCATCGACGGCGTGCAGCGGAGCTCTCGCTACCCCGGTGGCGTGGCGCTGCGGTTCGCCCGGGTCAAGCGCTACCGGGTCGGCGACGACGCCAAGCCCGCCGCGGAGGCCGACACCATTTCATCGCTCCGCGCGTTGTTGCGGTGAGGAGGGCGGCCCTCACGCCGCCCGCGCCCACCTCGACCTGATCACGGGCCCCAACCCATCCCCGACCCCAGCGACTCCGAAGAGACCTCGTGCCGACCCCGACACCCCATTTGACCCGATTCGACGCCCCGGGAGCGCCCGGTGCCGTCATCCTCATGCTCCACGGCGGCAAGCCCCGCTCTCGCGACCTCGTCGGCAACCGCAGTGCCTCGTGGCAGCGGTCCGCGTGGATGGCGCGCTCCATCCAGGACCGGGCGCACGACGCCGGGACCAGCGTGTGGCTGCTCCGCTACGCCCAGCGCGGCTGGAACGGCGGGAGCGACCGCACCGACGACGCCCGCTGGGCCCTCGACGCGATCCGAGAGGCCCACGGCGACGTGCCCGTCGTCCTCCTCGGGCACTCGATGGGCGCACGAGTCGCCGTGCGCGTCGCGGACGACCCGTCGGTCGTCGGCGTCGTCGGCCTCGCCCCGTGGTGGTCCTTCGAGGACCCGGTCGACCGCCTCGCCGGACGCTCGCTCGTCGCCGCCCACGGTCGCCGCGACAGGATCACGTCGTTCGTCCACACCCGCCGCTTCGTCGAACGGGCACGGCTCGTCGCCGCCTCCGCCGAGCTCATCGACATGGGGATGCTCGGGCACTACATGCTCGGCCGCGCCGACCGCTGGAACGACGTCGCCATCGACTCCTCGCTCCGCCTCCTCGCCCCCGCCCTGCGCGGAGACTGATTGCCCCAGCACCACCAGATCCGTGTCGAAACGGGCGTGATCCGGTGGTCATGGGGCAAGAAGACGCACGCCCGGGACGGGACGGTCGAGCGGGCTGCGCGCTGGACGTTCAGGGGGAGAGGACGGACGCCGGGGTGGTCGTCGCGGCGGTGAGGACGTCGGCCTCGGGCACACCGGCCACCTCGACCGCCCACCGCACGCAGTCGGCCAGCGTCGACGTCGACCCGGCGATCGAGCCGCGGCCCGAACCGCCGTCAGCGAGTCGCGCCACCCCGCCCGCGACCTCGACGTCGAGCGTGCCGATCGTGTAGGCGCCGTCGCCCAGCCCCGTCGCCGCCATGGCGTCGGAGACGAGCGCGACCCGTTCGGGCCCGACGGTCTCGAAGACCATCCGCACGACCTCGGGCGCGACATGCACCCCGTCGGCGATGAGCTCGACGATGCAGTCACCCCGCGCCGCCGAGGCGAGCGCCGCCGCGACCGGACCGCCGGAGCGGTGGTGGAAGGCCGGCATACCGTTGAAGAGGTGGGTGACGAGCGGAGGGCGACCACACGCGTCCGCGATCTCCACGAGGGTTCGCGAGACCACGTCGGCCGACGCGTCGGTGTGACCGACCGCCGGGAGTATGCCGTGTCGCGCGAGTGCCGCGACCAGCTCACCCGAGCCGGGGCGCTCGGGCGCGAAGGTCCACTGGACCAGGGCGTCCGGGGCCCCCGCCTCGGCACAGGTGGCGACGAGCGACTCGACGAGGGAGAGGTCGGGGTTGGTGAGGACCGACGGGTCGTGGGCGCCGCGGCGCTCCTCGGAGAGGAACGGCCCCTCGAGGTGGATGCCGGCGAGCTCGCCCGAGGCGACGAGTGACGCGAGCGTGGCCACCTGGCCGACGAGGGTGTCCGGCGTGCCCGAGACGAGCGAGCCGACGAGGCGTCCGACCCCGGCCGCGCGGTGGTGGGCCGCGGCCTCGCGTGAGCCGCCGGTGTCCCGCCCGAACTCGTGCCCGAGGGCCCCGTGGCAGTGCAGGTCGACGAGCGGGTGGACGGCGGAGTCGGTCACGCCTCCACCCTAGGGCGGGACCGGTGTGCCCGAGGCGGCTCCACGGGTCCCGCCCCGGACATCTGGCCGCTCGGGCTCACTCGCCCTTGCAGCCGTCCCAGTGGGCGAGCAGGTCGCTGACGACCTGGCCCCACGGGTCCTCGCTCCACGGCTTGATCTCGGCGATGCGCAGGGCGATGGCCCGCGGGTCGCCGGTGGCCTGGGGCACGAAGACCTGACCGACACACGACGCGTGGTCGGAGGGACCGTTCGGCGCCGCCGACGCGGGCGAGGCCAGGGCGACGGCACCGGCGACGGCGAGGGCTGCGGCTGCGGTGCGGACGATGGTGGTGCGCATGTCGTGCTCCTTCTGCTCGTGGGCCGGTCACCGACGTGACCTGTGGGTCCCACCCGGGCTCCCCCGGTGGCACGACGCTCCCGGACACCGGTCGCGGACCGCTCACGGTCGGGTCACGGAGTCACGCGCACGTGGGACGCCGCTCCCTGCCGGGGTGGATGACGCTCCACTCGTCCGCGCTGAGCTCGCGCGAGACGAGGGCGCACGCGCGGTCCCGCCACACCGACGGGCTCAGCGGCAGCGTGCGGAGCCGGCCCGGGGCGTTCTCCGTCGGTCCTTCGAGCCAGGCCTCGACCGCACCGTCGCCCGCGGCCAGGAAGCCCCACGCGTTCTCCTTGGTCAGGGCCAGCCCGACGGGCTCCCACGTGCCGACGTCCCACAGTCGCAGGTCGCCGTCGGACCCCAGGCTGGCGAGCGTGTCCCCGACGACCACGAGGTCGACGACGAAGCCCGCTGCCGCCTCCCGTGGCGGGGCCAGCGGTTCCAGCGACGCTCCGTCGACGAAGCTCAGGCGCCCGTCGAGCCCCGCGACGACGAGGTCGTCACCCGCCCACGCGATGGCAGTCCCGTCACCGGCAGTCGCGGACGCGCTGCCGAGGGCCCGCCGCGCCACCACCCGGCGGGTCTCGGTGTCGACGACGACCACCTCACCGCTACGCAGCACACCGGCCCTGCGTCCGTCCGGCCCGAGCGCGACCGTCCGTCCCCGGCCCGACAGCGGGAGGTCGGGCAGGTCGAGCACCGGACCGACGACGCGTCCCGAGACGAGGTCGACCACCGCGACACCGCCCGCCCCGTTGACGACGGCCTGCCGTCCGTCGGGTGTCACGACGGCGGAGATCGCGTCCCACGGGAGGGTGACGTCGTGACGGAGAGTGCCGTCGTCCGTCTCCCAGACCACGAGGGCGCCGGAGCGCAGGTCGTCGCCTGCGGTCGCCGAGAAGCCCATGACCGAACCCACGGCGAGGTCACCGCCCGGGCTCATCGCCATCGACGAGACCTGACATCGGCACCCGGCCGGGAGGTCGAGCGCACGTGCCTTCCCCGAGCGTGCGTCGAGCAGCACCGCGGTGTTCTCGGTCACCGACGCGAACAGGGTCCCCGCACCGGTCGTCCCCGACGCGTCGGCCTGCCCGTTGTGCGGCCCTCGCTCGAGCGGGCTGCTGGCGAGGAGGCCCCGTCTCCCGGACAGGTCCCAGGCCGAGAGCAGCCCGTCGCGGCCGGGCGCCCACACGACGTCGCGGGCGGCACCGGCCACCATGACGGCCATGACCTGACCGGAGTGCGCCCCGGACAGCTCGCGCAGCAGGCGCCCGCCACGGTCCCGCTGCTGCACCGCCTGGCCTGCCGCGAGCACGAGGGTGCGGCTGTCGGCCGCCCAGTCCACCGGTCCGTCGAAGGACTCGACGGTCATCTCCTCCCCCACGGGCTGCATCGTCCGGGCGTCGCGCAGCCGGACGCGGACCATGCCCACCTGCGAGCGGTCGGCGGTGACGACGAGCGAGCCGTCGGGTGAGACCGAGAAGATCGCGAAGCCGGGAGTCGTCGCCGATCCCGGCCGGTCGGGGTCGAGGACGACGCCGACGTCCGGCTCGGCCTCATAGCTGATCCGTCCGTCGGGCCAGGCCTCGAGCTGTCCCGACGGGGACGATGCGAGCGGGCTCGCCTGCAGCGGCCGTCCCGCGGCAGAGACGGTGACGACGTGGGTCGAGGTGAGCAGGACCGCGCGCCCGCGAGCGTCCCAGACCGCCTCACCGGGCAGCGCGTCCCCCTCACTGCCCACGAGAGGTGCGAGGTCGGAGGCGTCCACGGTCCACACGTCATCGCCCGTGCGCTCGTCCCAGAGCTGGACCCGAGACCCACCCCTGTCGTCGGCCGACGAGACGAGGAAGCCCCGGGCCCCGCCGTCGACACTCCAGACGTGACCGTCCTCGGGGACGCCGCGGGTCCACCGCTCCTCACCCGTGACGGCGTCCAGGGCGACGACGCGGGGGTCGTACTCCGCCACGACGACGAGCCGCCCGTCGGCGCTGGCGTCACCGCGCAGGAAGGGCGTCTCCGCGCGTCGGAGCGACATGAGGTCAGGGGTGCGGGACAGGAGCGTGAGCAGGGCGCCGTGGGTCTGCGGGCCCGGCTCGGTGCGCACCGCCTCGACGGCCTGGAGCAGCGCGAGGTCGAGGGCGGTCTCGTTGAGGGACGCCGCCGCGAGCCGCCGCGCGTCGGCGGCCACGGCGGCAGCGGCCTGACGGTCCCGGGCGCT